>JBBQZI010000223.1:0-4948 GCA_038207855.1 Burkholderiales bacterium
ATTACTCGAAAAGCAAATGCAAACCTTTGAAAAAGAATATCTTATCCAATGGTCGCAACTGCCGCAGGAATATAAGAATGCGATGGTGAAAGGAATTGTGGCGTTTCAGATGGAGATTACACAACTGGAAGGAAAGGAGAAACTGAGCCAGAACAAAAAAGTGCAGGAACAGGACCGGATCATGCACCATTTGATGGAAAGCCCGGATGAGGCTGCCCGCCAGATCGGTGAACGGATGCAGCAAAAAGCAGCGGAACAAAATCGGACGAACCTATGAGCAACCCTTTGCTATCACTGTTCAAGCACAGGTTTTTCGACCGTCTGGGCATTATTTTGGTCGGCACTTTGCTCTCAGGCACATTGTTGTACCTGGCATATCAACTGCTGAAAGCGCCTGTCCAGGCAGAGGACTTACAAATGGTAGCCGGTACACTTTCGGAAGAGGCTGTTTTGTCGCCGAGACGCCGGCATAGCACCGCTTCCATTACCCTGAAACTGAAGGAGTTTCCAGCACTTTATTTTACTGCATCCAGGGCCACGAATAATGCCATGTATACGGAGGAATTTGTAAGAGACGTTCACCGGGGTGATTCCGTCCGGATTTGGATAATCAAGGAAGACTACCGGGAAAGAATTATCCGAGGCGAATCGCCGGGCGTTTTCAGTAATTTCGTCAGTGGCGGTCATATAGATTTGTATGGAGTAGTGAGTAAGGGCAGTACCTATTTGCACCCCGATGACAGGCAAACTACCTCGAAAAGAGACCATTTGTTCTTATTCATAGTGCTCATCTTTTTGAGTATTCTTCTGTTCTCCGACATTAAAACCACTTGGGGAAAAGCATTCGGCAAGAGGCGGCACAGATAATATGATCAAATTGAAACGCTGAAAAACCATATCCACGCTTTGTTACGCTACACAGGGCAAAACAAATTCAAAGCATCACTCATTCAATCATTGATAAATGAAAGAATTTAAACCTACTTCGTGGGCTATCGATAACCGCACTTCGATTTTCATCATTACGGTGATCATTACCCTGGCAGGCATTATGTCCTATAACTCCCTTCCCATGATGAAGTTGCCAATATTTGGGCTTAAACCCGCTCCGTTTCTCCTGTCAGTCCTGCTATTGACCGGTTGTGCCGTGGAGATAGAAAACCGACAAGCGGCACAGGAGCTTTCGCAGCAAACAAAACCACCTGGCTCGGTCTACATCGGTTGGCGCGTTTTTCAGGATCGGTGTGCCGCCTGCCATGGTCCCGCCGCAACTGGCACAGCAGGTGCACCCGACCTGTTACCCAGAGTGCGCGACATGGGCTCGCACCAGTTCGTCAACCTGGTGCTCAGTCGCTACGACTGGAGCCTGCCAACTGGACAAATCAGCCGTGATCCGGCCCAGCGCGAAGCCCTCATTCAGGACATCTTGCAGCGCAAGGAAACCTATATGTTGACGATGCCAGCGTGGCAAGGTGAGCCCCGCGTGAGTGCCCATATTGCCGACCTCTACGCCTACCTGTCGGCGCGCGCCCATGACACACAGGGACCGGGTCGCCCGATTCCGTAGGCTTGATGGGCTGACCGACGGTATTGCGTGATTTGAGGTGGCGCGTGCCATCAAAGTTTGGGACAAATAATCTGCGGTTAAAGTCCGGCATCTGTTGACCCGATCCACCATTTACCGCCACACACCTGCCATGCGCCCTGCCCAGCTTGCTTTGGTTCTTGAACGTGAATTTCTCAGCACCGCTGGCGGCCACCACACGCCCGTCATGCTGTGGGGGCCACCCGGTGTCGGCAAGTCGCAAATCGTCACCCAAGTGGCAGCGCGCCACAAGGCCCCGGTGATCGACATCCGGCTGTCGCAAATGGAGCCTTCTGATTTGCGCGGGATTCCGTTTCGGGTTGACAACATGGTGCAATGGGCGGTGCCCGCGCTGCTGCCTGATGCCCAGCGCCACGGCCCGCGCGGCGTGTTGTTTCTTGACGAAATCACCTCGGCACCACCGGCCGTGTCGGCGGCGGCCTACCAATTGATTCTGGATCGCCGTCTGGGTGACTACCGCATTCCCGATGGTTGGGTGATCTTTGCCGCTGGCAACCGCCAGGGCGATCGCGGTGTGACTTACGCCATGCCAGCCCCGTTGGCCAACCGTTTCTCGCATTTTGAGGTGCAGGTGAATCTGGACGACTGGGCGTTTTGGGCCTACGCCAATGGCATCGACGAGCGCTTGATAGCTTTTTTGCGCTTCAAACCCGAGTTGCTATTTGCGTTTGATGCGGCCCGCACGTTAGCCGGTGAAATGGCTTTCCCGAGCCCCCGTTCATGGGAATTTGCCCACCGTGCGCTGCAAAAATTTGCCGATAGCCCGGACCTGCTGACCGGCGCATTGATCGCCTGTGTCGGCCATGCGGCGGGCGTGGAGTGTGCGGCCTATCTGGACAGCCTGGATCGCCTGCCCGATCTGGATGCCATCACGCAAGGGCTGGAAGCCGAAGTGCCGCACGAGATCGATCTGCAATACGCGGTAGCGGCGGCCTTGGCCGGGCGCGCGCTGCGCGTCAAGGGCAAGCCTGAGGCCAAGCAGGTTTGGGGCCATATTCTGAACTACGCCCAGCGTCTGCCACTCAAGGAGATGGGGGTCATGCTGGTGTCGGACATGCACCGTGGCATTGGCTCAAGCCTGTTTTCTGTGCCGCAATTTGCCGGCTGGGCCAGTGTGGTGGCCGATGTGCTGCTCTATGAATGAGAGCATTTCAGGGTTGATCCAAAACCTGACCGCGCCTGCTGGCCCGGTTACGGCAATGCTTAGCCAGGCGGCGGCCGACAAACTGGCGGCCGCGCGCACCAAACTCATCTTGGACAAGCCTTTTCTGGGGGCGCTGGTGCTGCGCCTGCCGCTGGTGGAGGCCGGCGCCTGGTGCCGCACCACCGGCACTGATGCCCGCAAGCTGTATTACAGCGCGCAGTGGGTGGCTTCGCTGACGACATCGCAAGTGCAGTTTGCGCTGGCGCACGAAGCGTTGCACTGTGCCCTGGGCCATTTCGCGCGGCGCGGCCACCGGGTGCAGCGCTTATGGGACCTGGCCTGTGACTTTGCGGTCAACCCGCTGCTGATCGACGAAGGGCTCAAGCCACCCTTGGGAGCCCAGGTGCTGGATCTCTACCGGGGCATGGCGGCTGAAGAGATTTACCCCTGCTTGGACGATAGCCTGGACAACGACACACTGGACGACCATCTGTGGGATGACGGTGAAGGCGGCCAGGACGGCGGCGGCAACGGCGACAGCCAGGCCAAGGGCCAAGGCGGCGGTGCCGACAGCTCACCCGACAAGCCCGGAGACAGCGGCCGCGACCCGCAAGATACCGATGCGGGCGCAGACGCAACGGCAAGCCAGCAAGCCAGTGACGGCATGAACTCGGTTGAAGTGGCTGAAGCGCCAGTTGATGACCAAAACCGCCCACCGCCGCCACTTTCGGCACCGCAAAAAGAAGCCTTGCAGCAGCAATGGCAACGCCACTTGGCCAGCGCTGCACAGCGCGCGCGTGAGGCTGGCAAGCTGTCAGGCGGATTGGCACGGCTGACTGAAGACGCGCTGGCACCGCAGGTGTCGTGGCGCGCGGCCCTGGCACAGTATTTATCGCAGACCGCGCGTGACGACTACACCTGGTTGCGCCCGTCACGGCGCACCGGTGAGACCGCAGGTGGTGCCCTATTTCCGAGCTTGCGCAGCCGCTCGGGCGATATTTTTGTGGCGCTTGACACCTCGGGCTCGATTGCCGATGCCGATTTGGCCGCGTTTGTGGGCGAGCTCAATGCCATCAAGGGCAGCCTGCCGGTGCGTCTGACGCTGTTCGCCTGCGATGCCACGCTGGCGGCCGATGCGCCGTGGGTAACCGAGCCGTGGCAGGAATTTTTACTACCGCACCCGTTTGCGGGCGGCGGCGGCACCGCTTTTGCACCCGTATTTGACTGGATTGAGCAGGCTGGCGTGCAACCCGATGCATTGGTTTATTTCACCGATGCCCAGGGCGACATACCGTCCAGGGCCCCCAACTTTCCGGTGCTGTGGCTCATCAAAGGCAAGGCACCGGTGCCTTGGGGCCGGCGCATTCAACTCAACTAAAGCCATCTATGTCTGCCGAACTTTCCCCTGAAGACGCACTGCGCCTGCATGTGCTGCTGGCCGGCGAGGTGCATGCCGTGCGCATTGACGAGAGCACCCTGACGCTGCACGCGCTCACGCCCAAAGGCGAGGCCATGGTAGTGTTGCACCGCAATTGCCGCCCTGACCTGTATGCATCGCGCGTGCGCGAGCTGCTGGGCGGTCAAGCCACTGGTTCGCCCGGCGGCTACCCGGTGCATTTGATGCGCTGGAACAGCATGGGCCACTCCAGCCCAAAAAATCTGGAAGCGCAGCTCAAACTCGGCGAACCCGAAGCGGTCAAAGGCGTGGCGCAATCGCCCAACCTGACGGATGAGCTGGCCCGGCGTGCCTGGTGGGCGCTGCCAACCATGGAGATTGCACGCCACATGCTCGGCGCTGAAGCGGTGCGCAATGGCAGCATGGGCCAGGTGCTGGCTGATTTTCTGATCGAACACCTGCCGTTTGAAGAAAATCCGATCCAGGCGATGAATTCCATTCGCGCTGTGGTCGGGGCTGGTCTGCTTGACCCCGCGCAGAGCGAGCAGCTGTGGGCCAAGGCCAAACACCGGCCGCATTATTTTTTGGGTTTTCTGGAACATCGCCCCGACCAGTTGCCAGCGCAACCCACACGTCCTGTGCCAGCAGCTATCGCCGACTGCGCCGTCGCTGGCGACCCGTGGTGCGCGTTGCTGGTGCGCTGCTACAGCGCCAGCGGCCAGAGTTTTTTGCAAGCCACGGCGCTGGCGCTTGAAAAACCGCCGGCGTCCGAAGCGGTTTACCTGCTGCTGGACATTCTGGG
>JBBQZI010000224.1:0-4925 GCA_038207855.1 Burkholderiales bacterium
ACCAAACGCATCATGCTTGACCTCCATCAGCGACCGTAGCCAAGTCGTTCGCACGTCGCTTGGCACAGGTCACTTTAGCTTAAATTTGCTATATTTTAAATAGCTGCCTGCGCTTATTGAATAAGGGCTAGAGGCCTAAAAAGCATATAAATTAGGAAGCGGTCTTGATGTTTGCATCACTCGCAGGCACGGTGGCATTCGTGGGTGCGCCACCACCCAGCGTCTTGTACAGAACCACCTGATTCTGCAGGTAAGCCAGACGGATTTGCACCAGCGCCTGTTGCGCGCCAAACAACGAGCGCTGCGCATCGAGCCAGTCGAGCTGGCTGGCTGCCCCGTTGTCAAAACGCAGTTTGGTCAACTTCGAGCGGGCGGTTTCGGCGTCCAGCAGCGCTTCGCTGGCGTTGAGCTGCTCGGTCAGCGTGGCGCGTCCGGCCAGTGCGTCGGACACCTCGCGAAACGCACTCTGAATGGCTTTTTCGTACTGCGCCAGCGCAATCTCACGGGTGGCTTTTGCGCCGTCCAGGTTCGCCTGATTGCGCCCGGCATCAAAAATGGGCAATACCAGTTGCGGGCTGAGCGTCCAGCCCCAGGAGCCGCTCTTGAACAGGCCAGAGAGTTCGCTGCTCGCCGATCCGGCACCAGCGGTCAAGCTGATGCGTGGGAAAAACGCCGCACGGGCCGCGCCAATGTTGGCGTTGCTGGCAATCAGCAATTGTTCGGCTTGGCGAATATCGGGGCGGCGCGCCAACAAGTCAGACGGTAAGCCGGCCGGCACCTCGGAAAAACGCACATCGCTCAGGTTTTGGGTGTGGTTTGCCAACTGCTGCTGTGCTGAGGCACTTAAGGCTTGGCCCAATAGCAGGCTCAGGGCGTTTTCATCGAGGGCCCGCTGGCGCTGCTGTTGCGCCAGCGTGACACGGGCACTTTCCAGCAGGGTTTGCGCTAGCCGCAAGTCCAGCTCGGATGCTGCACCAAAGTGCAGTTTCAAGTCCACCAGTTTGAGCGATTCTTCGCGCGTGGCCAGGGTCTGACGCGATGCCTGCAGCAAGGCTTCATCGGCCAGCAGGCTCAGCCAGCCTTGCGTCACGCTGGCCACCAGGCTGATCTGGGTGGTTTGGCTGGCCTCTGTTGTGGCCAGGTATTGCGCCAAGGCTTGTTCTTTCAGACTGGCAACACGGCCAAAAAAGTCCAGTTCGTAGGCGGTCACGATCAAGCCGCCGGCATAGGCGCTGGTGATGCCGCCGTTGCTGGCCGGCGTGCGCGAGCCGGTCACGGCGGCATTCAGGGAGGGAAACTGGTCCGCCCGGCGGATGCCGAGTTGGGCGCGGGCTTGCTCAATATTGAGCACGGTGACACGCAGATCGCGGTTGTTGGCGAGTGCTGTGTTGATCAGTTCACGCAGCGTGGCATCTGAAAAAAACTCACTCCAGCCCTTTAATTGATAGGCTTGTTTGCTATCAATCGTGATGGCTTCTGCGCCACTGGCAGTGGGCCATTGTGCAGGAATGGGGGCGGCTGGGCGTTCGTAGACTGGCATCAGTGAGCACGCCGACAGCGCGCCCATACAGAGCAGCCCAATCAGCGACCGGCGGGCCGGGCGCAACACGGCACGAATCGGTGCTTGCAGAGGAAACAGGGGCAGCGTGAAGAACATGAACAGGCCTTGTGTTGAAACCATGGGTTGAGGGTGCTTAGTCATCGCCATGCGTCCCGACGTGAACACCCATGTGTGCGGCCTGCTCGGCGTGAACCTGTTGCTGGCGTTCACTGTCCTTGAACAGGCTGCGTACCACGACAAAAAAGATCGGTACAAATACCACTGCCAATGTGGTGCCAGTCAAAATGCCGCCAATCACTCCGGTGCCAATCGCGCGCTGGCTGGCTGAGCCAGCACCGCTGGCCAGAAACAGTGGCAGCACACCCAGCGTGAAAGCCAACGAGGTCATCACGATCGGTCGAAAGCGCAGGTGTGCAGCGGCCAGTGCCGATTCAATCACGCTCTTGCCCTGCGCTTGCAGGTCCTTGGCAAATTCAATGATCAAAATGGCGTTTTTGGCCGACAAGCCAATGATGGTGATCAGGCCAACCTGAAAATACACGTCATTGGCGTAGGAGCGCAACAGCGTGGCCACGATCACCCCCAACACGCCGAGTGGCACCACCAGAACCACCGACAGTGGAATCGTCCAGCTCTCATACAAGGCGGCCAGGCACAAAAACACCGCCAGGATGGCAAAGCCGTAGAGGATCATGGCTTGCGAGCCGGCCAGCTTTTCTTCGCGCGAGGTGCCGGTCCACTCATAACCAAAACCGGGCGGCAATTTGGCGGCGAGCTGCTCCATCTCGGTCAGTGCTGCGCCGGTGCTGAAGCCAGGGGCTGCGCTGCCGCTGATTTTCATGGCCGGGTAGCCGTTGAAGCGCACGGTTTGCATGGCACCCGTGACCCAGCGCGTGCTGGCAAAGGCTGACAGCGGCACCATCTGGCCTTTGCTGTTGAGCGCGGTAAGCCTGAGCAGATCGTCCGGCTGCATGCGGGCCGGCGCATCGGCTTGCACGACGACGCGCTGCAGCCGCCCGTTGTTCGGAAAGTCGTTGATATAGGCGGAGCCCAGGGCGGTTGAAATGATGCTGTTGATGGCATCAAAACTCACGCCCAGGGCGCTGGCCTTGTCACGGTCAATGTCAAGCTGCAACTGCGGCGCGTCTTCGAGGCCATCCGGGCGCACTTGTGTGATGACCTTGCTTTGTGAGGCCATGCCCAGCAACTGGTTGCGCGCTGCCAGCAAGGCCTCATGGCCCAAGCCGGCGCGGTCTTGCAGCCGGAAGCTGAAGCCCGAGGACGAGCCCAGCTCAGGAATCGGCGGTGGGCTTAACGGAAAGATGAATGCATCACGAATCCCCATCAGTGCACCAAAGGCGCGACCGGCTAGGGCATCGGCCGAACTGCCTGGCCCCTTGCGCTCAGACCAGTCCTTGAGCGTGACAAACGCCAGCGCAGCGTTTTGCCCCTGACCAGAAAAGCTGAAACCCAGCACGCTGACCATGCCCTGCACCTCAGGTTGCTTGAGCATGAAGCCCTCAACCTGCTGCATCACGGCCAGCGTACGCGCTTGCGTGGCACCGGGCGGCAATTGCACGTTCACCAGCATGGTGCCCTGGTCTTCGTTGGGCAAAAATGAGGTTGGTAGGCGCTGGTACATCAGCACCGCCACGGCCACGATGGCCAGGTAGATCACCAGATAGCGCGCGGCTTTGGGCAGCAGGCGCGCGACACCGCGCTCATAGCCCTTGGCGGTGCGCGAAAAACCGCGGTTGAACAAGCCAAAAAAACCAGTCTTGGCATGGTGGTGGCCGGCTTCAACCGGTTTGAGCAGCGAGGCGCACAGGGCCGGTGTCAGCGACAGCGCTAAAAACGCCGAAAACGCAATTGAGGTGCCCATCACGGCGGCAAACTGGCGGTAAATATTGCCAATGGAACCGCTGAAAAATGCCAGTGGCACAAACACCGAAATCAGCACCACGGTCACGCCGATGATGGCGCCCTGAATCTGGCCCATCGCCTTGCGCGTGGCCAGCAACGGCGACAGACCTTCTTCGCTCATGATGCGCTCGACGTTTTCCACCACCACAATGGCATCGTCCACCACAATGCCGATCACCAGCACCATGGCAAACATGGTCAGCACGTTGATCGAAAAACCCATCGCCAGCAACGTGGCAAAGGTGCCCAGCAGCGCCACCGGCACCACCAGTGTCGGGATCAGCGTGTAGCGCCAGTCCTGCAAAAACAAAAACATCACCAGAAACACCAGCACGATGGCCTCAACCAGCGTTTCAGCTACCTGACGCAAAGAGGTTTCAATGAAGCGCGAACTGTCGTATGGAATGGCCCAGGTCATGCCTTTGGGGAAGACTTTTTCCAGTTGTTGCATGCGTGCGCGCACTGCTTTGGCGGTGGCCAGCGCATTGCCGCTGGGGGACAGTTGCACACCAATGCCGGTTGACGGCTTGCCATTCAAACGCGCCGAAGTGGCGTAGGTCTGCGCACCCAGTTCGATGCGCGCCACGTCTTTCAGGCGCACGCTGGAGCCGTCCGCATTGGCGCGCAGCAGCACATTGCCAAACTGTTCCACGTTGCTAAGTTGACCATTGACGACCACGGTGGCGGCAATACCTTGACCCGCCACGTTGGGCAAGCTGCCGATTTCACCGGCCGAAACCTGCGCGTTTTGTGCCCGAATGGCGTTGCTGACATCGGCTGCCGACAGATTAAATCCCTGCAGCTTGGCTGGATCGATCCAGACCCGCATGGCGCGTTCTGTGCCAAACAACTGTACTTGGCCGACACCGGGCAAGCGTTGAAGTTCGGGCACGATCGAGCGCGAGGCGAAGTCGCCCAAGCCGACCGGTGTCAAAGCCGGGTCATCGGACGACAAAATGGCAAACAGCAAAAAGTTGCTGCGTGCCTTGTCCACTCTCACGCCTTGCTGCGTGACGGCAGCCGGCAGGCGTGGCGAAGCGCGCGATAAGCGATTTTGCACATCCACCTGCGCCAGGTCGGGGTTGGTGCCCGGCTCAAAGCTCAGCGTGATATTGCCGGTGCCGTTGGCTTGCGCGACTGATTCCATGTAGATCAGACCCGGCGAACCGTTCATCTCTTGTTCGACGATCGACAACACACTGTCTTCGAGCGTCTGGGCCGAAGCACCGGGGTAGCTGGCCGAGATCACGATCGAAGGCGGTGCCACCGGCGGGTACTGGGCGATCGGCAACTGGGTGATGGCGACCGAGCCCATCACCACAATGAACAGCGCAATAACCCAGGCAAAAATGGGTCTGTCAATGAAAAATTTGGCCATGTGCTTGACTCCTTAGCGTGCAGCGCCAGATGCAGCGCTAGCCGCCGTGGATACTGCGGTAGA
>JBBQZI010000225.1:0-4904 GCA_038207855.1 Burkholderiales bacterium
GGCTGAGTTTGAAGGCGGTCGACGGCCGCAGCACATTGCCGGCGTTTTGCAAATTGGGCAGGCCTTCGACGCCGGTGACGCTTAAAGTAGGCAACCAGGTGCGGTTGAGCAGCGCCTGCAGCGGGTCGGTGGTGGTCGGCAACATGCTTTGGCTGGCACCGCCGCAGTCGTAGTGCGCCCAGGGAAAGCGTTTGTAAAGTTCGTCGCCCAAAATGGCGGCGGTCGCCTTGGCTTGCGCCAGCCGGTCTAAAGGCACGTCGCAATGAAACTGTGGTGGCAACAAGTGGCCGCTGGCGCTGTCTTCGAGTCGGTCGAGTACGTGGCGCAGGATGCGAAAGCTCGATGGCACCAGGCCGCTGGCATCGCCCGAATGCACGCCTTCGGTCAGCACCTCGACCTTCAGCACGCCACTGGCCATGCCGCGCAGGCTGTTGGTGAGCCACAGTTGGTCGTAATTGCCAGCACCCGAATCCAGGCAGATCACCAGGCCGACATCGCCTAAGCGCGTGCGCAAGGCATCGATGTAAGGCAGCAGGTCATAGGAGCCGCTTTCCTCGCAGGTTTCGATCAGGCCGACGATGCGCGGGTGCGCCACTTGTTGGGTTTTCAGCGCCTGAACGGCGGTGATGGCGGCGTAAATGGCGTAACCATCATCGGCACCGCCGCGGCCATAGAGCTTGCCGTCCTGATATTTGGGCGTCCACGGCCCCAGGTCAGAGCGCCAGCCGGTGAATTCTGGCTGCTTGTCCAGGTGCCCATACATCATGACCGTTTGGCTGCTAGCCCTTGCTGCGTCTGCGTGAGTCGCTTCTTTTATGATAGCGCCTGCTGAGGCCGCCAGTTCAAAAAACAGCACTGGCGTGCGCCCGGGCAGGCGGATGATTTCCAGGCTCAGGCCGTCAACCTGTTGCGCCGTCACCCAGTCGGCCGCGTTGCGCACCACGGTGTCGATGAAGCCGTTTGCCACCCAATCCGGGTCAAACATCGGCGACTTGGCGGGGATGGCGATGTAGCGCTCAAGCTGGCCCACCAGGTCGTCGTCCCAGGCGGCACTGATCTGGCTCAGGGCTTGGGGTGCGTTCAGGTGGGCGGTGGGGCTGCGTGCGTTCATGAAAAACTCCTGTGCAAATGCGTCAAGAAATGATGATGCCACGACTTCGCTTTACGCGCGCCACGGCTTGAGCCAGCCCAGCCCTTGCGAGGTGCCGCCCGGCTGCATTCCGAGCCGTGGCCGGTACTCGCAACCGATCCAGCCGTTGTAACCCATTTCATCAATCAAACTGAAAAGATACGGGTAATTGAGCTCGCCGGTGTCGGGCTCGTGGCGCTCGGGCACACCGGCAATCTGGATATGGCCGATGCGCCCGGTGGGCAAATAGCGGCGCAGCTTCATGGCCACATCGCCTTCGGTAATCTGGCAGTGGTACAGGTCCATTTGCACCTGCAGATTGGGCGCGTTGACGGCATCCAGAATTTCATGGGCGTGGTCTTGCCGGTTCAGAAAATAGCCCGGCATGTCGCGCAGGTTGATCGGCTCAATCAGCAGCGTCACGCCATGCTGCTGCGCCTGCTCGGCGGCCCAGCGCAGGTTGCCAGCGATCACATCCAACAAGGCTTCACGTGGCAGGCCGGGCGGCAAGTTGCCCGCCATCACATGCAGGCGTGGGCAGGCCAGCGCCGCGCAATAGTCCAGCGCCAGTTGAATGCCGCTTTGAAATTCGGCGCGACGCTCAGCGATGCAGGCCAATCCGCGCACACCGGCATCCCAGGCTTGCACGCTGGAGGCCGCATCGACTCCGCCGGGCGGCGCGTTGATGAGCACTTGTTGCAGGCCGTTGGCCGCCAGCCGTGCGGTGATGTCGTGCTTGTGCCAGGCGTAGGGAAAGAGAAACTCGACGGCGGTAAACCCATCGCGCGCCGCTGCTTCAAAGCGGTCCAAAAACGGCAGTTCGGGGTAAAGCAGTGTCAGGTTGGCGGCAAAGCGGGGGGCTTTGTTGCGTTGTTTGTCATGGATCGGGTTTAGGTACGAAGGCATCAGGCGGTCCTCACGCAAGACGAATCTGGCCTGCCAGTAGATTGGCGGCGGCTCGGAACGACTGGAGCCCGCGCAGGGGTCGAATGATGGATTTGACCGCGCTGTGATCGGCTTCGACGATGTTGTTCAAGTACATGATGTAGCGACCCTCAAACATTCTCCACTAAGGGAAAAAGATGCCAAGCGTTGGCACCTTTTTCCCGGCTAAGGAGAATCAGTCGGCGATGGTCAGCACGTTGTTGGCAAACGTGATCTGGTCAGCAGCGGCCGGCCTCGTCAGGATCGGCGGCACGTTGGCGGCCGTGATCGGATTGGCGGCTGCGCCATTCAGACCACGCGGCACGGTGCGGACCACCTGGCTGGCCGGCAGGGCGGTGCCAGATTTCAGGTTGGCATACATCATGTCCATCGCCTGGATAAAGTAGCGGTGCAGCGGCACCAAGCGCTCCGGATAGCCCGGGAAGGCAAGGAAGGCATCGAAATGCTGCGCATTGGTCACCTCGATGTACGACAGCTTGCTGTTAGCGCCTTCAACGATCTTGTTCATACCATAGTAAGGGCGGCTGGTGAAGGCCACCGGCAGCAGTGTGTCAGATCGGCCCTGCACAATCAGCGCCGGCTTGCCGTGCAAATTGGCACTGCGCACCACTTCCTTGATGCCCTGCTGAACACGCACCGCATTGGCGCTGGTGCCGGTGAACAGCTCGCGCATGCACAGCGCGCCGGCGATGTTGTAGTCCTGCACATTGCCGACTGACAGCGACGCTGCATCGAGCAGCGGCCCGCCCACACTGAGATTGTTGACGATGTTGATGCCGATGGTCGGCGGCACACCGTTGGAGGCGCCGAACGAAGTCGCCAGCGAAGTCGCGTTGGCCGCCGTCGGCGCACCGGTTGCGCCAGTGGCTCCAAAGCTGTAGCCGCACAAATTGTCCTTGACGCTGAAGCGGCCGTAGGTATTGGCATAGGTCAGCCCGACCGACAAGGTCGCAAAAGAGTAGTGTGATGCCTGCAGTACCGTGCTTTCAGGCTGCCAGCCGGCGGCGATCAGTGCGGTCATGGCGCTGGTGGCCTGTTCGGCAGTCGTGGTGCCGGTGACCAGACCGTTGGCCTGAAGGGCGCTGCAGCGGTTGGCAGCAATCGTTGCGTTGACGGTATTAAAGGCGTTCGTGGTCGGTGACACCAGTGCCGCGCAGGGCTGCAGCAGGTTGGCCAGGGTGAAATAGTCGTACAGCGGCTTGCCGGTGCCGACCAGCGTGGTAGCACCGCGCTTGACGCTCAACCGACTGTCGGGCGCGAGCTGGACTTCGGGCTCGGCCACGGCCACGCCACTGATCAGGCCCTGCGTGTCTTGCTCGGCGGCTGCCAATGCCGAGCCGGCACCGTTGGACACGCTGGAGGCAATCACGATGGTGTTGGATGGCGTGAGCTTTTTCAGGTGCGTCACGCCGTCACGGGCCAGGTCGCCGTATTTTTCATTCAGCACGAAATAGGCGAATTCGACCGACTGCAGCGTCCATTTGCCCCAGTCCTTTTCCGGGTTCTGCTGCGAATGCGCATGCTTGACAGCAAAGCGGTTTGGCGTGGCCGCGTTGAAGGTGGCCAGTTCGGCGGCGCTCAGTCCGGCGGTGAAAGTCGAACTCTTACCCGCTGTGGCAGCGTCGGTGCGAACGCCGTTCTGTCCATTGACGGTGTCGTTTTGCAGGTCGTGGATACCGGTGCCCGTGCCCTTGTCGGTGTAGGCCACAGCGCAACCGTTTTTCAGGCCCCATTCGCCGGACGAGCCGATGGCACCATAGACACCGCGCGAGCCGCTGGAGGTGCCGGTGACGATGCAGGCGTTGGCCGGGTTGAAGGTCGCGGGCACCTGGACCATCATGGTGATGTTCTGCTTGCCGGTGCCGTCGTCCGAATAGGCGATGTACTCGGTGCCGGCGATCTTGCCTTCGCTGGTGGTGATGACACCCTTGGCATCGACGTTCGGACCGTATAGCGTGCCGTAGCCGCCGGCGGCGCTGATGTCGAGGATGGCGCGGTAGTTGTTGAAGATGGCGAGCTTGCGCAGTTCGGCTGATGTGGGCTTCAACGGATCGACGGGTGTCAGTGCGACCGATGTGGCCGCGCCCAGCCCGGTCTTGCCCAGACCGGCGGTCAGCAGGTCATCGCTGCTGCCGTCATAGCTGCTGCTGGTCACAGTGCCCATGTAGGTTGGCTTGATGTTTCTATTTTCGGCATCGTCGCTGCCGCCACAGGCGCTGAGTGCCAATACGGCCCCAGCCAGCGCGGTTAACTTCAAACTCTTCTTGTTAGCTTTTGTCATGTCATCCTCGTTATGTTGATTTAAAAAAACTTCATGCATCGAGTCTCCCGGCGCACCCGTACCGATCCCTCTTTTTACTCCGGCAAGTTACGGTTCAGGTGTGCCACCGTCAACAGGTTCAAGCGCATCCGCTCGGCCCGATGGGGTAGGCATTTCAACCCCATGAATCGCAGTATCCCACCAATAGTCGATTTGGAAACACCCAGCCGGAATCGCCAATATCCGGCAAATTTCAGGGTTAGCGGAAGCCGTCGTAGGCGGTCTGTGGGGACTCTCGGAGCCGCGCTGTGGAGTGCGATTCAAAGTGATGTGCTTTAGCCCTGCTGCAAACCAGTTTGAATCGCACCCTGCGCTGTGCTGCGGTTTGACGGTGGGGTTCAGGGACTTGATCGGGTGACGGCTAGACGGCCGGATCGCATCATCGCTTGGACTCATGCAGCCGATGTGACAAAACCAAGCGCGGCCGAAAGGCCAGGCCATAGATGCAATGGTGATCAGGCGTAAAGTGTCGCATACGCCAGCGCTACGGCGTAGCCGAGTTTTATATGC
>JBBQZI010000226.1:0-4896 GCA_038207855.1 Burkholderiales bacterium
AAGTGCGTGGCATGTCCATGCGCGATGCCGGCATCATGGACGGCGACCTGCTGGCCGTGCAAACCACCCGCGAGGCCAAAAACGGCCAGATTGTGGTGGCACGGCTGGGTGACGAGGTCACCGTCAAGCGCTTCATGCGCAACAAGGACAACATCGAACTTCACCCCGAAAACCCGGACTACCAGACCATTGTGGTTGAACCTGGCGAAGCGTTTGAAATTGAAGGCCTGGCCGTGGGCTTGATCCGCAACACCATGCTGATGTGAGCCGGCAGCTGGCCCGCTGTTTCGTCTTGACCCTGCTTGCCTTGCCTCAAAAGGTTTATTCATGAACATTGCACTCAACTCCGCCTGCATCGCGGCCCCCATCAAGGCGCTTTGGCACTGGCTGATGGCCACGCCGGGTCAGACTCCTCACAAGCCAGCTGACATGGGCGAATCCGTCATGTCGGTGACTGTCCACGCTGATCCCATCAGAATCCAGGTCGTACGCGCTCAACCACACACCAGCAAGCACACTGGCATCAATCATCCGCTGCGCGTGTTGCGTGTTTTTGAGGCTGGTCAGACACCGGCTCAGGTCGGTCGCATGCGTATCTCGGGTCGCATGGCTGACGTATGCGCCGAGCTTGATCGCCTGGCAGCCCACGAGTCCTTGCTTCACTGAGCCATCGCTGCGTTACACGCAGTTGCAACCCGCTCACCCGTTATAGCGCGGAACCTGTCACCGACCTGCACACCTAGAAATTGCTGATATTTGTCAACTAATACCGGGCCAGGGACGTAACTGGACTTCATCAAGGCACAATTAGCCGCATGAATATTGTGATACTTGATGACTACCAGGATGCTGTGCGCAAACTGGCATGTGCCGCTAAATTGGAGCCCTACCAAGCCAAGGTGTACACCAACACCGTCAAAGGCTTGGGACAACTCTCAGTGCGTCTGAAAGATGCCGATGTGATTGTGCTCAACCGCGACCGCACCCACCTATCACGCGCCCTGATTGAAAAGCTGCCAAAACTCAAACTAGTGGTGCAGACCGGCCGGCTTGGGGCGCATGTGGATGTCAATGCCTGCACCGAGCGGGGCGTGGCGGTGGCCGAAGGCACAGGTTCGCCCATCGCGCCAGCAGAATTGGCTTGGGCGCTCATCATGGCGTCTGCCCGGCGATTGCCGCAATACATTGGCAACCTCAAACACGGGGCCTGGCAGCAATCGGGGTTGAAGTCGGGCAGCATGCCCGCCAATTTTTGCCTGGGCACTACGCTCAAGGGGCGAACGCTGGGCATTTGGGGCTACGGCAAAATCGGTCAGCTGGTAGCCGGCTACGGGAAGGCTTTTGGCATGCGTGTGTTGGTATGGGGCCGCGCGCCGTCTCGCGAGCGTGCCGTGATGGATGGTTACGAGGTTACCAGCACCCGCGATGAGCTATTTGAGCAAGCTGATGTGCTGTCCTTGCACCTGCGTCTGGCAGAAGAAACCAACGAAATCGTCACGCTTGAAGACCTGTCGAAAATGAAGCCAACCGCCTTGTTTGTCAACATTTCGCGCGCTGAGTTACTTCAGCCAGATGCCTTGTTGAGCGCCCTTAACCGGGGTCGTCCCGGTATGGCCGCCATTGACGTGTATGAATCCGAGCCCATCTTGCAGGGCCACGCGTTGCTGCGATTGGAAAACTGCATCTGCACGCCACACATTGGCTATGTCGAACAAGACAGCTATGAAATGTATTTTGGCGCTGCCTTTGACAATGTCATCAGCTTTATCAAGGGTCGGCCCACCAATATCGTCAACCCGGGCGCACTGCAGGTCCGGCGCTGAAGATCTCAGCCGGGCAAATTCTGCAAGCCCGACCATAGCTCGTTCAGATCAGGAAAATTCCACTTGGTCGGGTCTTCGCGATTCTGGATTTTCTCAATCGCCTTGGGCTGTGACAAGTCCAACACGTAAGGCGTGATACGCATGTCGGATTTGCTCGAATAAAACACCTTGATGCAGGGTGTTGTCAATGACTTGGCCGACTGTTCGGTCACCACACCAATGCGGCCGGAGCTCAAGCGCACCAGCGACCCTACCGGGTAAATGCCCATACTCTTGACGAAGGCCTGAAACACCTTGGGGTCGAAATGGCCAGTCCACTCGGCCATTTTGCGCAACGACTCGGCCGGATCCCAGCCGGATTTATATGGCCGATTGGACGTGATGGCATCGTATACATCACAGACAGCGCCCATTTTGGCGTGCAAGCTGATCGCATCCCCCTTGAGCCGCTCGGGGTAGCCTGATCCGTCCATTTTTTCGTGGTGGTGCAGCACCACATCAAGAGCCACCGCGTCCACGCCGCTGCTCGCCATGAGCATCTTGTAGCCTTCGGTCGGGTGGGTTTTCATGATGTCAAATTCGGCATCAGTCAGCTTGCCAGGCTTGTTGAGCACCTCGCTGGGCATAGCCACTTTGCCGAGGTCGTGCAGCAAACCGGCCATGCCCAAACTGCGCGTTTGTTCTTCGTCCAGCCCTAGCTGCCGAGCCAACGCGACCATCATGGCGCAGACCGCCACCGAGTGCATGTAGGTGTAGTCGTCTGCCGTTTTCAGCCGGGCCAGGCTGATGATGGCACCCGGGTTGCGGGCAATCGAGTCAGAAATTTCTTCCACCAACTGCCTGGCCCCGCCCACATCCACGGCGTTGCCCATGCGGACTTCTTCAAACATCGAAACCACAGCCGCCTTGGAATCAAGGCAAATACGCGCGGCACGCTCAACCTCTTGAGCCGCTGGTACCGGAGCAGTTTCACGCGGGCTGCGCGCTGGCACTGAGGCCGGCAACACCACTGGCATCGGCGCCGAAGGCGATTCTGGCAACTGAGGGTCCACTTGCGTGGCCAAAATTTCACCAGACTTCACATCATCGCCCTTGCTACAGTCAATCCAGACCTCTTTGATGTTACTAGCCAAAATCAGCGCAATATCCTTTGAATCGGTCAACACAAAACCAGTGCGCCAGAACGGATGATCCATCCACGAACCACAAAATGCCTTGAGGTGCATGCCGAGCTGCAATTGATGAACACTGATACGTTTGAGCATGAAAAATGATTGCGAAAAGCGGTGCTGCGGATGAGCAACTATAGGAATCAGTCCGCCTGAATTGCGACACCGAGTTGATGCAGGTAGTTTGCCACATCAGGTGGCAAACCCCCGGCTTTGCGCGCTTTTTCTGCCAACTCGGCTGCCAGCCCGGTTTTGCCTTGTGCGGCCAGGGAAACTGCTGCTGCCAGCATCCAGCGTGGCTCTTCTGGACGCAATAGAAGCGCCTGGTTATAGGCCTGAGCTGCCTGTTGGTGCAACCCGAGCCGCTGGGCTGCACTGCCTCGCAGCGCCCATATGTCGGCCACGCCAGCCAACTGCGGCTCCAGCCGGGTCAGCATCGACAAAGCATCACCAACTTGATTCTGTGTCATGGTCATGCGCGCGTATTCACGCGCCATGGCAGCGATTGTTGATGAATCCATCGCCGCTGCGCCAGTCGATGCATTCAAGCGCAGTAAAGCGTCACGCAGCAGATCAACCGCACCCGCCTGCGCGCCCTCCTGCCACAGCATCTGCGCTTGCGCCAATACCTCAAGTGCCGCACGACGAACAGGTTTAGGAACCGCTGGCGCTGTGGCAGGTGAGGTCATCACAGGAATGACTGCTGGCAATGCAACGGCGACTGCGGGCGCTGTTACTGATGTCTTAACTGGTGTTTTCTTCGCTTGCGGCAAAGCGGCCATCGGCACAAAGGACGGGTGCGCCATACTGGCTTGCATTTTTAGCTTCAATCCGGCCGGCATGGAAGCGGCTGGAAGTGCGGCAGCCAATGAGCGTGAAACAGGCTCTTGTGCATGGGCCACCCGTTTCACCGAACTTGCCGCTGGTACAGCCGACTGAGCTGCCGGTTCAATCCCAATTTCAGGCGAGCGTATCGGTGCCACTATGGGGATGACGTCAACGCTGTGGGCGACAACAGGGGCTACTGGCATCTGGACAACTGGCACTGGCCCCGCCTTTTGCAACCACCCAAAGACAAGTGCGGTCAAAACCAAAATTGACATCAATGCCAGCCAGCCCAGCCGCCTGCCATCAGCACTGCGGCCTGGTGCCAGACTACTAGCAAAAATATCCACACTGCGCGTCCCAGCAGCAATGCTGGCAGCCACCTGTGGCGCGCCGCCCGGTGCATCGGAGGCCTGCCGATGATCCAGATCGCGTAGCATTTTGTTGATGACACTCACGGGCTTCCTCCTGTGCGCGCCCACCACATCGGTGAAAAGCGCTCGCGCCAACTACACCAGCGTGACAACTTGCCCTGCACGCCAGGCGTGTCTGCGGCGGCAATGCGAACATGCCGTAGCGCCACCCGATGGCTGTTCTCACCGTAGGCCAGCATCAAACATTTATGGGCTAACACGTTTACCAGGCGCGGCACACCACCGCTAACACGCCCAAGATAGCGCGCCGCTGCCGCCTCGAACACCTGCGTGTCAGTCGCTTCGTTCGCGGCCGCCGTAGCAAGGCGGTGTGCCAGATACAGCGGCACGTGCACCGCACGCATGGGTCCGAGGTATTCGCTGAAGGTAATGCGCTGCAGCAATTGGCGAATTTCTGGCAGTGCCAATTTAATATCAAGCTCGGGCTGTCCCAGCAACACCAGTTGCAACAGCTTTTTCTTCTCGGTTTCAAGGTTGGACAACAAACGCAGGCTTTCCACCGTGCGCAGCGGAATCGCCTGTGCTTCATCAATGCAAACCACGACCCGACGGCCGCTTTTGGCGTGCTCAAAAAGGCAGTTGGCCAGCTGCGTCATGAGCTGATGACGACTCAATTTCGCCGGTGCCGACCGGCTGCGGGACCTT
>JBBQZI010000227.1:0-4869 GCA_038207855.1 Burkholderiales bacterium
AGCCTGGGCGCGCCATTGGACAATTTGCAAGGTTTCTTGCTGGCTGGCCAGGTTGCTGCGCGCGATGGCGAGTTGCGCCTGGCTGCCGCGCAACTGGATGTAGGCCAGTGCCACTTCAGCGGCGATGCTGACCTGCACGTCACGCAGGCTGGCAACAGCGGCCAGCGTGTCGGCCTCGCTGGCGTTCACGCTGGCGCGGTTGGCGCCAAAAATGTCGATTTCCCAACCCGCGTCCAGCCCGGCCTTGAAGCTGTTGCTGGCATCGGTGTGCTCGGTCTGGTTACGGCTGGCGGATCCGGATAAATTCAGATTCGGGCCGGTCGATGCCAGCTTGACATCCCGCAGCGCGCGCGCTTGCTGCAGCGCTGCCTGTGCTGACCTGATGCTGGTGTTGGCGTCTAGCGCCTTGACGACCAGTTGACTCAGCAGCGGATCGTTGAAACGGCCCCACCAGGCATTCGAGGGCGCTTGCGCAGTTGGTTCGACCGTGATGGGTGGGGCTGGCGTGCTGGCGCAGGCCGTCAGCAGCAAGCTTGCTGCGCAAACAAGGGCGCAAGTTAAGCTGATGGTCCGACGCTGTTTCGGGAAAGGCTTGAGAGCTGGGGCAGTAGGACTGGGCATCGGGTATTTTGGGGGTCAAGTAGCTTGCTTCATTGTCTGGCAAGACTATAAAAGCCCGGCATACGAAGGGTGAAGACTTGTAAAGTTTTTTCAGAAGTGGTGTTGGTGGGTCAGATGTCGGCTGATTTGGGTCACTCATGGGACAATCGAAGGCTATGCATCCAAAAGCCCTACTTGACGCCTGTTCTGAACTGGTTCGTCTCACTCTCAAATTTGACCACCCCGCCGATGCCATCGTGTCGCACTATTTTCGCGACCACCGCGGCCTAGGCCCGCGTGAGCGCGCTACTCTGGCCGAAACGGCCTATACCGTGCTGCGTAAAAAGCAGTTGTTTGACCACTTCGCCCCCTCCGGCAGTGGCCCCAAAGAGCGCCGAATGGCTATTTTGGGTTTCTATGGCCCTGGTGATTTCTTGCGCAGTGCCCTGACCGAGCAGGAAACCAATTGGCTTGACCAGTGCGAAAAGATCAAGCCCGAAGACCTGATGGAGCGCCATCGCCACAACCTGCCCGAGTGGTTGGTGCAGCCGCTTAAAGACCAGTTGGGCGATGGCTTTTGGCCGTTGGTGGAAAGCTTCAACAAGGGCGCTGGGCTGGATCTGCGGGTGAACACCTTCAAGGCCAAGCGTGCCGATGTTCAAAAGGAATTGGCACAGGCGGGTATCAAGGCCGTGCCAACGCCGTATTCACCCTGGGGCTTGCGCATAGCCGGCAAACCGGCGCTCAACAAATCGCCGGCGTTCTTGCGCGGTGACTTTGAAGTGCAGGACGAAGGCTCGCAACTGCTCTCGATGTTGCTGGATGCCAAGCGCGGTGAAATGATTGTTGATTTTTGTGCTGGAGCCGGTGGCAAGACGCTGGCTATTGGTGCGGCCATGCGCAGCACCGGGCGCTTGTACGCGTTTGATACCTCAGCCGGTCGGCTCGATGCCTTCAAGTCGCGCCTCGCCCGCAGTGGCTTGTCGAATGTGCATCCGGCGGCCATTGCGCATGAACGCGACGACCGCGTCAAGCGCTTGTCGGGCAAGATTGACCGTGTGCTGGTGGATGCGCCGTGTACCGGACTGGGCACGCTGCGGCGTAACCCTGATCTGAAATGGCGGCAAAACGAAAAATCAGTTGCCGAAATGGCCGTCATACAAGCGGCTATTTTGCAAAGCGCCGCGCGCCTGCTGAAACCCGGTGGCCGTCTGGTCTATGCCACCTGTAGCGTGCTGCCACAAGAAAATGAAGCCATTGCACAGGCATTCTCAGAGGCCAACAAGGACTTTGTGCCGCTGGATACCGGTGAAATCCTCATGGGGCTTAAAGTTGAACAAGCCGCACAACTGTGCAGCGGTGGTGAGACTGGTCAGCGCTTTCTGCGTCTTTGGCCGCACCAGCATCAGACCGACGGTTTTTTCGCCGCTGTCTGGCAACGCAATTAAAACTATTTGAGTGAGATACAAGGCATGACATCGTTGGCTGATTGGGCTGCACTGAATGCAGTCGTAGACTGGGCGGCGCATGGTTTCTGGCAATTGAGTGCCTGGGAGATCGTGCTGTTTACTTTGGTGATGACGCACATCACCATGATCAGTGTCACCATTTTTCTGCACCGACATCAAGCGCACCGGGCGCTCGATTTGCACCCTGTGGCATCGCATTTCTTCCGCTTCTGGTTGTGGCTGACCACCGGGCAGGTGACCAAAGAGTGGGCTTCGATTCACCGTAAGCACCACGCCAAGTGTGAGCAGCCCGATGACCCGCACAGCCCGCACGTTTATGGCATCAAAACCGTGTTGCTGCAGGGCTATGAGTTGTACCGGGCTGAGGCCAGCAACAAGGAAACCATGACGCGCTATGGCCATGGAACACCCAATGACTGGATCGAGCGCCATCTGTACACGCGGTTTTCGTCGCTTGGTGTGGTGCTGATGCTGCTGATTGATCTGGCGCTGTTTGGTGCTGCCGGTTTGGCCGTGTGGGCGGTGCAAATGGCCTGGACACCCGTCATGGCGGCCGGCATTGTGAATGGTGCGGCCCACTACTGGGGCTATCGCAACTTTGAGGCGCCTGATGCCAGCACCAACATCTCGCCCTGGGGTATCTTGATTGCGGGTGAGGAGTTGCACAACAACCACCACACCTACCCAACGTCGGCCAAGCTGTCGGTCAAGCCTTATGAGTTTGACATTGGCTGGATGTACATCAGCTTGCTGCAGCGTGTCGGCTTGGCGACGGTCAAAAAGACACCGCCCCGGATGGCGTTTGGCCATGTTCGTGCGGTGGCTGATGAGCAAACGCTTGAGGCCTTGATTCAAAACCGCTTTGAGTTGATGGCGGGTTACGCCAAAGGCATGCGCCAGGCCTTCAATGACGAGCTCGAAGCCCTGAAGGCCCGCAGTGCGGATGTGCAGGTGATTCGGGCGGCACAAAACTGGCTGCACCGGGATGTCGAAAAAATTCCGGCTTCCGTGTTGCCGCACCTCGCGGTGGCGCGGGCCGCATCGCCCGTGCTCGACAAAATGGTGGTGATGCGCGAAGAGTTGCGCCAGATGTGGTTGAGCCGCTCGCACACGCGCGAGCAACTCGCGCTGGATTTACAGGTTTGGTGCCAGACCGCCGAAGCCAGCGGCATTGCAGCGCTGCAGGAATTTTCTTTGCGCCTGCGTTCAGCACGGGCTTGATTGCTGAGGTTTTAGGCCTCTAGCCCTTGTCAATACTGCGCTGATAGCTATCAAATGGATAGCTATCAGGTGCTGGCCTAGCGCAGGCCAGACCAAGTTCTAGCCGTCTGAATTGATCTGGTGGATCAGGGTTTGCAGGACAGCTTCGGCCTGGGCATTGTCAATTTGGCAGGTGCCTGCAGCGTTGTGTCCACCGCCACCATGCTGCAACATCAGCTCGCCGACATTGGTTTTGCTGCTGCGGTCCAGAATCGATTTGCCAGTGGCGAAAACCGTGTTCTGCTTTTGCACCCCCCACAACACGTGGATGGAAATGTTGCACTGCGGAAACAGCGCGTAAATCATGAAGCGGTTGGCGGCCCAGATGGTTTCTTCATCGCGCAGGTCCAATACCACCAGATTGTTGTGTACGCTGGCACAGCGCTCAATTTGCTCCTTGGCCTTGCTGGCGTGCTCAAAATACAAGTCGACGCGTTCCACCACATCGGGCAGCTGCAGAATATCGCCGATGCCGTGGTTGCGGCAGTACTGGATCAGGTCCATCATCAGCTGGTAATTGCTGACGCGAAATTCCCGAAAGCGCCCTAGCCCGGTGCGCGAGTCCATCAGGTAATTCAGCAACACCCAGCCAGTGGGGGTCAGTATTTCATCCCGACTGAATTGGGCCGAATCGGCCTTGTCGACGGCCAGCATCATCTCGTTGCTGATGTTGGGAAAAGCCGGTGAGCCACCGTAATAGTCGAATACCACCCGAGCTGCCGAGGGAGCATGGGCCGAGATGATGTGGTTGGGTCGCTCGCCCGTGTTGCGCAGGGTTTCAGACTCATGGTGGTCAAAGGCCAGGTGCGCCGCCGCCACATAGGGCAGGTTGGTGGTGATGTCGCGGGGGGTGATGTCGATCTTGCCGTCCTGCATGTCCTTAGGGTGAACAAACTTGATGTCGTCAATCAGGTCCAGCTCATTGAGCAGCACGGCGCAGACCAGGCCATCGAAATCGCTGCGGGTGACCAGACGGAATTTGGGTTGACTCATACGGGCTTCTTTCGTGGTGCGGATAGGGATGGAGGTGGCACGCTTGGCACCATAACAGCAGCATCCTAACCCAAAAGTGAAGCCGTGCCAGACGCGCACGCCCACAAAAAAGCCCGCATGCAGCGGGCTTTTTGTGATCAGAAAAAGACTGAATTACTTCAGTTTCATTTCTTTGTAATCAACGTGCTTGCGAGCTTTTGGATCAAATTTCTTGATCAGCATCTTCTCGGGCATGAGTTTTTTGTTTTTGGTCGTGGTGTAGAAGTGACCGGTACCCGCTGTGGATTCCAGCTTGATTTTTTCGCGTCCGCCTTTGGTTGCCATGATTGATTCCTTCGTGAATTAGGCTTGACCACGTGCGCGCAAATCTGCGAGCACAGCATCAATACCGTTTTTGTCGATCAAGCGCAGACCGGCGTTGGAAATCCGCAGACGAATCCAGCGGTTTTCTGACTCAACCCAGAAACGGCGGTATTGCAGGTTCGGCAGGAACCTGCGTTTGGTTCTGTTGTTGGCGTGGGAAACTTTGTTCCCAACCATCGGGCCT
>JBBQZI010000228.1:0-4843 GCA_038207855.1 Burkholderiales bacterium
TTTTAGGCCTCTAGCCCTTATTCAATAAGCGCAGGCAGCTATTTAAAATATAGCAAATTTAAGCTAAAGTGACCTGTGCCAAGCGACGTGCGAACGACTTGGCTACGGTCGCTGATGGAGGTCAAGCATGATGCGTTTGGTATCGCTCTCGCCGTCATCACGCAAGACCTCGACAAAACCCTGCTGTTGCGATAGTTTGAGCATGCGCCGGTTGTCAGATAGCACGTCAGCGACCAGCCGCTGGGTGCCCTGCGCCCGCAGGTAGGCCACCAGCTTGTCCATCAGCAAGGCCCCCAGCCCCTGACCTTTGAGCTCGGATCGCACGATGACACCAAACTCAGCCTCTACGTTGTCCGGGTCCACCAAGGCACGCGCCACGCCGAGGGTCTGCAATTCGCCCTCGGCGCTTTCGGCCAACGCTACAAACGCCATTTCCCGAGCGTAATCAACCTGCACCAGACGCGCCAGCTCGCTGCGCTCCATGGTGCGCCGCGAGTAAAACACCCGCATGCGAATATCGTCGGGGTCAAGGTGTTGCAAAAACTCCATGTGCCGCGCCTCATCGTCGGGGCGAATCGGCCGTAAACAGACACTGCGGCCTTGCCATGTCACGGCTTCTTCCAGCTCAATCGGGTACGGACGAATGGCGAAATGCGCCGCCCCCGCTGGGCCAGCGGCATCCAGCCGAATGCGGGCATCCAGCGCCACTGCACCCTCAAAATTGACGATCAGTGGATGGATGTCGAGCTCGGCAATTTCTGGCACCAGAGCCAGCAACTGCGACACCGCCACCAACACCTCATGCAGCGCAGTCTGGTCAACCGCCGGCGTGCCATGCCACCCGTCCAGCAAACGTGACACGCGGGTGCGTGCCACCAGTGCCCGGGCCAGGGGGATGTTCAACGGCGGCAAGGCAAGCGCCCGGTCAGCCAGCACTTCAACCGCCTTGCCACCTTGGCCAAACAAAATGACCGGGCCAAAAAGTGGGTCAATGGCACTGCCCACAATCAACACCTGCGCATGCGCGGGGCACAGCATGGCCTGCACGATCAAGCCCTGAATATGCGCTTTGGGTTGCTGGCGCCTGACCCGCGCCAGCATGGTGCGCGCAGCCGCACGCACGTCGGCATCGTCTTTCAAATTGAGTGCCACACCCCCAACGTCAGACCGGTTTGACAGGTCATCCGACAAAATCTTCAGCACCACCGGAAATCCCAATGCCTGCGCAGCCTTGACCGCCGCAGCCGGACTGGCGCGCACTTGGCGGGTTGGCACCACTTTGATGTGACAGGCTTCGAGCACGGCTCGGGCTTGTGTCTCGGTCAAGCGGGCCCGACCATCGGCCAGTGCTTTTTGCACAATGCCTCGAATGCGCGCGGTGTCCGGGCGCCCATCAGCGCCCCGCAGTGCTGGCGGTGCTTGCATCAATTCGATCTGGTTTCGGCGGTAATTGCGCAGCATGGAGAAGGCCCGCACCGCTTGTTCAGGCGTGTCGTAGGTGGCAATGCCACCGTCCTGAAAGAGCTGGCGCGCCTGCGCCACTGCCGGGCCACCCAGCCAGCAGCTCAGCAGCCGGGGTGGCACCAGCAAATCCGGCCGTGCCAACGGCAGCAGCGCACGCGCAATGTCCAAGCTTGGCACCAGGGCCGTCGGCGTGTGGATGAGCAGCACCGCACCGGCGCCGGGATCGTCCAGCAGCGTTTGCAGCGCCTGCGCATAGTGAGCCACAGGTGCATCACCGGTGAGGGCAACTGGGTTGCCTAATGAGCCGTTGGCGCACAGCAGCGGGGCCAGTCGTCGTTGCGCGGCAACACCCAGACTTGCCAGCGGCACACCGATCCAGGCCGCTGCATCGGCCGCCAACACGCTGGCACCGCGCTCGTTACTCAAAATGCTCAGCGTCTCACTTGCATTGGTGCGAAAGCGTGACAGTGTCTGCACTGCCAAAAACAGCTCCTGCAAGGTGTTGACGCGCAGCATGCCAGCACGGTCAACGGCAGCTTCAAAAACCAGGTCAGCGTCGGCCAAGGCACCCGTATGCAATGACGCTGCCACCGGCCGTTGCGGCAGGCGCCCGGCCTTGACCACAATCACGGGCTTGTTGCGGGCCGCTGCACGCGCCGCCGACATGAATTTTTTCGACGACTCGATCGACTCAACGTATAGCAAAATGGCACGTGTATTGGCATCACTGGCCAGGTAATCCAGCATGTCGCCAACATCAACATCCGCCTGGTCACCGAGCGCCACCAGGTGCGAGAAACCAATCCCACTGCCAGCGGCCCAGTCCAGCATGGCCGCCAGCAAAGCGCCTGACTGCGAGACAAAAGCCAGATCGCCCGGCAGCGCCCCGGTGTGTGCCAAGCTGGCATTGATGCCTTTGCCGGGTGTCAAAAAGCCAAGACTTGTCGGGCCAAGGACGCGCAGCAAGTACGGCTTGGCGGCCGCAAGCATGGCCTGCTTCTGTGCCACGTTCATGCCTGGAGTCATGACCACGGCGGCACGGGTACCCAGTCGGCCCAGCTCATCAATCAGGCCGGCAACCGTGGCGGGTGGCGTACAGATCACTGCCAAGGCAGGCACCTGTGGCAAGCTTTTGGCGTGCGCTACGACCGGGTGGCCGGCGATTGCCTTGTGTTTCAGATTGACGGCAAACAGCTCGCCCGCATAGCCGCCATTACTGAGGTTTTGCCAAACATGATGGCCGACGCTACCGATGCGCGCCGAGGCACCCAGCACGGCAATCGAGTGCGGATCAAACAAAGAGTCGAGGTTGCGAATGGTCATGGTTGTCGGTGCAGCTTGAATGTGCGGCTGCAAACACTATAGACGCTCAAACCATCAATGGATTGACGACACACACTTCGTCCATTTCCAGCACAACGGGAACATTCACCCGCATCGAATTCTGACCGTTTCAGTCAGCCAGCTATTTCACGGCACCACCAGCACATCGCGCGCAGTGTGCTGCAAAATCTGCTGCGCCATGCTGCCAAGAGGCCGCCGGGCATTCTCGCTTTGTCCATGATGGCCGACCACCACACAGTCGGCCGGCAACTCAGCGGCCTGTGCAATGATGGCACGGGCTGGCACATCATCAATCACTTTGGTGGTCACCGGATGCTCGGCTTTGCTGGACAACTCCTGCGCCAGTTCTTCAAGTTGGCGCGCTGCAAAATCATGCATCGAGCCCTGCTGCAACCGGGCTTGTTCAGGCGTTGTTGAACGCATCAAACTGCCTCCCTGGAGTTCGTCATCCACCGCGCAAAGCAATACATGATGTGCTTGCGCAAACAGCGTCACAGCCTGAGACGCTGCGCGCATTGAGGCTTCACGCATGTCCACCGCGCTCAGCACATGCGCATACGGCCTGGGATCATTCAAGCGCACCACCAATACCGGGCAGCCTGGCGACCGAAGCAGTTTGGATGCCGTGCTACCCAGCCCCGGCACAACCGGCTCGGCGCGCGAGCCAATGACCAGCAGCGAGGCCTCATGCGCTGATACAAAGGCGTTGATGGCACTGGTGGCCTCACCCACGGCAAACCGGGCCTCCACCCGCAAGCCATTCTGCCCCGCCAAGGACGCGGCCAATTCTTTCAGTCGCCCACGCATACGCACATCCGGCGGTGGCTCGGCATTCAGACGCTGCGGGTCAAAGACCGCCTTCAGGCTATGCCAGGCGCTCACATCAAACGCATGCAACAAGCGCAAAAGAACACCATGGGTCTGTGCTAACAACACAGCCCGATCAAGCGCAGCTTGCGCGCCCGGCGAAAAATCGGTGGCAAGCACAATGTTACGAATCGTTGTCATGATGGAAATCTCCGTTGGCAGGTTAGGTTGTCACAGCCGCTTGAAAGCGATTGCTGGTGTTGATACTTCCACCAATTCAGGACTGGGCTGTTGATGATCATCAAAGCCGCCACCGACCCAGGCCAAACATCAGGCAAGGCGCAGTGCGCGCGCCAGCCGGGGCGTATAGTGCTGCATCAAACCACGTTGCAATTACAAGGAGTTTTCCCATGTCCAATGAAGGCTATCACGAACCCATCAATGAGCTCAGCGACGAAACCCGCAACATGCACCGCGCCATCGTGTCGCTGATGGAAGAGCTAGAAGCCGTTGACTGGTACAACCAGCGCGCCGATGTCTGCAAAGATGCTGAACTGCAATCCATCCTGAAACACAACCGCGACGAAGAAAAGGAGCACGCAGCCATGCTGCTGGAATGGATTCGCCGCCGTGACCCGAAATTCGACAAGGAATTGCGCGATTGGTTGTTCACCGACAAGAAGCTCGACCACCACTGAAGCGCAGTCACCCCCTGAACTACCCGGCTACTGCGCCCGGGTTGTTGCTGCAAACAATATTCCTCGTACGATTTGATCCAAGCGGCGGTCAAGGTCGTTATAATTTCAGGCTTTGCTGGCAAAACTCCGCTGCCTGATCAACTTTTAAGCGGAGAATTTCGCGTGATATTCAAATTTTGGCACGATCTTGCAAAATTTGGAATCTGCACATTTTTGGATACCTTGACGTAATGACAACCATCCGTGTTAAAGAAAACGAACCTTTTGACGTAGCGCTGCGCCGCTTTAAGCGCACCATCGAAAAACTGGGCCTGCTGACTGACTTGCGCGCCCGCGAGTTCTATGAAAAGCCAACGGCCGAGCGCAAGCGCAAGAAGGCCGCCGCCGTGAAACGCAACTACAAGCGCATTCGCGCCATGCAGTTGCCCAAGAAGCTGTTCTGATCCTGTCAATCTGACAGGGCTGAAAAGCCTCACAAAAAAGCTCGCCGGGGACGCTCAGGCGGGCTTTTTTTATTTCAAATTAACCGG
>JBBQZI010000229.1:0-4837 GCA_038207855.1 Burkholderiales bacterium
CACCAGAATGGCCAAGCCGAGAAAAAACATGATGTTGCGCTCACGATCGGTGGAAGCCATGCCGCGCGACTGTGACTTGCGCGTGGGCGATACCACCGGCATGCCTTTAAGGATGAATGCCGTGACCGTCAGCGGCACCAGCAAATTGATCATCGACGGAATGAACAACTCTTTCATGATGTTTAGCGCGGTGATTTGTCCACCAATCCAGAGCATGGTGGTGGTCACGTCACCGATGGGCGTCCAGGCGCCTCCAGCGTTGGCCGCAATGACAATGATGCCGGCAAAAAACAGTCGATCATCGCGCTTGTCGAGCAGCTTTTTCATCAAGGACACCATGACGATGGTGGTGGTCAGGTTGTCAAGCATGGCGCTTAGAAAAAATGCCACAAAACCCACCATCCACATCAGTGTGGAAAGCTTGGTCGTTTTGATGCGTGAGGTGATGACTTCAAAGCCGTTGTGCGCATCAACCACCTCGACGATGGTCATGGCACCCATCAGGAAAAATACGATTTGGGCAGTTCCCATCAACGACTCGGACAGATGCTCACTGACCAGATGCGGATCACCACTGGCCAGCGCATAAATCGTCCAGAGCAGCCCGGCACCAATCAGAGCCGAGGCGGATTTATTGACTTTTATGGAGTGTTCAAGTGCAATGGCTGCATAAGCCACCACAAAAACAATAATCAAAGCGGTCAGCATGGGTTAACACCTCATTTTTGTGTTTTAAAAAAGAACCACAATTATGACTGCCTGATTTATCAAGAAACCTGATGACTGAAGTCGTCATCCGGCATCCCATCTCATATCACATCCCACTTCGCCAACTAAAAAGCCACCCGAAGGTGGCTTTTTAGGAGATCAATTGCGAAGCAATTATTTCTTGACGGTTTCTTCAACAGCCTTCTTGGCAGAGTCGCCAGCAGCGTCAACTGCAGCAGAAGCAGCAGCCACGGCAGGAGCCACAGCTTCAGAAGCAGCAGTAGCGACAGCAGCAGCGGTAGCAGCAGAAGCAGCAGCTTCAACGGCAGGTGCGGCAACTACAGGAGCTGGTGCAGGTGCAGGAGCTTCTTCTTTTTTACCACAAGCGGCCAAAGCAGCAGCAGCGATAACAGCGATCAGTACGAGAGATTTATTCATTTAATTTACCCAATAAAAAAGACAATTTCCGGAAATTGTTTTTGCGGTCACCCACAAAGCCCAAGCAAGCAGACAGTTAACCTTGTTCGCTCAGCCTCGGATTATATGTGGCAATTTGATGGTTTTTACGCTTGACGCAGGCGGCGTGTTGTGCTTACGCATCAAATTGCATGTAACCAACCCGCTTGCGCCCAGCTACTCACCAACTCAGCTGCCGGCTTGCTGATCTTTTTAAAATCAACCGATTCCAAGACACGCTGATTCGCCAACTGGCGCATCAGCACGGCATCCCGGCCTGCTGCGTTATAACTTTCGCCGTTGATAAAAATATGCTGTTGGTCAAACATCATCTTGGTGCGCCGATCCAATCGGATGCCGACAGTGCCCAGTTTCGATGCAGCCGCTGGGCCTTGTTCTGACGCATCAAACCAGACATTGGGCTTAGGCTCGGTCATGTACTCACCCAGACCCCGCGCAAGCGCCTGGGGGTCTTTCAAGGCATCATGCAACGCTTGCTGGGCAAATTCGAGCATCTGCGCTGGTATCTGTGCGGGTTGATCCACCGCCGGCTGTTTTGGGTCGCGGTAGAGCGACACCCCCACCACATCTTCAGCCTCTTCGGCCAATCTTTGAAGCAGTTCCCGTGCCAATTCGGCCCGGTTGGGAATTCGAAACCCGATCGAATACGTCATGCATTCACCTTCGGCGATGCCATCGTGGGCGTAGCCCGGCGGCAGATACAACATGTCGCCCGGCTCTAGCACAAATTCTTCTTCGGGCACAAAATTGGCCAGTATTTTGAGCGGCACATCCGGCTGCAAACTCAAATCCTTGTTGCGGCCAATGCGCCAACGCCTGCGCCCGTGCGCCTGCAGCAAAAAAACATCGTAGCTGTCAAAGTGCGGCCCAACACCACCGCCATCAGTGGCATAACTGATCATCAAGTCATCCAGCCGGGCATCTGGCACAAAGCGAAACTGGTTCATCAACTGGTGAACCGCCTCATGGTGCAAGTCAACACCCTGCACCAACATAGTCCAACCCGGTTGTTTCAGTGGTGGCAAGGCCTTGCGCTGAAACGGCCCCTGCTTGAAGCGCCAGCCGGGTGACTTGCCAGGCTCTTGAATGACCATGCGGGCCTGAGCATCTTCATCAGCGGCTAGCTCAAATAATTCAGCACGGTCGAGCAAGGGCTTGAAACCAGGCACAGCTTGGCGCACCAGCAAAGGCTTTTTTTGCCAGTGGCGCTTCATGAAAACCTGGGGACTGATGCCGCCCAACAAGGGCAGCGGCTGTGTAACATCCATAAAGTTCTCCGATGATGGTGAAAATTGCTGACCATCCAGCCGCTTTCAAACTGCGACAATTCTCGTATGAAAATTACTCAACAATGCGTAGCTGCTTTAAGCTGGACACTCCTGGATACCCTGGGTGAAGAATTGGACGTGCTCGACGAGCCGGTGGAATTTTTGGTCGGAGGCGATGATCTTTTTCAGGTCATTGAAGACGCGCTCCAGGGCTACAACGCGGGCAGCACCATCAACCTGCACATCGAACCCGAGCAAGGCTTTGGTGAGTACAACGAACAACTGGTTTTTCTGGAACCGCGCGAGCTGTTTCCAGCTGAACTTGAAGAAGGCATGACTTTTGAAGGGGCCGCCCTGCCCGCTGGCTGCAATCCGGATACGCCTAAAAACATGCTCTACACAGTGACTGATATCTACCCTGAACATGTGGTGCTGGACGGCAACCACCCGCTGGCGGGCATTGCATTGCGCTTGTCCCTGACGGTACGCGCGGTGCGCGAAGCCACCGAAGAAGAAATTGGCAGCGGCACGGCAGGCACCGGATTTTTCAAAGTTACACCGCTGCACGGGCTGGCACCTGGCAACGACACCTTGCACTGATCCTTTTGACAACCCGGTCAGGCCTTGCCGGTTGACCCGTAACCGCCCTCACCGCGCTCACTGGCGGGGAACTCGGTCACCACATTGAACTGTGCCTGAATCACCGGGACCAAAATCAGCTGGGCAATGCGCTCCATGGGCTCTATCGTGAATGCGGTGTCGCTGCGGTTCCAGGCGCTGACCATCAATTGGCCCTGGTAATCGCTGTCAATCAGCCCCACCAGATTGCCCAGCACGATGCCATGCTTATGACCCAACCCAGAGCGCGGCAAGATCATGGCGGCAAAACCCGGGTCTTTCAGATAAATGGCAATGCCCGTGGGCACCAGCTGCCAGGCGTTGGCTTGCAGGGTCAGCGGTGCATCCAGACAAGCGCGCAAGTCCAATCCGGCGCTGCCCGGTGTGGCGTAAGCGGGCAATTGCCCGGCCATGCGCGGATCGATGATTTTGGCATCAATTATTAGCATAATTGGCCTCTAGCCCTTTTAGCTATTGCGATAGCAGCTATTAATTTACGAGCAAGCGAGAGTTTTGAATCACGCGGAAATTCCCGGGTTCCAGTCTCATCCACCAGCAACAAGACATTGTCGTCCTGGCCAAACGTGGCCGGGCCAATATTGCCCACCAGCAAGGGCACGCCCTTGCGCAAGCGCTTGGCCTGCGCGTTGGCCAGCAAGTCTTGGCTTTCGGCGGCAAATCCGACGCAATACAGTTCCCGACTCAGGCCGCGTGGCGACTGTGCCAGGCTTGCCAAGATGTCGGTGTTTTCTATAAAACTCAAAACCGGCGTTTGCCCGGAGCCATCTTTCTTGATTTTTTGATCGGCCGCATGCTCAGGTCGCCAATCGGCAACGGCTGCAGTAGCTATGAAAATAGTAGCTCTCTGCACACTATTCATAACGGCTTCTAGCATATTTGATGCTGAACGCACGTCTATGCGTTGAACGCCACGTGGTGTTGGCAGGCTCACCGGGCCCGCCACCAGCGTGACTTGCGCACCCGCCTCGCGTGCGGCGCGGGCAATCGCAAAACCCATCTTGCCGCTGGACAAGTTGGTGATGCCGCGCACCGGGTCAATCGCTTCGTAAGTCGGGCCGGCGGTGACCAGCACATGCTCGCCAGCGAGCACTTTGGGTTGAAAAACCGCAATAATTTCTTCCAGCAATTGGTCTGATTCCAGCATGCGGCCATCACCGGTTTCGCCACAGGCCTGATCGCCGCAACCAACACCCAAAACCGTAGCGCCATCTGCGGCCACTTGCACCAGATTGCGTTGGGTGGCGGGGTGTACCCACATCTCGCGGTTCATGGCCGGGGCTACCAGCAGCGGCACTTGGTTCGCCGGGCGCGCCAGGCACATCAGGCTCAACAGTTCATCTGCGCGCCCCTGTGCCAGCTTGGCAATAAAGTCGGCACTGCAGGGCGCCAGCACCATCGCGTCGGCCTCTCGGCTCAAATTGATGTGCGCCATGTTGTTGGCTGCGCGTGCGTCCCACTGCGAGCCGAAAACGCTGCGCTGGCTCAAGGCCTGCATCGTCACAGGGGTGATGAATTGCTCGGCGGCGGCAGTCATAACAACCTGCACAGAGGCACCTGACTTGATCAGCAAGCGGCACAGTTCCGCTGACTTGTAGCAGGCAATGCCACCCGTGAGGCCTAAAACAATGTGTTTTCCAGCAAGGTCTTTCATGCGCCGCAATGTAACAGAGCATGACACCTGGGAGCGGTCTAGCGCGGCCCCTATAATCACTTTTTACCAGCTCTGTGAGCTTGCAAGCTCTCTT
>JBBQZI010000230.1:0-4837 GCA_038207855.1 Burkholderiales bacterium
CGCAGTGATGATTGCGCTACGCTGCTGGCGGTTTCCAAGACTTTTGGCGCCCAGGATGTGGCTGCCGCCTTTGCTTGCGGCCAAACCGCGTTTGGTGAGAACTACATCCAGGAAGCGGTGGAAAAAATCACCGAGTTGCGCGATTTGCCGATTCAGTGGCATTGCATCGGCCCGATCCAGAGCAACAAGACCCGCTTGGTGGCCGAACATTTTGACTGGGTGCACACCGTTGACCGCCTGAAAATTGCCCAGCGCCTGAGCGAGCAGCGGCCAGCGCATTTGCCGCCGCTGCAGGTGTGCCTTCAGGTCAATGTGGATGGCGGCGCCAACAAGTCGGGCGTGCCGCCAGCGGATGCCCAGGCGCTGGCGCAGACGCTTGTGAAGCTGCCTGGTTTGCGTCTGCGTGGGCTCATGTGCATTCCGGAGCCTGATCCTGATTTTGTAGCTGCTTGCGCACTGTTTAAAAGGGCTAGAGGTCTATTTGATGCATTAAATTTGGCTGGGCTTGGGCTCGACACGCTGTCGATGGGCATGAGTGCCGACCTAGAGGCCGCCATCGCCAGCGGCAGCACGATGGTGCGGGTGGGCAGCGCGATTTTTGGTACGCGCGTGCGCCCAGCCTGAAGGCTGACTTACTTGGCGGGCATGACCATCGGTTTGACCGCGCCGCAATCGCCAGACAAATACTTGCCCGAGGATTCCATCACCACGGTTTGAGGTTTGCCATTGTGGCTGGATGTGATGGTCATTTTGCTGGCGTAGGCCTCCGGGCTGACAAAGGTGACCTGGCCTTCGCCGGTGGCTGGTGGCTCGGTGCAGACGACGGTGAATTTCAGGCTGTTGCCGGACTTCTGCGAACTGGTCTGCTTGCAGTGGCCTTCTTGATGGGTCACTTCATTGCGGTCAATCATCTCCTTGGTCAAGCAGACCTTGATCGACATGCCGCCCCCCGGCTTGCCCATGCTTATATTAATGCCCTGCTTGGCCATCATGGCCTCCATCTGCTGGCGTTGGGCCGCTGGCATGGCGTCCATGTGCTTTTGTGCCTCGGCCATGGCGCTGTTCATTTCGCCAGACCCCCGGCCATTTTGCTGCTCATCTCCCACAAGCCCGGTTTTAGGCTTTGGGCGTGGCTTGCCATAGCGCCACAGGTCAATACACAGCCAATTAAAACCAACTGCAGCTTCTTCATGATGTGCTCCTTTTTAAGTGATGACAAATTATCTACTGCTGCGCAGGTTCAAGGTTATATTTGAACGCATCAGGCTAGCCGGTGCGGCCACTCAATCGTTGGCGTACCCGAACCCTAGCTTCCAGGAGACTTTTATGACAACCGATAGACCGGCGTCCGAGCGCCATTCGACAGCCCTTTTTGGTGACCGCATCATGCTGCTGGGTATTGGCATCAGTGCCCTGACCAGTTTGGTACTGGGTTTTCAATTCATCGACAACACGCTGGCGATCAGCGCCACGCTGGTACTGATGCTGGTCACGGCTGTGGTGTACGCCAGTGCCAAAGGCAGCACGCTGAGCAAATATGTGCTGAGCTTTGTGCTGATCAGCCTGGTTGTTTTGCACATCCAATTGGCACGCGGCATGGTTGAATTTCACTTTGGTGTGTTCGTTACCCTGGCCTTGCTGCTGGTCTACCGGGACTGGCGGGTGATCGTGTTTGGTGCGCTGGTTTATGCCGTGCACCATGTGGCGTTTGACCGACTGCAGGCTGCTGGTCTGGGTTTGTATTGTTTGTCTGCGCCGAACTTTGCCATCATCATGCTGCATGCGGTTTATGTGGTGGTGCAGTCCGGCGTTGAAATTGTGCTGGTGCTCGGCATGGCCCGCGCAGCGCAGGCGGGCGAAGAACTCGGCGTGCTGGTCGCGCGGGTGAACCAACCCGACGGTATTGCCTTGGATGTAGCGCAAGTGGCGGTGGCAACACCCGCGGGCTCGGCGCTCAAGACCACGCTGGGCCGTATGGATGCTGCTGTGACGGCGGTGCGCACGGGTGCCCACAGCATTGAAATCGCGTGTGCTGAAATTGCCAGTGGCAATCAGGACTTGAGCAACCGCACCGAGCAAACCGCCAGCAATCTGCAGCAAACCGCCAGCAGCATGGACAAGCTGACGCAGATGGTCAAGCAGTCGGCTGAGAGTGCCCGCCAAGCCAATCAACTGGCCATGAGCGCCAGCAACGTGGCGGCCCAAGGTGGGCAGGTGGTTGGCCAGGTGGTGGACACCATGCGCGGCATCAACGAGGCCTCCAAGCGCATCAGTGACATCATCTCCGTCATTGACGGCATCGCTTTCCAAACCAACATTCTGGCGCTCAATGCGGCCGTTGAAGCGGCACGTGCCGGTGAACAAGGGCGCGGTTTTGCCGTGGTGGCCAGTGAGGTGCGTTCGCTGGCCGGTCGGTCGGCCGAGGCTGCCAAAGAGATCAAAACCCTGATCAATGCCAGTGTCGAGCGTGTTGAGCACGGCTCGCAACTGGTTGACCAGGCGGGCAGCACCATGACCGAAGTGGTGGACTCGATTCGCCGCGTGACCGACATCATGGGCGAAATCAGCGCCGCCAGCAGCGAGCAGGCCAACGGTGTCGCCGGTGTCGGCCAGGCAGTGTCAGAAATGGACCAGGCCACCCAGCAAAACGCGGCACTGGTGGAGCAGATGGCCGCCGCCGCCGCCAGTCTGAATTCTCAGGCGCAGGAGTTGGTGCAAACCGTGGCGGTATTCAAAGAGGGCGCTGGTGGCAGAGCGGTTTTGCGCAGTGTCGCGGCACCCGTGCGCCGAACCGCGCCGAAACCGTTGGCTACAGCCCATCGCCGTCCCTTGCCGGGTGCCAGTGCAAGTCGACCAAAAGCTGCCACTGGCAAGGCGGGGTCCTTGCAGTTGGGGCACATGGCTGCTGCGCCGGTTGCCAAACCAGCCGCAAAACCGACCGCTGCGCCAGCGGCCCCGGCCAAGGGCGGCGATGATGATTGGGAAACTTTTTAACCGATTAGCCGGCGCTCAATGGCTTGCTTTGCGCATCAGGGTGCTTTTGCCAAACAGTGACTCAATCAAATCCACCGCCACCTCGGCGGTTTTGTTGCGCACATCAAACGCCGGGTTGAGCTCCATCACATCCAGTGAGCCCAACCTGCCAGTGTCGGCAATCATCTCCATGCACAGCTGCGCCTCGCGGTAGCTCGGGCCGCCGCGCACCGTGGTGCCGACACCGGGGGCGATTTCAGGATCCAAAAAGTCGACGTCAAAGCTCACATGCAGGTGTGTGTTGGCATCCGTCAGCGCGAGCGCCAGCTCCATGGCGGCACGCATGCCCATTTCATCGATGAAACGCATGTCGAACACATCGAGCCCGGCTTCATGCACAAGGCGTTTTTCGCCAGCATCGACACTGCGAATGCCAATTTGGCGCACCCATTTCGGATTGATGGCCGGCACATGGCCGCCGATGCCGGTCAGCGCATCGGGCCCGTAGCCACACAAGCAGGCCACCGGCATACCGTGAATATTGCCGCTGGGCGTGAGGGTGTTGGTGTTGAAGTCGGCATGCGCATCCAGCCACAACACGCGCAAGCGCTTGCCGGTGTCGCGGCAATGGCGCGCCACCGCGCTGATCGACCCAATACCCAGGCAATGGTCACCGCCCAACAAAATCGGCAGGCGCTGGTGCGTGAGTTCGGCGTAAACCGCATCGTGCACGGCGGTGTTCCAGGCCACCACTTCAGCCAAATGTCGGTAGCCGTCCACCGGTGCCAGCCAAGGGTTGGCTGGGCCGCTCAAGTTGCCGCGGTCGAGCACGTTCAGACCCTGGCTTTGCAGCACCGCCACGATGCCCGCCACGCGCAGGGCTTCTGGCCCCATGCTGGCCCCGCGGCTGCCCGCGCCAATGTCAGTGGGTGCGCCAATCAGGCTGATGTTTTGTTTCAAGGTAAACCTAAGTTGAAAATACCGATACGGTGTTGACCAGGTGAACTGCCTTGTCGCCCATGCTGGCGGCAGCTGTGCTGCTTTGCTCCACCATGGCGGCGTTTTGTTGCGTCATTTGCTCGAGTTCGGCCATGGCTTGGCCAACCTCGGCAATGCCCAGGGACTGTTCTTTGGAGGCTACGGTGATTTCTCGCATGAGGTCGTTGACGTGGTTGACCTGGTCAACCACGCTCTGCATGGTCTGGCCAGCATTGGCTACCAGTTTTGAGCCGCTCTCGACCTTGCCGACCGAATCCTCGATCAGTTGCTTGATTTCTTTGGCGGCCGCAGCCGAGCGCCCGGCTAGCGAGCGCACCTCACTGGCGACCACCGCAAAGCCGCGACCTTGCTCACCCGCGCGAGCCGCTTCGACCGCAGCATTGAGCGCCAGAATATTCGTTTGGAAGGCAATGCCGTCGATGACCGAGATGATGTCGGCAATTTTGCGGCTGGATGCGGTGATCTGCGTCATGGTTGATTCGACATTGGCCATGGCTGAGCCGCCCTTGGCTGCCACCTCGGTGGCCTCGTGGGCCAATTGACTGGCCTGCTGGGCGGTGTCGGAGTTCTGCCGCACGGAGGCGGTTTGCTGCTCCATGGCCGCAGCCGTTTTCTCCAGGCTGGCGGAGGCTTGCTCGGTGCGGCTGGACAGGTCGTTGACGGCTGCTGCGATTTCCAGGCTTTCGCCTTGAATGGCGGTGGCCTGCTCCTGCACGTCAGCCAGCACCGCCTGCAGGTTCAGCCCGCACTGGTTGATGGCGCGGGCCAGCAAGCCCACATCATCACAGCGGTTGAGGTTCAGGTCTTTTGGGGGCTCACCCGTGGCCACTTGCTGGGCGGCGGCCTTGATGTGCTTCAAAGGCGA
>JBBQZI010000231.1:0-4822 GCA_038207855.1 Burkholderiales bacterium
GTCGCCCGGCGCGTAAAGCAATTCAGCCACCACACCGTCGATCGGCGCGGCAATCGTGTGCTCCATCTTCATGGCGTCCATCACCGCCAGCGGCTGGCCTTTTTTGACCGTGTCACCGGCCTGCACCGCAAACGACACCACCTTGCCGGGCATCGGCGCGGTCAGGCGACCGCCCTCGGTAGCGGTTTCACCGGCGTGTGCGAGCAGATCAATTGCTACTATTTGAGTAGCCCCTTGCGCAGTGTGGACGTGGGCTACCTCGCCTTTTCTATACACATTCACCAAGGCGCGCTGGCCGGCATACTGCACATCAATACCGTGCGGCGTGGCGGCAAACGTCAGCAATCCGGCGGCATCGCCTACCGCCAGGCGCAGCGCGCCATCGTGCAGGTAGCTCAGTTCGGCCTGCTGATGCTGGCCACCAAACTCAAACTCAAAGAGGCGCGTGCAGATGCCATGACTGCGCCAGCCATCGGTTTGACTGAACGGGTCAGCGGCTTGCGTGGCGCGCTCGTCAATCAGGGTTTGCGCCACATCGGCGGCAGCCGCCAGCGCCAAGCCAACCGGCTCCTGGTCAAACAGCGCGGCCGTTTCACGCGGGATCAGACCGGTGTCCAAATTGGCTTTGGCAAATGAATCGCAGCGCACCACGTAGCGCAAAAACTGCAGGTTGGTGGTCAGGCCAACGATATGCGTTTGGGCCAGCGCCGCATCCAGGCGGGCCAGGGCTTGGTCGCGGGTGTCGCCGTGAACAATGAGTTTGGCGACCATCGAGTCATAAAACGGGCTGATGGTGTCGCCTTGACGTACGCCGTCATCAAAACGCACGGATGCCGCATCGCGCGCACGGCTACCGTCGGGCGCATTGACGGGCGGCTGAAACGACACATGGGCGGGCTTCACGTAGACATCCAGCGTGCCGGTGGCAGGCAGAAAGTTGTTGTCGGGGTTTTCAGCGCAAATTCGCGCCTCAATCGCGTGGCCGGTGATGCTGAGTTGATCCTGGCGCAGCGGCAGCGGCTCGCCACTGGCGACGCGCAGTTGCCACTCCACCAAGTCTTGACCGGTGATAGCCTCCGTCACGGGGTGCTCGACTTGCAGGCGGGTGTTCATTTCCATGAAGAAGAAATTCATGCTGCCATCGACGCGTTGCTCGACGATGAACTCGACGGTGCCGGCACCAACATAGTTGACAGCGCGCGCTGCCGCTACGGCGGCGTTGCCCATTTGGGCGCGCAGCTCAGGGGTCATGCCGGGCGCGGGGGCTTCTTCGAGCACCTTTTGGTGGCGGCGCTGCACCGAGCAATCGCGCTCAAACAGGTAGACATAGTTACCAAAGCTGTCGCCAAACACCTGAATCTCGATGTGGCGCGGGCGCTGCACGTATTTTTCAATCAGCACGGCATCGCTACCAAAACTATTGATGGCCTCGCGCTTGCAACTGCCCAGCGCATCGGCAAAATCCTCTGACTTATCGACCGCCCGCATGCCTTTACCACCGCCGCCGGCGCTGGCTTTGATCAGCACCGGGTAGCCAATCGAATCGGCTTCGCGCTGCAACAGCGCGGGGTCTTGGTCAGCGCCGTGGTAACCCGGTGTCAAGGGCACGCCGGCCTTTTCCATCAGTTGTTTGGACTCGGCTTTCAGGCCCATGGCTTTCATGGCCGATGGTGGCGGGCCGATAAACACCAACCCAGCCTTGGCGCAGGCCTGGGCGAATTCATCGTTTTCACTCAAAAAACCATAGCCGGGATGTACCGCTTGCGCACCGGTCGCCTTGGCGGCTTCAATGATTTTTTCCCAGCGCAAATAGCTGTCTTTGGGAGCGCTGGCACCGATATGCACCGACTCATCACAGGCGGCCACGTGTTTGGCGTTGGCATCGGCATCGGAATACACCGCGACGGTTTTGACACCCATACGGCGTGCAGTTGCAGCCACTCGGCAAGCGATCTCGCCACGGTTGGCAATCAGGATTTTTGTGAACATATGATCTCCATCGAATTAATCGTTATCTGACCCCAATTAACTAAATCAGCCAATTGGGTTTGCGCTTTTGCAGGAAGGACTGCACGCCCTCCTTGCCCTCTACGCTGGCGCGGATGCTGGCGATGCCTTGCACCGTGTGGGCGATCAGCTTGGCGTTGATGTCTTGCCCAGCCACATCGTGCAGCAGGGTTTTGCATTGTTTGACGGCATTCGGGCTGGCGTTGACCAGTGCGCGGGTGATCTCATCGACCTTGGCGTCAAGCTGCTCAGCGCTCACCACCGAGTGCACAAAGCCGATGCGCAGCGCCTCCACCGCGTCAAAACGCTCGGCAGTCAAAAAGTAGCGGTGCGCGGCGCGTGCGCCCATGGCGCGAATCACATAGGGGCTGATGGTGGCCGGGTACAGGCCGAGCTTGACTTCGCTCAGGCAATAGTTGGCGCTGTCCACGCTGACGGCCATGTCGCAGGCCGCCACCAGTCCCATGCCGCCGGCGTACACATCGCCTTGAATCCGCGCTACCGTCGGTTTGGGACAGGTGTAGATGACGCGCAGCATCTCGGCCAGCTGGGCGGCATCAGCCAGATTTTCGGCATGCGTGTAGTCAGCCATGCGGCGCATCCAGTTCAGGTCAGCCCCGGCGCAAAAGGCTGGGCCTTCTGCGGCCAGCACGATGGCGCGCACTTGATCGTTTTGGCCCAGCGCGGTAAAGGCTTGCGTGAGCTCAGTTATCACCTCATCGTTGAACGCGTTGCGCACCTCGGGGCGGTTCAAGGTGACGGTGGCGACAGCGCCGGTTTGAATGTTCAGTGTGGCCATGTTTTCAAACCTCTGAGAATTTCCATCACATCAAAATCGGCATCGCGGTGCAGCAAATGGTGCCCGTGGGTGATGCAGTAGCTGGCTAGCAGCACGTCGATGGGGCTGGCGATGGCGTAGCCTTTGGCGCGCAGCACGTTGTAGTGCTCGGCGGCCAGCAGCGCGTTTTCAAGCCCGCCGATTTCGACACCTGGGATGTCCAGCAAAAGTTCTCTGGCCAGTCTGCGGTCTTTGGACTTGTCAAAACCACGCATCACTTCGTAAATCACCAAGTCGGCCACGCCGACATCTGCCTCAAGCCGGTCAGCCTTGAGCAGTTTGATCAACTGCGCAGTCGCTGGATTCGTGGCACCTCGAAAGAAGTCGATCCAGACACTGGAATCGACCAGGATCATGTTGCCGTCCTCTTAGTCACGCGTTTGGTAGCAGACTTGGCAACTGGTGTGGCGGTCCGAGGCTTGGTTACTGGCTCGGGGGCCGTCTGGTCTGCCGACTTATAAGCGGCGACAGGCTCCTGCACTGCAAGCTCGACCGGGGCGGGCGCAGCTATCACGCTGACGGGGCTCGTTTCAGCAGCAGCCAACTCTGCAGAAAGTTCGGCCCGCACTTTGACCCAGTGCGCCTCCGAGTCATCCCAAAATAAGGTGCCGCGCGCAGCAAGCAATGCATCGTAGGCTTTGCGCCGCTTGATCATTCGCAAGCCAGCCTCCACCGCCTCGCGCTTGGTTTTGAACTCGCCCGTCGCCATGACAAAGTCCATGAGCTTGTCGTCAATGTCGATATTGGTTCGCATGATTTGCCTTTAATGTGTATGAAATTTAACAATCATACACATTACATGCGGAAAAGTCCAAACCGCGTGTCTTCAATCGGCGCATTGCGGCTGGCAGACAGGCCCAGCGCCAGCACGCGGCGGGTGTCAGCCGGGTCAATGATGCCGTCGTCCCACAAGCGCGCCGTGGCGAAATACGGGTGGCCTTGGTCTTCATATTGGCGGCGAATCGGGGCTTTGAAGGCTTCTTCTTCCTCCATGCTCCACGCGCCACCTTTCATCTCAATGCCATCGCGTTTGACGGTAGCCAGTACGCTGGCCGCCTGCTCTCCACCCATGACCGAGATGCGCGCGTTCGGCCACATCCACAAAAAGCGCGGACTAAAGGCGCGACCACACATGCCGTAATTGCCCGCGCCAAAGCTGCCGCCAATGATGATGGTGAATTTGGGCACTGCTGCGGTGGCCACTGCCGTGACCATCTTGGCACCGTTGCGGGCGATGCCTTCGTTTTCGTACTTGCGCCCGACCATGAAGCCAGTGATGTTCTGCAAAAACACCAGCGGTATCTTGCGCTGGCAGCACAGTTCGATGAAATGCGTGCCTTTCAGGGCCGACTCACTGAACAAAATGCCGTTGTTGGCAATGATGCCCACCGCCATGCCCTCAATGCGTGCAAAGCCGCAAATCAGCGTGGCCCCAAAACGCGCCTTGAACTCGTCAAAGTCAGAGTCATCGACGATGCGGGCAATGATTTCGCGCACGTCAAAGGGTTTGCGGGTGTCCACCGGAATCACGCCATACAGCTCTTCTGCTGCGTATTTAGGAGCTACTGGCGCATGATCTGCCTGGGCTAGAGGCTTATTTTTATATAAATTTTTGACCGCCATGCGCGCCAGCTTGAGTGCGTGCATGTCACTTTGCGCCAGATGGTCCGCCACGCCAGACAAGCGCGTATGCACGTCGCCACCGCCCAGGTCTTCGGCGGTCACCACCTCACCGGTCGCAGCTTTTACCCGCGGCGGGCCACCCAAAAAGATCGTGCCCTGATTCTTGACAATGATGGCCTCATCGCTCATGGCCGGCACATAGGCACCGCCTGCGGTGCAACTGCCCATGACCACGGCAATCTGGGCAATACCCATCGAACTCATGGTGGCCTGGTTGAAAAAGATGCGCCCAAAGTGGTCACGATCCGGAAAGACCTCGTCTTGGTTGGGCAGGTTGGCACCGCCCGAGTCGAC
>JBBQZI010000232.1:0-4819 GCA_038207855.1 Burkholderiales bacterium
CCGCGCAGCATTCCGTTGCTGCTAGCCGAGGTGGAACACCGCGCATGGCTCAAGCAGGTGCGGACCTTTGCCATGCAACAAGCACCACAGGCACTCCCCAGCGACAGCCAAACTTGCCGTTTTGGCCGATGGCTGAGCAAGCCCAGTACCACTATGCGTCTGCAAAATCTGCCTGGCTTTGCCCAACTGGAGAACTTGCATCGACTCCTGCATGGCCGCGCCAGCACCTTGCTGGGTAGCCTGGACCAGCACCGCGCAGACCAGATCGCACAGGAGCTCGACAACATGGCCATGCTGAGTCAAAACATGCTTGCCACGTTGCGTCAATTGCGCACCACTCAGTCTGCCACAGACGGGGCCAACTCGGGTTTTGCCGAGTTGTAAGGCTGCGCTTACTCTACCCCGCGCACCCGTAAAAATGATGCAAAGCGCGGCAAGCCCTTGGGCGTGCGATCGCGGTAACGGTAGGTCACCACGCTGCCAATCGGCGGTGGCGCAGCGCGCTCGGCATCGGAAAAACCAGTACCTAAAGCAAAGCGCTGACCATCGGACATTTCCATCAACAAGGCACCCAGCCGCCCGGCGTTTCGCCCCTTGCCGGGCAGATGAGCAACCACCAGAGCATCTTCATCGGGCGTCAATTTGTATTTGAGCAGTGCGTCGCTACGCCCGGGCGACCAGAGTGCATGGGCACGGTGCAGCACCAGGCCCTCACCGCCATCCCTTACCAGCCGCTTGAGCTGAATCTGCAAAGCCGGTGCGCTAGCCACACGCTGCTGCGCCACCGCCTGCAGCCAGCTTTGCCCTGCTGCGTGAACCACGGCCGCCAAGTGCTGCACCCGCTCGCCGAAGGGTTCGGGCGCGCCGGGCAGATCAAACACCATGTAGCGCACGGCGCGCCAATCGGCATCGACAGGCACCGCACGGCGCACCGTGCCAGAGAGTTGGTCAAACTGACCGCGACCCAGCCAGAGTTCGCCATCGAGTGCCACCTTGGGCAGCGCGGCAGTAAACCAATCGGGGGCTGCAATGGGCAAGCCGCTGCGAAAGCGCAGCTGGTGGCCGTCCCACAAGGCACGCACACCATCGAACTTTTCACTGACCAGAAACGCTGCCGGATCGCGATTGGGCTGCCAGAGCTTGGCCAGCATGATGGGTGGCACCGCTGTAGCGACAGTGGCTGTGGCATCTGCAACAACCGGCTCGGCGGCCACGCTGGCAGCAACGGCCGACCCGATTGCGGGCCATAAAGCCTGGCCCAACAACAAGGCCAGACAGCGCAACGGCAGTCCACGAGGGCGGTGCATCATGTTCTCTCCCAAATCGTCTGATTACACCAGCAAGCGCGACGACTTCGGCACATGCGCCATCAAAAACGCCATCTGATCGGCCAAAATTCGGCGGTTGCGCAGAATGAAGTCCTCCCACAGGCTGGGCACATAAGGCGTGAACAACAACGGCATGTGCGCCTGCTCGGGCGTGCGGTGGCTTTTGCGGTGGTTGCAGGGGCGGCAGGCGGTGACGATGTTCATCCAGCTGTCGGCACCGCTCTGGGCAAACGGGATGATGTGTTCACGGGTCAGGTCTTCTTCGACAAACTGATCGCCGCAGTAGGCACACAGGTTGCGGTCGCGGGCAAACAACTTGCTGTTGGTAATGCTCGGGCACAGGCTGAACAGATTGATGCCAGGCACACCACGGGTGCCAATGATGCTGTTGACGGTGATGATGGATTGCTTACCCGTGACCGCATTGTGGCCACCGTGAAACACAGCCACGTCGCGACCCATCTCCCAGCGCACATCCTGGGCGGCGTAATGAATCACCGCCTGTTCCAGCGAAATCCACGATTGGGGCAGCCCCTGGGCTGACAGTTTCAAGACTTTCAAAAGATACCTCCTCTACCAAGCAGATAACCAAGCCAAGTCACAATATACCCTCCTTCTATGTCAAATTGACTTCAAGCGCTTTGGCTGTTTACGTAGATCGCTATTAAATTTATAACAAACAATGAAGATTTTCAGAGGCTTCAAGCACCCCGGTATTGCCCCGGCCTGCGCTTTGACGATAGGCAATTTTGATGGCGTGCACCGGGGCCACCAAGCCATGCTCTCGCTGCTCAAGGGCGAGGCGCAACTGCGCGGCGTACCCAGTTGCGTGCTGACCTTTGAGCCGCACCCACGCGACTTTTTTGCCGCTCTCACGCAAAACCCAGGCCTGGCCCCGGCGCGCGTGGGCACGCTGCGCGACAAGCTGATTGATTTGGCCCAAAGCGGCGTGGATCAAATCGTGGTGTTGCCCTTTGATGCACGCCTGGCCAATTTGTCGCCGCAAGCCTTCATTGACGGCGTGCTACGGCAAGGGCTGGGCAGCCAGTATGTGCTGGTGGGCGATGACTTTCGCTTTGGCCAGCGGCGCATGGGTGACTATGCCATGCTCGACGCGGCAGGATTGAAGCAGGGCTTTGACGTGGCGCGCATGAACAGCTATGAGGTGCACGGCCTGCGGGTGTCGAGCTCTGAAGTGCGCACGGCCTTGCATGAAGGCCGCATGAGTGATGCCACGCGGCTACTGGGCCACCCCTACCGGATTTCAGGCCATGTGGTGCATGGCCGCAAGCTGGGTCGCAGTCTGGGCTTCAAGACCATCAACCAGCGCTTTGCGCATTGGAAACCCGCTGCCAGCGGCATTTTTGCCGTGCTGGTGTTTGGTTTGGGCGAGCAGCCGCTGCGCGGTGTGGCTAATCTGGGCGTGCGCCCATCGGTTGACCCGAAAGATGTCAACGGTGGCCGCGTGCTGCTCGAAACCCATTGCCTGGACTGGCCCGAGCACCTCGGGCCTGAGGGTGCCTACGGTAAAATTGTTCGTGTTGAACTTCTGCACAAGCTGCACGACGAACTCAAATACGACTCCCTGGATTCTTTGACGACCGGCATCCACCAGGATTGCATTGATGCCCGCGCCTACTTTGCTACCTTTGCGACACCATGACCACTAAAAACACCGAAGCCGTCAGCGGAAAAGCCGATTACCGCAGCACGCTGAACCTGCCCGACACGACGTTCCCGATGCGCGGCGACCTGCCCAAGCGCGAACCCGTCTGGGTCAAGAACTGGGAAGACCAGGGCCTGTACCAAAAACTGCGGGCCGCGCGTGCTGGTCAACCGAAGTTTGTGCTGCACGACGGCCCACCCTACGCCAACGGCCAGATTCACATGGGCCACGCCGTCAACAAGATTCTCAAGGACATGATCGTCAAGGCGCGCCAGCTCAAAGGGCTGGACGCGGCCTACATTCCGGGCTGGGACTGCCACGGCCTGCCGATTGAAAATGCGATTGAGAAAAAGTTTGGTCGCAATCTGGCACGCGACGACATGCAGGCCAAGAGCCGCGCCTACGCCACCGAGCAAATCGACCTGCAACGCGTTGACTTCAAGCGCCTGGGCGTGCTGGGCGACTGGGACCATCCCTACCGCACCATGGATTTCAAAAACGAAGCCGACGAAATCCGTGCCTTCAAGCGCGTCATCGAGCGCGGCTTTGTCTATCGCGGCCTGAAACCGGTTTATGCCTGCTTTGACTGCGGCTCAAGCTTGGCCGAGTTCGAGATTGAATACGCCGACAAAAAATCGCAAACGCTCGACGTTGGCTTTTTGTGCGCCGAACCGGCCAAACTCGCCGCTGCGTTTGCGTTGCCTGCTATCGAAAAAGAAGCATTCGCAGTCATCTGGACCACCACCGCCTGGACGATTCCGGCCAATCAGGCGCTCAATCTGAACCCCGAATTAAGCTACGCACTGGTCGATACCGAGCGCGGCCTGCTGGTGCTGGCTGAGAGCCTAGTTGAGAAATGCATGGTTCGCTTTGAGCTGACCGGTACCGTTATCGCCACCACCCTGGGCAAAAACCTGGGCGGCATCAACTTCAAACACCCTTTGGCCCATGTGGATGCGGGCTACGACCGTTTCAGCCCGATTTACCTGGCCGACTACGCCACGGCCGAAGACGGCACCGGTCTGGTGCATTCGTCACCGGCTTATGGGGTAGAAGACTTTAATAGCTGTGTGGCACACGGCATGGCCTATGACGACATCATCAACCCGGTGCAGAGCAACGGGGTCTATGCCGCCGACTTGCCGCTGTTTGGCGGCCAACACATCTGGAAGGCCTGCCCGGTCATCATCGATGCGCTACGTGCGGCCGGTCGCCTGTTCGCCACCGAGAACATCGTGCACAGCTACCCGCATTGCTGGCGTCACAAAACCCCGGTGATTTACCGCGCTGCGGCCCAATGGTTTATCCGCATGGATGCCGGCGAAGGTGTCTTTACCAAGGATAAAGCACCGCAAACCCTTAGACAGACTGCGCTGGCTGCTATCGAAACGACAGCGTTTTACCCGGAAAACGGCAAGGCCCGCCTGCGCGACATGATTGCCGGCCGACCCGACTGGTGCATCAGCCGCCAGCGCAGTTGGGGCGTGCCGCTGCCGTTTTTTCTGCACAAAGAAAGCGGCGAACTGCACCCGGGCACCATGGAGATTTTGGACATTGCCGCCAACATGGTTGAAGCCGGTGGCATTGAGGCCTGGAGCAAGGCCAGCGCCGAATCCATCCTGGCGCAAGTGGGCGCTGAAACCGATGCCGAGCACTACAACAAGAGCAGCGACATTCTGGAGGTCTGGTTTGACTCCGGCACCACCCACACCACGGTACTCAAGGGCTCGCACGCGGGTGCCGGCCACGCCGATGGTCCCGAGACCGATCTGTACCTTGAAGGTCACGACCAGCATCGCGGCTGGTTCCACTCGTCGTTGCTCAC
>JBBQZI010000233.1:0-4817 GCA_038207855.1 Burkholderiales bacterium
ATAAGGTGACGTATGGTCTTCAAGATATGGCTACCCCGGCGTCAGACTTTCGCAATTTGTCGTTATTTGATCTGCGCCAATACCAATTGTTGTGCCCCTTGGCGAGCCACAAAACCGCCAGCACAAAGATGCCACCGTGCAAGGTCAGCATTAAGCTGGTAAACGTTATTTTTTCTGCGGTGATCCAACTCTGTCCCATGCTTAGCAGGTTGAAATAAATCACAAACGTGAACAACGCGAAAATCAAATTAACACTTTTTTTGACTCGCGGGTTCACTGTGGATACGGCTACGCCGATGATTACAAAGTTGATGGTTGCCAATATCAGTCCTATACGCCAGGAAATCTCAGCTAAATTTGTTGGTGTCATGTTGTTGAACAACGCTTGAGTAGGCAAGGTGTTGACAGGGACATAGCCTGACCCACTAAGGACATCGGTGCTGACTTGTGTGCCATATTCTTCAAATTCGCTAATTTTTATATTTTGATTCTGGGGTGTGCGCTCCAGGCGTTGTCCGTTATTGAGAATCAAAAACTTGCCTTGCGGCAACACATCAATACGCCCACTTCGCGCCGATGTGATGGTTTCTTTGCCTCGTTCATTGGTGGCAATAAATACGTTGGATCCAACTTGTTGGCCTGCTCTGTTCTTTTCCAAAAAAAACACCCGTGTGCCATCGGCTGATTCCTGGAATTGTCCGGGCTCAATTCGGTCCAGGTCACCGCGCTTTTCATACTGGGCTTTCAGTATTTCAATTCGCTGATTGGTCCATGGCAAAACAAGCATTGCAAGCGCAGCCACGATTCCAAAGATTGGCCAGGCAAACCGCAACAAAGGTGCCAGCAAAGCGGCCAAGCCTTTGCCACTGCAGAACCAGATCACCATCTCGCTGTCCCGGTACATGCGCGACAAGGTCGCGATGATGGCAATAAACAGGCTCATCGTCAGCAGGGTGGGCATATAAGCCAGTACCGTATAGCCCATGACCAGCGTCACGTCTGATGGGTCAAAATTGCCGCGCGAGGCTTGCCCGAGCGTGCGGATCAGGGTCATGGTCATCACGACTGTGACCATAACAATCAGGGTGGCACCAAAACTGCGGGACAGCTCTTTGCGCAAAGAAGATTGGAATAACATGGCTGAAAAGGAAAACCCTGATTATGAACTTTGAACTCAAGAATTTTGATCTCTCCACCGTGTCCCGTGAAAATAGCGATGCATTGCTGGTGCTTCTGACAAGTGCTTTCAAGCCCGGTAAGGATGTCCTATCGACGATGATCGCCAAAGCGCTGAAATCTGGCGACTTGACAGCCAAGGCTGGGCAGCTGCTTGACATTTACCGCCCATTGGGTTTGCCGTGTTCACGCCTTGTATTTGTTCATGTGGGTGACGGTACTGCCAGCGACGTGCGCAAAGGCGTGACAACTGCCATGTCACTGCTCAAATCCGCAAGACCCAAGCACATCGCCCTGCATTTTGAGCAATTGCCTTCGCCTTTGGTCGTCAGGGTTGCGGTCAATGCCGTGGCTGATGCCACGTATGTCTACACTACGACCAAAACCAAGCAAGAAGACCGATCTATCGAGCAGGTCGTTTTCAGTGTTTCCGATGGCAGTGCGCTGCAAAGCAGTTTTATGTGTGCGGTAGCCGCGATCAAGGGCGTTGAACTGGCCAAGGAATGGAGTAACCGCCCGGCCAACCACGCAACGCCGACACATCTGGCGCACGCGGCGCAGGCACTGACAAAATTTTCTCACATCAAATGTGAAGTGCTGGACCCAACGGACGTTGACAAGCTGGGAATGGGCGCGCTACAGGCAGTAGCCAAGGGCTCAGATGAGCCCTTACGTTTTATCGTGTTGCGCTACAGCGGCGCGGCCAAGATATCGCCGCCGGTTGTCTTGGTTGGCAAAGGCATTACCTTTGACAGTGGCGGCATTTCCATCAAGCCAGCCGCCGAGATGGATGAAATGAAATATGACATGTGCGGTGCCGCCAGTGTGTTGGGTGTATTTCGGGCGCTGGCTGATCTGCAACCGGACATCAATGTGGTCGGATTGATCCCTGCTTGCGAAAATTTGCCCGGCAGTCGGTCTGTCAAGCCTGGTGATGTTATTACCAGCATGAGCGGGCAAACGATTGAGGTGCTCAACACCGATGCAGAAGGCCGTTTGGTGTTGTGCGATGCGCTGACCTATGCGGAGCGGTTTAATCCGCGCGTTGTGCTGGATGTGGCCACCTTGACAGGCGCTTGCGTCATTGCCTTGGGTGCCGTGCGCAGCGGCTTCTTCACGGCCGATGAAGACCTGTCTGCCGCGCTATTGCAGGCGGGAGAATCTTCGCAAGACTTGTGCTGGCGCATGCCACTCGATGATGATTACGCTGAAGGCCTGAAAACCAGCTTTGCTGATGTGGCCAACGTTGCTGGGCGAGCTGGCGGCGCAATCACGGCAGCCAAATTTTTGCAACGATTTACCAGTAAATATCCCTGGGCTCATCTGGACATCGCTGGCACAGCGTGGAAGAGCGGTGCTGCCAAGGGCGCAACCGGCCGCCCGGTTGGACTTTTGGTTGACTATTTGATGGCGCTAGCTCCGCCGGGCAAGGTCCAATGACGGATATTTCGTTTCATATCAATGCGGCTGACAAACTGGCGTACACCTGTCGACTGCTGCGCAAGGCCGTAACGGGTGGTGCCAAGCTGATCGTGACCGGGCCAGCTGATGTTCTTGATCAACTTGATCACGATCTATGGACTTTTGGGACTGCCGAATTTGTACCCCATTGCCGTTTGGACGACAAGGCGACTATTTTGCAGAAATCGCCCGTGGTATTAACTCAAGCAGTGCACAGCGCACCTTTTCAGAGCATTTTGATCAATCTTGGTGATCAAATCCCGAATGGCTTTGATCAATTTGAGCGCGTCATTGAAGTTGTTTCGCTGGATGATGAAGACCGTCGTCTTGCTCGACAGCGCTGGCGGCATTACGCGGGAGCCGGCTTTAGCCTTGTTAAACACGATCTTGAGCAAAAAGCACGTTCATGAGCACAACACCACGCAACCTTCCCCGTTTTGTGCCAACGCTGACTGAAGTGGTTGATCCGGCCAACTTGCACACTTTTGCAATCAAAAGAAAGCCTGATGTTGAAGCGGTGATCGAACGCGTAAGGCAACAGATACAGCCTATTTTTGAGCGACGTCTTCAAGAAGAGTCCGATCGCCTAGTGCGTTCAATCGTGGCGAAACAGCTGGCCGAAATAGGTGCCCAACTAAAAGAGGAGATGGACATGTTCATACGCCAAGCAGTCATCGATGAAATTAACAGTCAAAATTTTTTGCAATCACAAAAATAAGTTTTAATCATGGGTCATTAGCCTGGCATCTTGGTGTCTACCCTAGGGCTCTGGCGCAAAAATTGCTGTATTGTTCGCGTTGTTGAATAATTAAATTCACAATATTTTTTTAACCTTTTTTAACTTGGAGTTGTCTATGCAAATGAAATTGAAAATTACCGTTGCGGCTGCCATCGCTGCTGTTGCTGGTGTGACTTTCGCCCAAGACATGGTCGTCAAGATCGGTCACGTGGCACCCATGTCTGGCGGTCAGGCCCACTACGGCAAAGACAATGCCAATGGATCCGCCATGGCGATCGAAGATTTGAACAAGCAGGGCATCGTGATCGGTGGCAAAAAGATCAAATTCGAGTTGATGATGGAAGACGATGCAGCTGATCCGAAACAGGGCACCGCTGTCGCTCAAAAGCTGTGCGATGCCAAAGTGGCTGGCGTTGTGGGTCACCTGAATTCGGGCACAACCATTCCTGCTTCCAAGATCTACCATGACTGTGGTATCCCGATGGTTACGGGTGCTGCGACTAACCCCAACCTGACCAAACCAGGTTACGACACCACTTACCGCATCATTGCCAATGACTTGTCATTGGGTGCCGGCTTGGCGCTGTATGCAGCCGACACCATGAAGCTCAAATCAGTTGCCGTGATCGACGACCGTACGGCGTATGGTCAGGGTGTTGCCGAAGTGTTCAAGAAAACTGCGCTGGCCAATGGCATCAAAGTTGTGGATGATCAGTTCACGACTGACAAGGCCACTGATTTCATGGCCATTTTGACTGCCATCAAATCCAAGAAGCCAGATGCCATTTTCTATGGTGGTATGGATGCACAGGCAGGCGCTATGTTGCGCCAGATGGATCAGCTCAACATGTCGAACGTCAAGTTCTTTGGCGGTGATGGCATTTGCACTTCAGAAATCATCAAGATTGCATCGGGTGCCAAGAGCCTGGATGGTGTGATTTGTGCTGAAGGCGGCTCGTCGATTGCAAAAATGCCCGGTGGCACAGCCTGGAAGGCTCGCTACGATGCCAAGTACCCCGGTCAGTTCCAGATTTACAGTCCATTCACTTACGATGCGACCTTCGTTCTCGTAGATGCAATGAAACGCGCCAATTCAACTGATCCTAAGGTTTACATTCCGTTCATCGGCAAGACCAACTTTAAAGGCGTGACCGCCACCATCGCGTTCGAACCCACCGGCGAGATGAAGAATCCAGCTATGACCTTGTCGACCTACAAGGATGGCAAAAAGGTTTCATTGAATTAATTTGATGCATTCCGTATAAAGGCCGCCGTCAAGGCGGCTTTTTTATGCGCATCCAGCTAAGTGAGTCGAATTCATTGAAATGCTCAGCTAAAATAGTGGGCTTCGGAACGGTGGATGAGCGGTTTAAGTCACACGCCTGGAAAGCGTGCGAGGGGTTATACCCTCCGCGGGTTCGAATCCCGCCTGTTCCGCCAG
>JBBQZI010000234.1:0-4778 GCA_038207855.1 Burkholderiales bacterium
GTAACATCAGCACCCTTGACATCGACCGACTCAACATCCACCACATCATCACCCGCAGCGCGTGACGAAGCGCCCCGCTGACCTGGTGCACCCCGGTAGAAACGCTGCCACATCGCCTGCCGGTTGACCTGAAACGTCCACGGCTGCACTGGCGCGCCAGTCAGCCTGGCCCACAGCGCGCGCAGCAACCAGACCAACAGCACCAGCATGGCAGCGGCCAACAAGCTGGCAAAAAACACCAGCCCAGCCAAAATCAGCCCAAGGCGTACCACAAAACCCAGTAATTTCATCAAAAATTCAGTCAACTCAAAACTCCTTCAGACGCCTACAACTGCGGCGCTTTTGCCAAAATGCAAGCTGACTTTCATGCGCACGCTCGCCCGTACCCTGAATGGTGAATCCGTTTATTACACGTTACCAAGACTGCACGGCAGCCGTCTGGCCCGCAACCCGGCGCAGCACCGCATAGGGTGGCAGACCCTGCAACATACGCCGGCCATACGCCGTGCCCAGCAGCCGTTTGTCGTAGCAGATGACGCGCGCCTGATCGTCTTCGGTACGGATGGCGCGGCCCGTCCACTGCAGCAGTTTGATGCCGGTAGCTGGCACCACCAGTTCAGAAAATGGGTCGCGACCTTCGCGCTTGAGCCACTCGGCGCGGGCTTCTTCGACCGGATCAGTCGGTGGACTGAAGGGCAGCTTGGCAATGAACACGGTCTCGCACAACTGACCCGGCAAATCAAGCCCTTCGCCAAACGACTGCATGCCAAAAATCACCGATGGCCGACCTGATTCAATGCGTGCCAGGTGACTGCCCAACAGGCGGCTACGTGACATTTGGCCCTGCACCAGCACTACCTCCAGCAAGGCAGAATCCAGCGCGTCCACTGCCGCTTTCATTTGCACCCGCGAGGTAAACAGCACCAGTGCACCGTGCGCCACCTGGCGCAAATCCGCCAGTAACGCAGCAATCATCTCGCGGGTGTAGCTCTCCACATGGCGTGGGTCAGCCGTTGTTTCGGCCACCAACAGCTGGCCCTGTGCACGGTAATCAAACGGACTGGCAACGGCCAGCGTAGACACCTGCGGCAAGTCGTCCAAGCCGGTTTCACTCAGGAAGTAGTCAAAACTGCCACAGGTGGTCAGCGATGCCGATGTCACCACCGCACCGCGCACCTGGCTCCACAAGTGCTGGCGCAGCAGGTCGCCCGGCACGATCGGGCAGGCATGCGCGCTCAAAGAAACCAGGCCAGAGCTGGTGTCGGACTTGAGCCACTTGGCCATCGGTGTCGCATCATGGGCCAGCAGCATGGCGCTGGTGGCCACCACCGCGTTGAGCTTGGGCGCCAGTTGGCCGAGCTTGGCGTATTGCACGGCATTGCTGGCGGCCTGCGCCGGGTCTTCTTTGCTACGCGCCTTGAGTTCGGCGCCGAGTGCCTCCAGCGCATCTGACAAACCCCGTGCGTGACCGTGGATCAGCGTCATCGGGTCGGTGCAGACCTCGGGCAGCACGCCGTCTTTGAAGCGGTGCACGATGTCATAACTGGCGGTTACCCCGCGCAGCAAATCCATCGCAATGCGACCGGCATCCAGCATGGCAGTTTTGAGCTGCGAAGCCAGTGTATTGACATCTTGCGCCAGCGAAATACCCATTTTTTCAGCCACATCATGCAGAATGCGCGGCAATTTGTCGAGCCAGCGCAAGCCGCTTAAATCCATGCTGCTGGAAAACTGGTCGAGTGCCACGGCGGGCAAATGGTGACCCTCATCAAACACCACCAGGCAGTTGTCCAGGTCAGGCAGCGCCTTCATGCCCAACGATGCCAGCACCAGGTCGTGGTTGGCGACGATCACCTGCGCTTGTGCCAGCAAGGTGCGCGCGTTGTAGTAGCTGCAATCGCGAAAGCGCGGGCAGTGCCGCGCGGTGCAGGTGTGGCGCTCGGCGGCTACCGTGGCCCAATCGCGCTGATCGGGCTGATCACTCAGGCTGTCGCGGTCGCCATCCCAGCTGCCAGCGGCCAACGCGTTGGCCAGCGTGTCGTACAAGGCCATGCGGCGCTCTTCAGGGTCTTGCCAGTCCTGGCCTTTGAGCTGTTTTGAATAAGCGGTGGATGGTGGCGGTGCATCTTCGTCCACGCCAAACATGTCGCTGGAATCGGCTGCGCCAGCGCCAGCAATACGCTCCAGCTTGAGCTTGCACACGTAGCGCCCGCGCCCCTTGGCCAGCGCGTAGACAAATGGCGTACCCAGCACGGCGGCCAGCGCCGGCAGGTCTTTGGTCATGAGCTGTTCTTGCAGTGCAACCGTGGCCGTCGACACCACCACGCGGGTCTTGCGCTGCAAGGCCATGGCCACAGTGGTCGCCAGGTAAGCGGCCGACTTGCCCACACCGGTGCCAGCCTGAATGACCGCAATCGCCTTGTCCGGCTCGGCTTGATCGCCCAAACTGACATTTTGCAAGGCTTGCGCGATGCGCTCGGCCATCTCGCGCTGACCGGCACGCGAGCGAAAGCCCGGCGTGGCGGCCACCACCTGGTCAAATGCCGCCAGAGAAAACGCGCCTAAATCAGAAAGATTCAATCCAGCACCTGTGGGGTGAGCGTCAGGCATGAATTGGTTTGACCGACAAACATTCACCGGATGAAAGGACTGCCAGTAAGCGGTCGATATTGGGATGACTGCCGGGATGGGCGCGGGCATCAATCGTGTGCTGTGCAAACAGACTCAGACCCTCGTTCGCTGCAAGCACGTCAATGCAGCCATGTCTGGCCGCGAGATCGGCATAGACCGCCAGCGAGCCGGCCTGACCCGGCTTGTTCTCGATGGTGGCCACCACCTCACCTGACGCATTGAGCAGCTGCAAAGCTGCCAGATGCGTCACGTCGGGAAGTTGCTTGAGCTTGTCAGCAAAGGTCATAGAACGTCCTTACTTTTCAATAGCCTTCTGCCAAGCCGGTGTTGCGTCGTGGGTCGTTGGCACCGTAGAACTGGTTTTTTCCACGTGGTTTGCCGCCCAGACTGGGGGCACCAACCAAGATGGCGGCCAAGTGGTTGGCGGACTGCGGCGCCCCCAGCTTGTGGCCCATCGCAAGCAGGATTTTTTCAGTGTCGGGGCTGATGGTGAAGGTGTCCATATTGGTCAAATCCGGCAACCATTGCTGGTGAAAGCGCGGCGCATCCACGGCTTCTTGCACATTCATGCCGTAGTCGATCACGTTGAGGATGGTGTGTGTCACGGCAGTAATGATGCGGCTGCCACCTGGTGTTCCAACCACCATCACGGGCTTGCCGTCTTTGCTGACGATGGTCGGGCTCATCGAACTCAAAGGGCGCTTGCCCGGCGCAATGATGTTGGCTTCGCCCTGCACTAATCCATACATATTGGGCACGCCGACCTTGACAGTGAAATCGTCCATTTCGTTGTTCAGCAAAACGCCGGTCTTGGCGGCGGTGACTTTGGCACCAAACCAGTCGTTCAGCGTGTAGGTGACCGACACCGCGTTGCCCATACTGTCGACGATGGAGTAATGGGTGGTGTTGGTGCCTTCATGCGGAACCACACCGGGCTTTAGGTCTTTGGAGACGCCGGCTTTGTTCGGGTCAATGACGGCACGAATTTTTTCGGCATAAGCTTTGTCCAGCAAACGGTCCAGCGGATTTTTCACAAAGTCGGGGTCGCCCAGGTAGCTGTTGCGGTCCAGGTAAGCGTGGCGCATGGCTTCGATCTGGTAGTGCACGCTTTGCGCGGAGCGAAAGCCCAGTTCCTTGAGCGGGTAACCTTCAACGATGTTCAAAATCTCACAAATTACCACGCCACCCGAACTCGGCGGCGGTGCAGAAACGATGTGGTAACCGCGGTAATCGCACTCTACCGGGGCCAGTTCACGCACCTTGTATTGGTCCAGGTCGGCTTGGGTGATGATGCCCTTGCCCAAGGTACTGGCTGCCACCAAGGCGCTGCCAACCGAGCCTTGGTAGAAACCGTTCGCACCCTTGGCACTGATCTGGCGAAGGGTTTTGGCCAAATCTTTTTGGACCAGCTTCTGTCCTTGCCGAAACGGTTCACCCTTGTTCAGGAAGATGGCCGCCGACGGCGCATCCTTGCGAAAGGCATCGGTGGCGGTATGCAGTATCTCGACATCGCCCGCTTGCAACACAAAGCCGCGATCGGCCAACCGGATGGCGGGCGCGATCAGCTTGGCCCGCGGCATGGTGCCATATTTCACTCTGGCCTCTTCAAAGCCCGCCACCGAACCGGGCACGCCAGCGGCTAGGTAGCCATGGGTGCTGGCACCTTTGATGACATTGCCGTCGGCATCCAAATACATGTTGGCGGTAGCGGCCAACGGCGCTTTTTCGCGAAAATCCAGGAAGGTCTTGCGGCCATCGGCTAACTGCAGGGTCATGAAGCCGCCCCCACCCAAGTTGCCTGCTGCAGGATAGACGACGGCCAGTGCATAACCCACGGCGACGGCGGCATCGATGGCGTTGCCGCCCTTTTTGAGTACATCCACACCGACCTGCGTTGCAATGTGCTGGGCGGTCACAACCATGCCATGTTCGCCGGCCACCGGAGCCACTGAGGCCGCCTGTGCAGAGTAACAAAATACAACAGCCGAGCTAACCAGCGCTAGTTGGAACGTGCAATTTTTCATAATCTCAGTGCCTTCGGGGAAAATGGATGGGGAGATACTTTACCAATAAAAAAGGCCTCTAGGTATCGCTACTTAGAGGCCTTCAAACTGTCTATTGGTCGGTGTGAGAGGACTCGAACCTCC
>JBBQZI010000235.1:0-4757 GCA_038207855.1 Burkholderiales bacterium
GAAACCTTGTAAAGCGACAGCCCGATGGGGCTGATAAAGCGGTTCAGCGTCTTGAGCAAACTCACCTCCAGCAGCTCCAAGTCGCGGATGCCGGTCAGGCTTACCAGTTGGTCAAGAAGGCGTGGCGTATTGGGCATGGTGTCTAAACGGTGTTATTCGCTGTTCGTCTGCAGGGGGCTATGCTACCAAATGCCAGCTTAAGGTTTTCTTGTCTACACTGGCGACTCATTGTCAAATAGGCAACCATGACGCGCACCACACAACAACTTTTCGATCTCACCGGCAAAACTGCGCTGATCACTGGCGGATCGCAGGGTTTGGGTCTGCAAATAGCGCAGGCACTGGGCGAGGCGGGTGCGCGCATTGTGCTGGCCGCGCGCAAAGCCAATGCGCTTGAAGCCGCATGTGCCGAACTGCAAGCCGCCGGTATTGACGCGCGTTGGGTGGCTGCAGATTGCGCCCAGGAAGCAGACTTGCAGCACTTGGTCTGTGAGACGCTGCAGCGCATCGGCGATATTGACATTTTGGTCAACAACGCGGGTGCCAGCTGGGGTGCACCGGCGCAAGACCATCCGCCAGCGGTCCGAGATAAAGCCATCAACCTGAATGCGCGCGGCTATTTTTTACTCAGTCAACTGGTCGGCAATCAGTCCATGATTGCGCGGCGCAGCGGGCGCATCATCAATATCGCTTACGACCCTTCCAGGGATGCGGTGATTAATTTCACGCGCGCGCTGGCTTCTGAATGGGGTCAGCACAACATCACCGTCAACGCCATTTGCCCGGGTTTGCCCCCCGGCCACATGACGGCGGACACGCTGGCCGATGATGAAGGACTCAAAGGCATTAGCTTGTTGTTCGCATCCGATGCGGGCAAGCACATCACTGGCCAGTGTTTAGCGCTGGGCGGTGGAGTTCGTGCCGTGGTGGGAGCATGAGCGTGGAATTTGGCGTCACCATACCGTTTGTGGATCATCTGGGTTTTGAGCTCACCTTGTTTGAGGGTGGTTGCTCTGAGCTGCTCTTTACCCCGCGGCCTGAGCACCTGAATTCTTTTGCCGTGACGCATGGCGGCGCGCTGATGACGCTGCTGGATGTCGCCATGGCGCTGGCCGCGCGCAGTGTGCAAAAGGAGCTGGGCGCAGTCACCATCGAGATGAAAACCAGCTTCATGCGCCCGGCGCACGGCAAGCTCACCGCAAAAGGGCATTTGATGCACCGCACGGTCACGATGGCGTTTACCGAAGCCACGGTGTTTGATGCGCACGGCCACGCCTGTGCGCATGCCACCGGCACTTTCAAATTCATGCGTGGTCTGGCCACTGGCCCGCGCACAGTGAATGCGTTGCGAACCATCGCCACCGATTGAATGGCACACTGTGGGTATCCACTTTTGTTGAGCGCAGGAGAATCATGATGACATTTCGACTTTGGGGCATTGGCCACGCCGCGCGTGCGGACTCCAGCACGCTGGTTTGGCGTTTGCTGGCGTTTGACGATCTGCGTGTGAGCGAACTCTATGAGGTGCTGCGCTTGCGCAGCGAGGTGTTTGTAGTCGAGCAGCAGTGCATCTTTCAGGACATGGACGGCACCGACCGCCAGGCCATGCATCTGCTGGGTGTGCAGCATGGTGAATTGCAGGCTTACGCGCGCTGTTTTGAAGCTGGCGTCAAGTTCTCCGAGGCCAGTTTTGGCCGGGTGCTGGTACGCCAGAGCGCGCGCGGCGCAGGTCTGGGACAGACCCTGGTTGAACAGGCGATCATCGCCATCAGCCAACTTTGGGGGCCGCAGCCGATTCGCCTTGGTGCACAAAAGCATTTGGCGGGGTTTTATGCCAAACACGGCTTTGAAGATGTCGGCAAGCCCTACATTGAAGATGGCATTGACCATCTGGAGTTGCTGCGTTCATCCATCACGGGTATTGAGCCTGTCAATCCGACGGTTTAAGACTTGCTTTGAGCCTGCAGCAGGGCCAGCAATGCCGCTTGTTGCATGGGCTTGTGATAGTAGTAGCCCTGAATGGTCTGGCAGCCGGCCTGCGCTAAAAAGCGATTTTGGTTTTCGTTCTCAACCCCTTCGGCAACCAGGTGCAAATTGAGCCCTTTGGCAATCGAGATGATCGCCATCACAATCGGCAATGGTGTCGCCTCATCGAGGATTTCCATGACAAAGGAGCGGTCGATTTTCAATGTATGAATGGGAAACCGGTGCAGATACGAGAGTGACGAATAGCCGGTTCCAAAATCATCAATGGCAATGCTCACGCCAAGCTGGCAGAGCTGGTTGAGTTGGTCAATCACACCGAGCGGGTTGCGAATGCAGATGTTTTCGGTGATCTCAATTTCAAATTGTGCTGCTGGCAGCTTGTAACGTTCCAGCGCATCTTTGAGTTTTTCAACGAAATGGCCCCGGTCAAGGTAGTGGGGCGACAGATTGATGGACATCCGTTGGCTGCTGCCGTCGATGGCGTTCCAGGCTTGCAAGTCTTTGCAGACGGACTCCAGCATCCAGTCGGTCATCGGCAAAATCAAGCCGTTTTCTTCGGCATAGGGCAAGAATTCACCGGCACCCAAGCGGCCGCGGCGTGGGTGGTTCCAGCGCATCAAGGCCTCTGCGCCCGTAATTTTTTGTGTTTCTACATTGATCTGGGGCTGGTAATACATTTCCAGCTCGTTGTTCTCCAGCGCTTCATGCAGATCGTGCTCCAACGTCATGTTTTGCGTGGTGGGACTCTGCGACTGGGCATCAAAAAAGGCGTAACCATCCTTGCCATTGGATTTTTGGTGGTACATCGCAATGTCGGCATTTTTCAGCAAGTCATCGGCGTTTTGGCCATGTTGCGGGTGCATGGCGATACCAATGCTGGCCGTTACATGCAGGGTTTGACCGGCCAGCATGAATGGCAGCCGCATGCTGGCCAGGCACCTGGCGGCAATTTGGGTGGCATCTTGCGTGCTGTCAATTTCGGGCAGGATGATGGTGAACTCATCACCGCCGACTCGTGACAGGGTGTCGCAAGGGCGCATGTTGGTTTGCAGTCTTGCTGCGGTTTCTCTGAGCAGATCGTCACCCACTTCATGACCCAGTGTGTCGTTGATCAGCTTGAAGCGATCCAGGTCAATCAACAACAAAGCGACTGCCGTCTGGTTGCGCCGGGCCTGCAACATCGCCAATTCCAGCCGGTCCTTGAACAGGTTGCGGTTGGGCAACTCGGTCAGGATGTCGTGGTAAGCCTGGTAGGCAATCAGCGCATCGGTGCGTTTGCGCTCGGTCAAATCGTGCGCAATGCCGTAGATGCCCCGACGCGGCGCGCCAGCATGGGCCGTGCTGTCAGATTCATCGGCCGGCAGGCTGATGTGCATGATTTCATGTCTGAACAGGCGTGTCTCGCCCTCGTGCTCGCGTGATTTGAGGTGTAACTCGACATTGCGCGTTATCCGGTGCATGCCGGCGCTCTGGTTCAAAACATAGTGGGCACGCTCCAGATCACTGGCGTCAATCAACAGCGAATAGTGCTGCCCCAGCACATCCTCAGGGCGCCAGCCCAGCAGCGGCAAGGCCCGCTCGTTGATGAAGGTGAAGCACCCATCGCCGTCCAGCGTGTAAATAATGTCTGGTGAACTGTCGACCAGATGGTGGTAAATCTTTTTTGAGTTGTCCAGCTGATGACTGATGCGCTGGTTTTCCTGCTTCATGCGCCGGGCCTGCAAGGCGTTGTCAATGGTCTTGAGAAATTCTTCTCTGGGGCAGGACTTTCGCAGAAAGGCGTAGGCACCCCGCTTGAGCGCACCAATGGCTGCGTCAATGTCATCGGTTCCGCTGTGGATGATCACGTCCAGCGTCAAGTGGCGCTCGTTGATGTAGTCCATCACCTCGTGCCCGGTGATGTCGGGCATCATCATGTCCAGAATGATCAGGTCAAAGCGGTTGGTGCTGAGCTCGCGGACCGCTTCAAGCCCGCAATCCACCACGCTGATGTCATGACCGTGCCGGCTCAGCAGGGCACGCAGACTGGTGAGCACCAATGCGTCATCGTCAACAATCAGAATTCGGGGTCGGGCCATCGGCTTGGACAAACTTAAGCCGACGCTTGGTAGGGTGGGCTGACGGTCTGCATTGGTGCGGGTGACTTCTGGGCAGACTGCGTGCGCGGCAACAAGATGGTGAAGCGGGTGCCGGTGGCTGCGGTTTCGCAACGGATGGAGCCGCCCATTTTTATCACCAGACTGTTCACGATACTCAAGCCCAAACCGCGGTTTTCGCCACTTTTGCTGCTTTTCACGGGTTTGAACAAGCGCGCCTGAACTTCCGCACTCAGGCCCGGACCGGTGTCGCTGACGCAAACGGTGGTGAACGCCTGGCCATCTTGTTCAATCAACGCACCACCGCCAATCACGATCTTACCGCCATCTGGCATGCATTCGCGGGCGTGTTTTTTTAAATTCAGCAAAATTTGTTTGATCAGGTCAACTGAACCCCGCACGGGGTTGATCTGCTCGGGCAACTCGCAACTGATTTGAACATTGCTTGGAAAAAATTTGCTGTCACTGAGCAACTGCACCATGTCACGCGCCAAGTGGTTGACATCCACCGCGGCAAATGGCTGTGGGCGGCTAACGTGTGAAAAATTATTCACAATGTTGCCAACCCGCTCAACTTCTGTCCCCAATATTGACAGCTCGGCGCTGACAGATTCTTGTCGTCCCAGCTTGTTGTCAATCACTTCCAGATAGTTCTTGATCACGCTGATGGGGTTG
>JBBQZI010000236.1:0-4741 GCA_038207855.1 Burkholderiales bacterium
AACCGGCATACCCGCGAGTTACATGGTCGGCCAGGCGGGCCATGAAACCGGTTGGGGCCAGCATGAGATCAAGATGCGCGGTGGCCAATCCGCCAACAACCTGTTCGGCATCAAGGCCGATGCCAGTTGGAAAGGCAAGGTGGCCGAAGTCACCACCACCGAATACGTCAACGGTGTGGCGCAAAAGCAGGTTGCCAAATTCCGCGCTTATGCATCGACCGATGAGTCGTTTCGTGACTACGCGCGCCTGATCACCCAGTCTCCGCGCTACGCCAACGTGACGCAGCAAACCGGCTCCGCACTGGCCTTTGCCACCAGCTTGCAAAAAGCCGGCTACGCGACCGACCCCAACTATGCGACCAAGCTGAGCCGCGCCATTGAAACCACCCAGCGTCTGCAGCAGCGCACGCAAGTTGTGGCGCAAAGCGTATGAGCGGCCTACTCAACGTCGCCACCAGGGCCTTGATGGCCAACCAGGCGGTACTGCAAACCACCGGCAACAACATTGCCAATGTCAACACACCCGGCTATTCGCGCCAATCGGCGGTGCTGGAAACCGTGCCAGGCCAGTTCACCGGTGCGGGCTACATCGGCAAAGGGGTAGAAGTTGCCACTATCCAGCGCAACTACGACATCTTTCTGACACGTCAATCGACACTGGCGGGTGCCACCGCAGCGGGCGACACTGCGCGCGCTGACAAGCTCACCCAGCTCGAAGACATCTTTCCGGGTGGCGCGAACGGCGTGGGTGCAGCGGTCAACGACATGCTGAACGCCTTTTCAGATGTCGCCAGCTCGCCTACCGACCTGACGGCCCGCACCGTGGCGCTGACCAGGGTGAACGAAACGGCGACACGCATGAGCGGTGCCTCAGCCAACCTGGATGAACTCCAGAACAGCTTGAAACTGGAGCTTGCCGACAAGGTGGGGACCATCAACAACCTAGCAAAAGGCATTGCCGCTGTCAATGAAAAGATTGCCCGCGCACAAGGCAACGGGCAAGCACCCAACGACTTGCTCGACCAGCGTGACCAACTGGTGCGCGACCTCAACAAGCTCGTTCAGACCAGCTCCATCCCGGCCACCGATGGCACAGTGGGCATCTTCATCGGCGGCAGTCAGGCGCTGGTGCTGGGTAACAGTGCGGCGAGCGTCAGTCTGGTTAAGGATGAATTCGGCGACCCATCAAAAAGCAAACTCGCCATCACCCGCAATGGTCAGTCGGTGACGCTGGACGAGTCTGTACTCGGTGGCGGTGCGGTGCCCAGCCTGCTGAAATTTCAGAATACGGACCTAGCCGAGGGGCGAAACCTGCTGGGGCGGTTGACGCTCGCCGTGACAACCAGTATGAATGATCAGCACAAGCTGGGGTTGGATCTGGATGGCAATGTGGGCGGCAATCTGTTTTCAACCAACTTGGATCTGGCTGGTCACATCACGGATTCCGTCTATTCTGCGGCGCTCAATACCGGGTCGGCGAGCTTGTCCCTAGGCATTGCCGACGTCACCAAGTTCGCAGCGTCCGACTACGAGGTCGCCTTTACTGGCGCTAACGCTGGCAGCATTACCCGCAAGTCCGACGGCGTGGTCACCGCGTTTGACTTTGGCACGACAAATCCCGTCGTTATTGATGGCTTGTCCATTTCCGCAGCTGGATCAGCCAATGCGGGGGATCACTTTTTGATCAAACCCTTCAGCACCGCGGCCAGCGACATTCGAAGTGAGTTTTCAAGCCCGAGAGCTCTAGCTGTGGCCAGCCCTGTGGCTGGCAAGATGGGGGCCAGCAATACCGGTAGTCTGCAACTGTCCAGTCTGGTGGCTCGCAGCAATCCGCTAGCACCGGCGACGAAGGTCGTGTTGACTTTTACTGGCTCCAACAGCTACACCCGCAGCGATGACCCGACACCCTTGGCACCGACAACTTACGCATACATGTCAGGGCAAGCGATCGAATTCACTTTGCCAGTCGCACCCCTGGCATCACCCCCGACATACGCAGCCCCGCTGGTCAACTGGAGCGTCAAATTACAGGGCACACCCAAGGCCGGAGACACCTTTGCCATGTTCGACATCAAGAACGCAGCCGATAACAACGGCACTGACTACAAGCTCAACGCCGGCAACGCCAGCGCCATGATGAACCTGCGCGACGTGCCCATGTTTGATGGCTCGGCTTTGACCGACGGTTACGCCGGACTGATGTCGCAAATCGGCGTGCGCGTGCAAAGTGCCAACTACTCGGCTGAAGTGTCGGGCACGATTGCCGCCAATCTTGAAAAAGACCGCACCAGCGTCTCAGGCGTCAACTTGGACGAAGAAGCCTCCAAGCTGCTGCAATACCAGCAGGCTTACCAGGCTTCGGCCAAAGTGATCCAGATTGCCCAGGGCATTTTTGACACACTGATCCAAACCATGTCGCGCTAAGGCGCACGCGTGAAGGAGTCCACATCATGACCAGTTCTTTTACCCGCATGGGCAGCGCCACCAGCTACGACACTGCCGTGCGCAACATTTCCATGCGCGGGACCGCACTGTCCAACCTGCAGGAAAACCTGACCTCGGGCAAGCGTGTGGTGCGTGCCAGTGACGACCCGACCAGTGCCGCTATAGCGGAGCGGGCGCTAAACCGCATTGGCCGTATTGCCACCGACCAGCGCGCACTGGAATCGCAACGCAACGCCATCACCCAGGCAGAAAGCACGCTGGGCGATGTGACTGATGCATTGCAGCGCTTTCGCGAGCTGACGGTCAGCGCAGGCAGCGGTGTGCACAGCGCCGCTGATCGCAAGACCATTGCGCTCGAGTTGCAAGGCTTGCGCGAACAGGTATTTGCACTGGCCAACACCAAAGACAGCAATGGCCAGCCCTTGTTTGGCGCGCTAGGTAGCCAGGCCGCCCCGTTTACCGGGCCCAGCGCCATGCCCGTTGACTACACGTTTCAAGGATTACCAGGTCAAATGTCCAGCACCGCGGTCTCGATACCGTTTGCCCTGGACGGCGACAGCGCGTTCATGCTGCAAACCAGCCGCGATGGTGTCTACAACGTTCAACTGGGCAACGCCACTAGCACCTTGAAAACAGATGCCGTGGTGGTACAAGATGCAGGACAGCTAACCCCTGGTGCGACTTATGCTGTCAGCAACATTTCCACCCCTGTCGTGGACCCAGTAGCAGGTACCAGCTACGTCACCTATGATGTGCAGGAGACACTGGCTAACGGTTCGTCGGGCACGACATTGCTGTCACAACGAGGTCCCGATTACCCAACCATTGGTGGACTCATCGCCATCAACATATCAAATATCTCCACTCCCACTCCCGCGCTCCCACTGCTCCCCACCCCGCTCACTCCCCCAGGTCTGAGTTTCAACATCAGCGGTACACCGACAGTCGGCGACAGCATCAAACTCGCACCCAGTTCAAGTATTTTCAGCGTTATGGACAACGCCATACGCGACATCGGCACTGCCACCACCAGCACCCAAGCCTCCCAAGCCGTCAGCCAGGCCCTGAACAACATCGACATCGGCATGGCCCGGGTCTCAGCTGTGCGCGGCCAGGCCGGTGAGCTGCTCAACCGGGCCGACCGCATCTCCGGCAATCAGGAAAAGCGCAGCATCCAGAATGAAGCGGATCGCTCACGGGCGGAAGACCTCGACATGGTCAAAGGCATCTCGGACTTCAACAACCAGCAGACTGGTTACCAGGTCGCGCTGCAAACCTATGCCCAGATCAAGAAACTCTCGCTGTTTGACTTCATCCGGTAACACATGGCAGCCGGTGTCTTGCATCATGTGTCGCTGACTTACCAGTTGCTGTGGAACGCCCAGCGGCAAGTGGCCTGCGTGCAGCTTGGCCTTGACCCACACGCTGGCATCGTCTTTGATACCGGCCACCTGCTGATCACCCTGAGCGAACTGTGGGGCGGGCGCTCGGTGCCACTACTGCTGTCAACCCAGTCTGACGTGGTGCTGGCCGACCTGTTGGACTTGACCCCACCCGGCCTGGCTCGCATTGAGGTATCTGAAGCATCGCTACAAGACCCCGCCATCACCCCGCGCGTGATGCGTGCGCAGCAACGTGGCCTGGCCTTGGTTTGGCGGGGCGAGCCCGGCACGCAGGTCAAAGCGGCCCATGCCGCCAGCTTTTCCCAAAGCCTGCTGAGTCTGAGTACGGAGGAAGCGCTGATCGGTTTGCACACCGCGTTACAACGGAAAAAGTCTGGCAATAAGGCGAGTAGCAAACTGGATGCCGCAAGCCCGGTGCGCGCCGGCCAGATTTACGAAGGCATAGCGAACCGCGTGCTGGCCGCGCACTGCCTGGATGAACAAGCTGCAGCCGCCCTGCTGGGCTGGCCGGTGGAAGATGTGCTGTATGGCTATCACCGAAGCCACATTGCGCCGAGTCGCGATGCCATTGCCCGGCTGGTGCGTGCCATTGATGCGGATGGCTCAATGGATGAAATTGAACGCCAACTCGGCCAAGAGCCGATGCTGGCCTACCGTTTTTTGCGCTTTGCCAATTCCGCCGGGCTGGGCCTGAGCCGTGACATTGACGCCTTGCGCCAAGGCGTGATGGTGCTGGGACTGCGTCAAATCAAAACCTGGTTGTTGATACAGAACTCGAAGTTTGCAGACGATCCAAATTTGCAGCCGGTGCGCACCGCCATGGTGTTGCGCGCGCAGTTCATGGCCGAGTTGCTCGATGCTGGCCAGGGCGAAGCGCTCAAACGCGAGTTGTA
>JBBQZI010000237.1:0-4715 GCA_038207855.1 Burkholderiales bacterium
GCGCTTTGAACCGGTGGTGGACGCGCACCAGCCGTCTTGCGTGCTGGTGGTGGGCGATGTCAATTCCACCCTGGCCTGCGCGCTGGTGGCGACCAAAAAAGGCATTCCGGTGGCGCATGTTGAATCAGGCTTGCGCAGCAACGATCGCGCCATGCCTGAGGAAATCAATCGCATCCTGACCGATCAAATTTCTGACCGCCTCTACATCACCGAGCGCAGCGCCACCGACAACTTGCTGCGCGAAGGCATTGACGCACAGCGCATCTGCTTTGTTGGCAATGTCATGATTGACTCCTTGCTTGACAGCAAACCCAAAGCCATCGACCCGGCGCAAACCCTCAAGAGTCACGGCTTTGACCCGGCCATGCTCAGCGGCACCCACGGCTACGGCGTGGTCACGCTGCACCGCCCAAGCAATGTGGATGACGCGCAAACCCTGTCTGATTTATTGCAAACGCTGGCTCAGGTGGCCCAGCACATTCCGCTGATTTTTGCGCTGCACCCCAGAAGCCGCGCCAATATCGAGCGTTTTGGCTTGATGCCTCTGATCGATGCCAAGCACATGGCACTGCTGCCGCCGCAGGGCTACCTTGAAATGCTTGGCCTGATGGCCGGTGCCACCCTGATGCTGACCGACTCGGGCGGCCTGCAGGAAGAAACTACTGCGCTAGGTGTGCCGTGCCTCACCCTGCGTGAAAACACCGAGCGGCCCATCACCATCACCCAAGGCACCAACACGCTGGTTGGGCGCGACCGTCAAGCCATTCTTGAGGGGGTGGCCGATATTCTGGCTGGCAAGGGCAAAACCGGCCGGGTGCCAGAGTTTTGGGACGGCCACGCTGGCGATCGCATTGCCGCTGATCTGTTCAAGTGGTTGAATAAGTGAAACCCCCGTTATTTGAATAATAATGATAAAAACACCTTCTAGCCCTTATAGATACTGCGCAAGCTGCTATCAAATTTAATATATGACAACACCCACAGCCTACCAGCAACTGCAAAGCCGCCTGCCGTCTGAGCCCCACAAATGGCTGATCACCGGCGTGGCGGGCTTCATTGGCAGCAACCTTTTGGAAACCCTGCTCAAGCTCGATCAAACCGTCGTCGGGCTCGACAACTTTGCCACGGGCCATCGGCACAACCTTGACCTGGTTCAGGCCGTGGTAACACCTGCCCAATGGGCACGCTTCAACTTCATCGAAGGTGACATTCGCACGCTTGAAGACTGCCGCCAGGCCTGCAGCGGTGTTGACTATGTGTTGCACCAAGCGGCACTGGGCAGCGTGCCGCGCTCGCTGGAAGACCCCCTCACCACCAACGGCACCAACATTGGCGGTTTTCTCAACATGCTGGTGGCCGCGCGTGATGCCCAGGTCAAGCGCTTTGTTTACGCTGCGTCCAGTTCCACCTACGGCGACCATCCCGGCCTGCCCAAGCTCGAAGACTGCATTGGCAAGCCGCTGTCGCCCTACGCGGTCACCAAATATGTCAATGAGCTGTATGCCGACGTGTTTGCCCGCTCTTACGGCTTCAAGACGATTGGCTTGCGCTACTTCAATATTTTTGGCCAGCGCCAGGACCCCGACGGTGCGTATGCGGCGGTGGTGCCCAAGTGGGCGGCAGCCATGATCCAGAACGATGCCGTCTTCATCAATGGTGATGGCGAAACCAGCCGTGATTTTTGTTTCATTGCCAATGCCGTTCAGGCCAACTTGCTGGCTGCCACGGCAGAGTCAGAAGAGGCCACCAACCAGGTCTACAACATTGCCGTGGGCGATCGCACCACGCTCAATGCGCTGTTTGAGGCCATGCGCGTCACGCTTGAGCCGCAGTTCCCCCACTTGGCCCATTACAAACCGGTGTACCGTGATTTTCGGGCGGGTGACGTGCGTCATTCGCTGGCCGACATCACCAAGGCGCAGACATTGCTGGGCTACCAGCCCAGCCACCGCATTCAAGAAGGCGTGGTCGAGGCCATGCGCTGGTATGTCAAATCGGTCCTTGCCTAGGGCACAATTGCTTTCACACTTTTAAATCGGGAGATATTGTCATGAGCGTCGTCGCCGTTATTGGTCTGGGCTATGTGGGCTTGCCCCTGGTGGTGGAATTTGGCAAACAGGTCAAAACCATCGGGTTTGACATTTCGCAGCACAAGGTTGACTCTTGCTTGCGTGGGGTCGACCCATCGCGTGAGTTGGCAGATGAGCAAATGGCTTCTGCCAAACACGCCGTCTACACCTCAGACCCGGCCCTGCTGGCCGAGGCCGACATGATCATCATTGCCGTGCCCACCCCGGTTGACAACGCACACATCCCTGATTTCAAGCCCCTCATTGGTTCGAGCACCAGCGCTGGCCGCTTCATGAAAAAGGGCGTGACGGTGATCTATGAATCCACGGTTTATCCCGGTGCCACTGAAGAAATTTGCATCCCGGTGCTGGAGCGTGAATCGGGTTTGAAGTGGAAAGAAGACTTCTTTGTCGGTTACTCGCCCGAGCGCATCAACCCCGGCGACAAAGAGCACACCCTCACCAAAATTCTCAAGATTGTCTCTGGCGACACCCCCGCCACCCTCGAACGGGTGGCCCAGCTTTACGAGATGATCATTCTGCCTGGCGTGCACCGGGCTTCCAGCATCAAGGCCGCCGAAGCCGCCAAGGTGATCGAGAACACCCAGCGCGACCTCAACATCGCCCTGATGAACGAACTGGCTATCATTTTTGACAAGTTGGGCATTGACACCACCGAGGTGCTTGAAGCCGCCGGCACCAAGTGGAACTTTTTGAAGTTCAAGCCGGGCCTGGTGGGTGGCCACTGCATTGGCGTTGACCCGTATTACCTGACCCACAAGGCCGACATGCTGGGTTATAACCCGCAGGTCATTCTGGCGGGCCGGCGCATCAACGACAGCATGGGCAAATTCATTGCCGAGCAAACCATCAAGCACATGATTGCTTCAGGCAGCTACATCAAGGGTGCGCGGGTCAATGTACTGGGCCTGACCTTCAAAGAAAACTGCGGTGACCTGCGCAACTCCAAGGTCATTGACATCATCAACGAGCTCAAAACCTATGGCGTTGAAGTGTTTGTGACCGATGCCCAAGCCGAGGCCGATGAAGCCATGCACGAATACGGTGTGCGCCTGCTACCGTGGGACGAAATGCCCCGCGCTGATGCCATTGTGGCCGCTGTGGCGCACACTGAATACGCTTCGCTGTCGATTGAAGACATTGGCAAAAAACTCGTCAAAGGTGGCGCTTTCATCGATGTCAAAGCCGCGTTTGACCAAACCGCCATCACCGGCGCAGGTTACAAACTCTGGCGCCTGTAATGCCGGTGGACTTGCGTCCCGTGGTGGTCCACGTGATGTACCGCTTTGACACCGGCGGGCTTGAAAACGGTGTCGTCAACCTCATCAACCACATGCCTGGAGAAGCCTACCGGCATGTGGTGCTGTCGATGACTGAGATCACCGATTTCAAGCAGCGCATCCACCGCACCGACGTCGAGTTCATCGCCCTGCACAAGCCGCCAGGCCAGGGCATCTGGCAGTTTCCCAAGCTCTACAAGCTGTTTCGCCAGTTGCGCCCGGCCATCGTGCACAGCCGCAACATGGCCGCGCTGGAGGTGCAGCTACCAGCCTGGCTGGCGGGTGTGCCGGTGCGCGTTCATGGTGAGCATGGCCGGGACATGAATGACCTGGATGGCAACAATCGCACGTACCAGCGCATTCGCCGCTTCTACAAACCGTTTGTGCAGCATTACCTGGCCTTGTCGCGCGATCTGGCTGACTATCTGGTGCAAAAAGTGCATGTGCCGGTGGGTCACATCACACAGGTTTACAACGGGGTTGATACCGACAGCTTTGCACCGGCAGCGGCGGGGGTGCGAACCATCAGCGGCTGCCCGTTCAACCCGGCCGCGCATTGGCTGGTCGGCACGGTCGGCCGCATGCAAACCGTCAAAGACCAAACCCTGTTGGCGCAGGCCTTTGTATTGGCTTTGCAACAAGCGCCAGAACTCAAAACCACCCTGCGTTTGGTGATGATCGGTGAGGGCCCCTTGCGTGCCCAGGCGCAAGCCCTGCTGGAGGCCGCCGGTGTGGCTGACCTGGCCTGGTTGCCCGGCGAGCGACACGACGTGGCGGATGTCATGCGTGGCCTTCATTGCTTTGTGCTGCCGTCGCTGGCCGAAGGCATTTCAAACACCATCCTGGAAGCCATGGCCAGCGCACTGCCGGTGATCGCCACCGACGTGGGCGGCAGCGCTGATTTGGTGGTTGATGGGGAAACTGGCATGTTGGTGCCGGCTGCCGATGCGCCCACCCTGGCGCGGCAGTTGGTGCAGCTGGCCCGCAACCCCGCGCAAGCCCGTGCCATGGGTCAAGCCGGCCGCCAGCGCGTGCTACAGCGCTTCAGCATGCAGGCCATGGTGGCAACTTACCAGCGTGTTTACGACGAGCAACTCGGCAGATCGCAGGCCTCTAAGGCGTAGTCCGTGACCGATTTTTTGTGCCTCAAGGCGCCTTAAGGCGGCAGATCAGCGTCGGCCATGCCAGTGTGGGGTGGTGCGACGCGGGCCACGCTGAGTTTCAGCCCGAGCATGCCAAAAATGCGGTTCATGGTCTGAACGCTTCCGTCACTGCGCTCTTGCTCAATGTCTTGCATGGTGCGAAACGCGATGCCCGAGAGTTTGGCCATTTCAGCCGTTGTCAG
>JBBQZI010000238.1:0-4707 GCA_038207855.1 Burkholderiales bacterium
CCGCTGCAGGCGCTGCTCAACCGCACCTGGTTGCCTACTTTAAGCGTCACCGGCGTCGAAGGCCTGCCCAATTTGCAAAACGCCGGCAATGTGCTGCGGCCGTCGACCGCCTTCAAACTCAGCCTGCGGCTGCCGCCGCTGGTCGATGCCGCCAGCGCCGTGGCGCAGCTCAAAACCCTGCTGGAAGAAAACGCGCCGTACCAGGCCCGGGTCACGTTTGAAGGCGCTGCCAGTGCCAGCGGCTGGAACGCGCCGGAGACCGCACCGTGGTTTGAGCGTGCCCTGAACGCGGCATCGCTTGACTACTTTGGCGCACCCTGCGCCACCATCGGCCAGGGTGGCACGATTCCGCTGATGAACATGTTGTCAAAGGGCTTTCCGCAGGCGCAGATGATGGTCTGCGGCGTGCTTGGCCCCAAGAGCAACGCCCACGGCCCCAACGAGTTTTTGCATGTGCCCTACGCCAAAAAACTCACCGCGGCGGTCGCGCAGGTGATTGCCGCGGCGGCGTGAGGATTCGCAGCAGCGCCGCTCAACGCCCTTGCAGCAAGCCGCCCAGCATGCCCATCAGGTCGCCGCTGTTGCCCAGACCTTGCTCGGGTGCCTGGCCTTGCGGTGTCAGGTGATTGATCAGGCCTGGCAGAATTTTTGCCAGTTGGCCGGCGGCGTCAGCGGGATTGACACCCAACTGGGCGGCAATATCGGTGATGGTGCTGCCGCCCAGCGCGCTGGCAACCTGGTCACCGGACACCGGCTGGTTGGGGCCGCCGCCTATCCACGATTGCATCGCATCACCCAGGCCGGCTTGTTGAAACTTGCTGACCAAGCCGCCCAGGCCGCCCTGCGCACCATCGTTGCTCAGCATGCCCATCACAATCTGGACCAATTGCGGATTGCTGGCCAGCTTTTCAAAAATACCGCCCAATCCACCCAAGCCGGCTTCGCCCGGTGCGCCAGCCTGCTGCTGACCCATGTTGGCGACCGCGCCCATGACCGAATCAAATAATCCCATAACTTTCTCCAATAGTAAAAAATTGACGGGGCAATGTACCCGATGCAATGGCAGCCAGACCTGATAGGGGAATTTTGGCGAAGGCGGCTTGGGTCAAATGCACGCTGGGTGCCTGAGGCGCTTGCGTATTCATTCAGCCCATCGTCATGAGTTGCGCGTTGCCACCGGCCGCAGCGGTGTTGGTGCTAATGCTTTGTTCATGCATCAAAGCGCTGAGGTCATAGCTGGCACCGCCTGCCAGTTGCGCCGGTGTCAGGCTTTCAATGCGCAACAAGGCAGCAGGGCGCTGGGCGATCTGGCTTGAGAGCACCTGCAAGGCATCGGCATCACCTTCAAACAGCAACGCGCCCAGGGTCAATTCGCTCAGCAGGGAGTCGGGCTGGTGCAATTCAATGAACGCTTGCACTTGCGCCGGCAGCGCCGCCAGCAGGCGTTCTGCCGCACTGCCTGCCAGTGGCGCTGCCAGCGCGCAGACATTGCCACTGGCCAAGCTGGCCGCCAATTGGTGCAGCAGGCCCAATGTGGTTTGGGCCACCAGCCAAACCTTGCCGCGCGGCAACAGTTGGTAGTGGTTGGCCTCGCCGGTTGGGCCGGGCAGGGTAAATAGCTGGCCAAGCGCGCTGCACGCCTGGTAACGCTGGCAGACCGCCGCCCGCTGCGCAGCGTTGCCTTGATCGGCCCAGATATCCGGGTCTGCCAGCGCGGGTGCCGACTGCGTCGCTATCAAACGCTGCAGCGCTTTCAGGGCCGGCTGCTTGTCCAGGCGAGCATCGGCATTGACAGTGGCCTGGCAGGCGCTGGAGCCCGACAACGCGCTGAGCGCCGGGTTGCTGTCAAGCTGGCTGGCTTGCAGCAAGCGGTACAGGTAAAGCGGGCCGCCCGCCTTTGGCCCGGTGCCCGACAAGCCCATGCCACCAAACGGCTGCACGCCCACCACCGCGCCGATGACGTTGCGGTTGACATAAACATTGCCGGCCTGCACCTTGCGCGTCACCTGCGCAATGGTCTCGTCAATACGACTGTGGACACCAAAGGTCAGGCCGTAGCCGGTGGCGTTGATGGCATCGAGCACCTTATCAAGGTCCGTACGCCGATAGCGAAATATATGCAAAACCGGGCCAAACACCTCGCGCTGCAAGCGTGTAATGCTATCAATTTCGATAATTGCGGGGGCTACGAAAAAGCCCTGACCGGCGCTCTCGTCGCGCGCCAGTCGGGTCACCGGCTGGCCTTGCGCCTGCAGGTGGCTGATGTGCTGCTCAATCTGGGCGCGCGCGTCTTCGTCAATCACTGGCCCGACATCCGTGTGCATGTGGTCCGGGTTGCCCATAACCCACTCACGCATGGCTTGCTTGATCATGTCAACCACGCGCTCGGCCACGTCTTCTTGCACGCACAGCAGGCGCAGTGCCGAGCAGCGCTGCCCGGCCGAGTCAAAGGCTGATGACAACACGTCGCCTACCACCTGTTCGGCCAATGCGGACGAATCCACCAGCATGGCATTTTGGCCACCGGTTTCAGCAATCAACGGGATGCAGCGACCCTGCGCGCTCAGGCGCTGTGACAAAGTTTGATTGATGCTGCGCGCCACTTCGGTGGAGCCGGTAAACAGCACACCCGCCACCTGCGGGTGCGCCACGAGAGCGGCACCGACCATCTCGCCGGTGCCGGGTACCAGTTGGACGGCATCAACCGGCACCCCGGCTTCCTGCAAAATGCTGACCATCAAGTCAGCGATTAACGGGGTTTGCTCGGCTGGTTTGGCCAGCACGCAGTTACCCGCAGCCAGCGCAGCGGCCACCTGGCCGGTAAAAATGGCCAGCGGAAAATTCCATGGACTGATGCACAACACCACACCCAGCGGGCGCTGGGTTTCGTTGTCAAAGGTGGCGGCTACTTGGGCGGCGTAGTAGCGCAAGAAATCGACCGCCTCGCGCACTTCGGAAATCGCATTGGGCAGCGACTTGCCGGCTTCGCGCACGATCAGGCCCAGAATGCTTTGGCTGCGCTGCTCCAGCAAGTCAGCCGCCCGATTCAGGCAGGCGGCGCGCTCTTGCGGTGGTGTGCCCTGCCAGATTTGTGTGGCGCGGGCGGCGCGCTCGGCAGCCAGCGCCACCTCCTTCGGCGTGGCGGCGCGCACCCAACCGACCTGGTCGCGAGGATCGGCCGGATTGCACACCAGCTGCCAGCCATCGGCCGCTGCCGTCATGGGGTTGCCGCCGGACAACTCGGCCACGCTGGCCGCTGCCGTGTAAAGGGCTTGGGTGCTGCGCAGCAGGCCGGCGGCCAGCGAGGCCAGTTGCTGCTCGTTCGCCAGGTTAAAGCCCGAAGAGTTGAGCCGCGACTGTGCGCCCAGGCTGGCAAACATTTGGCGTGGCAGGGGTATCTTGGGGTGTGGCGCGCCCAGACTGCCTTCGGCCATTTCAATCGCTTGCGATTCTTGCACCGGGTCGGCGACCAGCTCACTGACCGGCACCCTGGGGTCACCAATGCGGTTGACAAACGATGAATTGGAGCCGTTTTCCAGCAGCCGGCGCACCAAGTAGGCCAGCAAGGTCTCGTGTGTGCCAACCGGCGCGTAGATGCGGCACGGCCGGCCCAGTTTGCCCTCCGCCACGGTGCCGGTCACCTGCTCGTAAAGCGGTTCACCCATGCCGTGCAGGCACTGAAATTCGTATTGGCCAGCGTAATAGTTGTTGCCCGCCATCTGGGCAATGGCCGCCACGGTTTGCGCATTGTGGGTGGCAAACTGCGGGTACACCGCGTCCGGTGCGGCCAGCAGCTTGCGCGCACAGGCCAGGTACGACACATCGGTGTAAACCTTGCGCGTGTAAACCGGGTAGCCATCCAGCCCATCAAGCTGGGCGCGCTTGATTTCGGCATCCCAATAAGCGCCTTTGACCAGCCGGATCATCAGCCGGTGACCACTGCGCCGCGCCAGGTCAATCACGTGGTCAATCACGTAGGGGCAGCGTTTCAGGTAAGCCTGCACCACAAAGCCAATGCCGTTCCAGCCTTTCAGGGCCGGCTCGAAGCACAGGCTTTCCAGCAAGTCCAGCGAGAGCTCCAGCCGGTCAGACTCTTCGGCATCGATGTTGATGCCAATGTCGTACTGGCGCGCCAGCACCGCCAGTTTGGTCAGGCGCGGCAACAGCTCGCTCATGACGCGGTCGCGCTGGGCCCGGCTGTAGCGGGTGTGCAGCGCCGAGAGCTTGACCGAAATGCCCGGCCCTTCATGGATACCGCGCCCGTTGGAGGCCTTGCCAATGGCCGTAATCGACTGCTCGTAGGAGGCCACATAGCGCTCGGCATCGGCCTCTGTGGTGGCCGCCTCGCCCAGCATGTCGTACGAGTAGCGAAAGCCTTTTTTCTCCAGCGCCCGGCTATTGGCGAGCGCCTCGGAGATGGTTTGGCCGGTGACAAATTGCTCGCCCATCAGCTTCATGGCGCGGTGCACACCCTGACGGATCAGCGGCTCGCCGCCCTTGCCGATCAGCCGGGTGAGCGCACTGCCCAGACTTTTCTCACTGGCAGTGGCGGTGAGCTTGCCAGTCAGCATCAAACCCCAGACGGCAGCGTTGACAAACATCGAGGGCGAGTTGCCCAAATGCGAATGCCAGTCGCCGTGGCTGAGCTTGTCGCGTATCAGGGCATCGCGGGTGGCGTTGTCCGGGATGCGCAACAAGGCCTCGGCC
>JBBQZI010000239.1:0-4553 GCA_038207855.1 Burkholderiales bacterium
CGCACCAGCCAGCTCATGCCATTGACCTGCTCAATGCCATAGTCGCCCGGGCGCTGCGGCATATCTCCACCAAACGTCACGTAAGCACGCTGTTGCGGGCGCTGTAGTTTGACTTTGACCGGTGGCGGCAGCATCGCCATCACAGCCAGGTCTTCGCGGTTCAGCACCATCAAGCCTTGCGCGCCAAACACGGCGGTTTTGGCCTTGACGTACGCCGCCATGGAGCCGTGCCAATCGAGGTGGTCTTGCGTGATGTTGAGTACAGCAGCGGCGGTCGGCTCGAAACCGGACGCGCCATCGAGCTGAAAGCTGGACAACTCCAGCACCCAGACCTCGGGCAGCGTGTTGCCATCCAGATGCTGCGCCAATGTGTCAAGCAGCGTCGGGCCAATGTTGCCGGCCACCGCCACGCTTTTGCCAGCCCGCTCGACCAGTTGCCCGGCAAGCGCCGTCACCGTGGTTTTGCCATTGGTGCCGCTAATGGCCAGCACTTTGGGCTGGTAGCCGCGCTCGGCCCGCAACGCAACCAGCGCCTCCAAATACAAGCCTAATTCGCCTGTAGCCCTTATGCCACCTGCGTGAGCAGCTTCCATAATCGTAGTAACTTCGGATGGACTCAGGCCCGGGCTTTTGAATACGGCAGATATATCGCCTTGCAACAGGCTGGCATCTAGCGCGCCGCTGACAAAGCGTGCCGCCGGCACATCGCGCTGCAGCGCCGCCAACTGCGGCGGCGCGGCACGGGTGTCGGCCACGGTCAGCGTGGCACCGCAGCGCGCGCACCAACGCGCCATCGCCAGGCCGGACGCACCCAGGCCGAGGATCAGAACGTGCTGGTTTTGCAACAGATTCATGCTTACCTCAGCTTCAAAGTTGACAGCCCGACCAGGCACAACAGCATGGTGATGATCCAGAAGCGCACCACCACTTGCGTTTCTTTCCAGCCACTTTTTTCGAAATGGTGGTGCAAGGGGGCCATCTTCAAAATGCGTCGACCGCTGCCAAAGCGTTTTTTGGTGTACTTGAAATACAGCACCTGCGCCATCACCGACAGCGCCTCGGCGACAAAAACACCGCCCATGATGGCCAGCACAATTTCCTGGCGCACGATCACCGCAATCGTGCCCAAAGCACCGCCCAGCGCCAGTGCACCCACATCGCCCATAAAGACCTGCGCCGGGTGGGTGTTGAACCACAAAAACGCCAAACCGGCACCGGCCATGGCGGAGCAGAAAATCATCAACTCGCCCGCGCCGGGAATGTGCGGCAACAACAGGTAGCGGGCAAACACCACATTGCCCGTTACGTAGGCAAAAACACCCAGACAGGCCCCGACCATGACCACTGGCATGATGGCCAAGCCGTCCAATCCATCGGTCAAGTTCACCGCGTTGCTGGAACCGACGATGACCAGATAGCTCAGCAACACAAAGCCCAGCACGCCCAACGGGTAGCTGACTTGCTTGAAGAACGGCAGCATCAAGCCGGCTTTGGGCGGCAGGCTCAAGTCAAAACCCGATTGCACCCAGGTGAAAAACAGCTCCAGCACCCGGTAGTTGGAGTTTTCAGAAATCGAGAACACCAGGTACAGCGCGGCCACCAAGCCAATCAGCGATTGCCACAGGTATTTCTCGCGCGATGGCATGCCTTCGGGGTCTTTGTTGACGACCTTGCGCCAGTCGTCGCTCCAGCCAATCGCACCAAAGCCCAGCGTGACCAGCAGCACAATCCAGACGAAGCGGTTGCTCCAGTCAAACCACAGCAAGGTGGAAAGGGTGATGCACAGCAAGATCAACACGCCGCCCATGGTCGGTGTGCCGCTTTTGCTCAGGTGCGACTCCATGCCGTAGCCGCGAATCGGCTGGCCAATTTTCAGCTCGGCGAGGCGGCGAATCACCCACGGGCCAGCAGCCAGGCCCATCAACAAGGCCGTCATAGCAGCCATCACAGCGCGGAAGGTCTGGTATTGGAAAACGCGCAAAAACCCGAGCTCGGGCGACAGCGTTTGCAGCCATTGGGCCAGCCAGATCAGCATGAAATGCCTCCCGTTGTGTCTGCGCGGACCTCAATGGCCTGCACGACGCGCTCCATCTTCATGAAGCGCGAGCCTTTGACCAACACGCTGGCCACACCAGGCAACTGGGCCAGCACGCAAACGATCAAGGCAGCCATGTCGCCCAGATGTACGGCTGCTTCAAAATTGATAGCTGCTTGCGCAGACTGCACGCCGGTACAAAGCAGTTTTTCTATATTTTTTTGCTGTGCATAGCGGCCCGCTTCCGCATGAAAGGCGGGGCCTTGGTCACCGACCTCACCCATGTCGCCGAGCACCAGCAGGCGCGGGCCAGGCAAGGCGGCCAGCACATCAATAGCGGCGCGCACCGAATCGGGGTTGGCGTTGTAGCTATCGTCAACCAGCATGATGGCGCGGCCCTTGAGGTGCAACAACCGCGCACGACTGCGGCCCTTGACCGGCTCGAACGCGGTCAAACCCTGCGCAATAGCGGCCACTGGCACGCCCGCGGCCAGCGCACAACTAACGGCCGCCAACGAATTTTTGACGTTGTGCGCACCAGCGATGTGCAAGGCGTAATGCACGTCACCGGCAGGCGTTGCCGCCGTCACTTGCCAGGCCGCATCAGACCAGTCCGCCTTGACGGCAAACACCTCCGCCTTGGGCTGCGCCGTGGCAGCAAAACGCAGCGTGCGACGGCTACCGGCCAGCGCCGCCCACAGCTCGCTGTAGACATCGTCAGCCGGGAACACTGCCACCCCATCAGGCGGTAACGCATCGATAACCGAGCCGTTTTCCTGCGCCACCACATCAACCGTTTGCATGAATTCCAGATGCTCGCGCTGGGCGTTGTTGACCAGCGCCACGGTCGGTTGGGCGATGCCAGCCAAGGTAGCGATTTCACCCGGATGGTTCATGCCGAGTTCGACCACCGCCAGTTGGTGTGCCGGACGCAGGCGCAGCACGGTCAGTGGCACACCAATTTCGTTATTCAGGTTGCCCTGGGTGGCCAGCGTCTGCTCACCCTTATAGGCACGCAAGATGCTGGCGATCATTTGCGTCACCGTGGTTTTGCCGTTGCTGCCGGTTACGGCGATCAGTGGCAGCGAGAACTGGGCGCGGTAGTGGGTGGCCAGCTGCGCCAGTGCTTGCCTGGTATCGGGCACCACCCAACCCGGCAGCCCGGTTTGCGCCAGCTTGGCCGCAGCGGTATCACCCTGACAAATGGCCGCCACAGCGCCTTTGGCCCGGGCCTCAGCCAGATAGTCATTGGCATCAAAGCGCTCGCCGCGCAGCGCGACAAACAAATCACCCGGCTGGATGCTGCGGGTGTCGGTGTGCACGCGGCTAATCGGGCTGTTGCGGTCAGACCCATCGGCAACCCATTGAGCCGGTCCCAGCCATTGCGCTGCTTGCTGGAGCGTCATGATGGCTGTCATGGCATGACCTTTGGCGCAGTGCGGTTGGCGGCGATGCCCATGGCACTTTTTACCTGCTCAACATCCGAGAACGGCAGCCGTTGACCAGCAATTTCCTGATAGTCCTCATGGCCTTTGCCCGCCAGCAGCAGCACATCAGCGGGTTGCGCTTGCTGCAAAGTCTGCGCAATGGCACGGGCACGGTCAGGCTCAACCACCACGCCTGGCACGCCGACCAGGCCCAGCAAGATTTGACTGATGATGCCATCGGCCGATTCACTGCGCGGGTTGTCGCTGGTAACCACCACTCGATCGGCATGTTTGGCAGCAATCGCGCCCATCAGCGGGCGTTTGCTGGTATCACGGTCTCCGCCACAGCCGAACACGCACCAGAGTTGACCGCCGCGCCGCTCTGCCAGCGGCTTGAGGGCGTCAAGCGCCTTGGCCAGCGCATCAGGAGTGTGGGCGTAATCAACCGCCACCAGCGGCTTGTCCGGCACACTGACACACGCCATGCGTCCCGGCACCGCAGTCAATCCAGCACAAGCCTGCACAGCAGCGGTCAGCGGTACACCGATGGAGCGCATGGTGGCGATCACCCCCAGCAGATTGGCCACGTTGTAGGCCCCAATCAATTGGGTTACCAAGGCTAAGTGCTGATCACCCTCGACCACCGTGAACTGCATGCCCTGGTTGTCATGCGCAATGTGCTGCGCCTGCAGGCGCGCGCTGTTGCTGCTGGCGGGTTTCATGGACACCGTCCAGAGGTCCAGCGCAAAAGCGCCGGTGCGCAAGGCCACGTCTGCTGCCAACTCGGCACCATACGCATCATCCACATTGATCACCGCAGCGTGCAGGCCAGACCAGCTAAACAGACTGGCTTTGGCCCGCCCATAGGCCAGCATGCTGCCGTGGTAGTCCAGGTGGTCTTGCGTCAGGTTGGTAAACACGGCCGTGTGAATACGTGTGCCGGCCAGGCGCTGCTCCTCAATGCCGATGGACGAGGCCTCAACGGCGCAGGCCCGCAAGCCATTGGCGGCAAACTGTGCAAAGGCGCTTTGCAACGCTACCGGGTCCGGCGTGGTCAGGCCGGTGCTGACCAACGCAGGCGGCACACCAAT
>JBBQZI010000240.1:0-4549 GCA_038207855.1 Burkholderiales bacterium
AGTATCACGTCACTTTAAGTGACGCGCAAGGAGTATTACGACAAATAAATCGACTCGATACTAAAAATCACGACACATCCAAGTGACGCGAGCCGCTGATTTGTCGAGGATTGCTGCGTTATTAATAGCTGCTCATGCACATTACACGAGGGCTACAGCCCTATTTAACCAACAAACACTCTGTATTGCGCCCGTGCGCCTTCAGCTTGCGTAGCGCCGCTAAGTCTGCGCCGTGAAACGCGGGTATTGGCGCTGGCGGGGCGGTGAGTCAGGACATGGGGATGGGCTCGAATCCAGCCCCTGCGCCCAAGGCGAACCCGACAGCCTGCCGCTTTTTGCACCACTTCCCATCGGTGTTTGGGCATGTGGCCGGTCAGTCGTGCAGCCGGTACGGCTCTTCAAAATCCCGGAAATCATGCTCGGCCCGTGCGCCGTCACACCAGGCTTTGACACCGGGCAGGGCCAGCACGCGCTCCAGGTAGGCGTGGATGTCATCGGGCACCGGCAGCGCGTAGGTTTTCAGGCGGGTGACGATCGGTGCAAAGTAGGCATCGGCCACGCTGAACTGGCCAAACAGCAGCGGCCCGCCGTGCTCGGTCAACAGGGCTTGCCACAGGGTCACGAGCCGGGCCACATCGGCGCGCACCGCAGCGTTGTCGCGCCAGATCAGTGCGCCGACTTCGGGCAGCTTGGCTTCGATGTTCATCGGGCAGGCGCTGCGCAGGCCGCTAAAGCCGCTGTGCATTTCGGCGCAAACGCTGCGGGCGCGGGCGCGTGCCGTCTTGTCTTGTGGCCAAAGTGCTTTTTCAGGGAATTGCTCAGCCACATATTCCGCAATCGCCAGCGTGTCCCACACCAGCAAGTCGCCAGTTGGCAGCCCATGGTCGTCCGCCAGCAGCGGTACTTTGCCAGTGGGGCTCAGGGTTTTGAGGGTTTGTTTGAATTGCGACTCGGGTGTGAAGGCATCAAAGCGCACCATGATTTCTTCAAAGACGATATTGGCTTGCTTGAGCAAAACCCAAGGCCGCATCGACCAGGATGAGTAATTTTTGTTGCCGATGTAGAGTTTAAGCATGGGTGTTTCAAGGTAACTCGCGGTTGTCCGCGATGGCATCTGCGCGCGGGCCAATGCGGCCAAGCCTGGCTTTGAGCGACTGCGCCTGTCCGCTGATCATGGCGGCGTAAATGGTGGTGTTGGCGAGCACTTTTTTAACGTAGTCACGGGTTTCGGAAAACGGGATGTTTTCAGCCCAGATGGCGGCCTCCCAAGTCGGGCCGCCGGTTTGTCCGCGCCAAATGCGCGGTCGCCCTGGCCCGGCGTTGTAAGCCGCTGCGGCCATCGGCAGGGAGCCGGCAAAATCATCGAGCACCAGTTTCAGGTAGCCGGTGCCAATCGCGATGTTGGTGTCGCGGTCATTGAGCTGGCTGGTTTTGAAGCTGGTCAAGCCGATCTTTTTGGCGGTCCACTGGGCGGTACTGGGCATCACCTGCATCAGTCCGCTGGCACCGACGCCCGAGCGCGCATCGGTTACAAAACGGCTCTCTTGGCGGATCAGGCCGTAAACATAGGCCGGGTCGAGTCCGATTTGTTGGGTACGTGCCAGCACGGCCTGCTTGTGCGGCATCGGAAAACGCTGGCGCATGTCAATGAAGCCCTTGGTGCGCTCGCTGGTGTTGATGCAGCGGTCCCACACCTCATGCTGGCAAGCCAGGTCAGCAGCGGCCAGCAATTCCCGGTCACCCATGCCGCCCGGTTCGTGCAGGTTGGCGGTGTAGTTCCATTCGCGTACGCCTTCGCTGCGCAAGCCCAAATCAAAGGCGGCCAGCGCTCGTTGCAGGCCCGGGTTGGCCAGGGCGGCATTTTTCTCAGCGGCGGTCAAGGGCGCGGGCTCGGGCGGCGGGGTCAGCGGCAAGCCCAGCTCTTCTTGCGCCAGCATTTCATAAAAGCCGCGCACACCGGCAATGCTTTGCAGCAATTGGCGCACCTGCAGTTGCTCGGCCTCGGTCTTGGCCGATGGCTGCAGCGCGCGGGCGCGCCAGTAAACCCAGGTTGGGTCACCGGCATCATCCGGATTCATGGCCTCAATCGTCGCCAAGGCTTCTGGCCATTGGCCGGCCCGCAGCGCCGCCCGGGCGCGCCAGGCCAGGTGTTCGTCGCTCATGTTGGCCGCTTTGGCATGCTGAAAATACCCCAGAGCATCAGGCGAGAGTTTTTTGGCGGCCTGACTGCCAATGGCACCCCAGGCCCAAGTGCGCTGCGACTCGGTAAGAAATTTGCCCCAACGCGTCTCAAGCGCCTGCGCGGCACTGGCCGGGTTGCTGTCGGCCCAGCGAATCAGCGCCAACACTGCCAGCTCTTGCGTCTGCAGTTTGCTGGAGGGCGTGCCCTTGACCAGGAACTGCTCGGGCTTGCTGAGCAGTTGGCTCAAGGTGGCATCGGCATCGGGCGCAACAATCGCCACCACTTGGTGCGTTGATTTGATCTGGTGCGCTTCGAGCGTCAAGCGGGCCTTGCGCCAGATGTCAGTGGCAGTCAACTTGTTGCTGACAAACAGTTGTTGGGCAATCAGGGTGCAGCCGTCGCCAGCATCTTTTTGACGGTACCACTGGGCCCTCACATCGTCGGCCAGATCAATACCCGCCAGCGCGTTTTCCATGGCCATGGTGTAGCAGCGCACCTCGCGGTCATCCTTCATGCGAAAGTCACTGGCGATGGCCGCAAAGTTGCCCCAGTCGCGGCGCTGGCCGAGCAGCACCAGCCAGTCGTTGCGCAAGCGGTCTTCCTGGTAAGTGCCGTGGTATTTTTTGAAAAAACCGTCCAGCTCTTCGGGTGTCGCGGTATTCAGCCGGGCACGCAGCTCCCAGTAGGCGGCCCAGGGTTCGAGCCGGTGACCACGGGCCGCGGGCAGCAACTCGGTCAGGCGTTTGGTGTAGCCGTTTTTGAACGCCTGGTTCATCTCCAGCAGCACCTCGTCAGGCGTAGCGGCAGCCAGCGCCTGGCCAGCCACAACCGAAAGCGCGCCAGACAGCGCAATCAATGTCAAAATCGTTCTGAACTTCATGCGGTGATTATGAATAACTCTGACGAAAAAAGGGCGCTGGATAAAAAAGCCTTGCGCAAATTGCTGGTACAGCAACGGCTGCTGCTGCCAGACCGTCTGCAACGCGTCGACTTGCTGCAGCAAGTGCTGCGCATCTGGCTGGTGGGCCGCCCCGATACCGTCATTGGTGCCTATTGGCCGATCAAAGGTGAATTTGACCCGCTACCGGCCTTGCACCGCTGGAAGGAAGACGGCGAACTGATCGAGCAGCCGCAACTGCGCAAAATCGGACTTCCGGTGGTCGACAAAGTTCACAAAATCATGACTTTTCATACTTGGTATCCAGGTTGCCCGATGGAAGACGATGCCTATGGCATTCCCAAACCCAAGGACACCGAGGAAATTGTGCCGACGCTGCTGTTTGTGGCCTGCGTGGGCTATGCGCCGGGTGGCTACCGACTCGGCTACGGCGGCGGTTTTTATGACCGCACGCTGGCCGGTCTGTCGCCGCGCCCATTCACCGTGGGCTTGGGCTTTGGCACCGACTTTTTACCTGATTTTGAGCCCGAGCCACATGACCTGCCACTCGATGCCATTCTGAACGACCACGGCGTGGTGTGGCCGGTCTAAGGCTCCATCGTTGCCCTGATGCGGCAAAATTGCCGCTATTTTTTTCACGCAAAACGAGTTTATATGTCCCACACCACCCCTGACCTGTCACACATCGCGCCACGCGACCAAGCCGAAATTTTGGCCCAGGCTTTACCCTATATCCGCAAATTCCACGGCAAAACCATGGTCATCAAATACGGTGGCAACGCCATGACCGACCCGGCGCTGCAAGCTGATTTTGCCGAAGACGTGGTGCTGTTGAAGCTGGTCGGTATCAATCCGGTGGTGGTGCATGGCGGTGGCCCGCAGATTGAGATGGCGTTGAAACGCCTCGGTAAAAAAGGCGAGTTCATTCAGGGCATGCGTGTCACTGATGCCGAAACCATGGAGGTGGTTGAGTGGGTGCTGGCCGGCGAGGTGCAACAAGACATCGTCGGCCTGATCAACCAGGCTGGTGGCAAGGCAGTGGGCCTGACCGGGCGTGATGGTGGCCTGATTCGCGCGCAAAAGCTCAAGCTGCTGGACAGCGCCGATGCCAGCAAAGAGCACGATGTGGGGCAGGTTGGCGACATCGTCAGCATTGACCCGAGCGTGGTCAAGGCGCTACAGGACGATGCGTTTATTCCGGTCATCAGCCCGATCGGTTTTGGCGACAACAACGAGAGCTACCCCATCAACGCCGACGTGGTGGCGGCCAAGCTGGCGACGGTGCTGAAAGCCGAAAAACTGCTGATGCTGACCAACATCAGCGGTGTGCAGAACAAGGCGGGCGAGTTGCTGATTGATCTGACGGCGCGCCAAATTGACGAACTGTTTGCCGATGGCACGATCAGCGGCGGCATGCTGCCCAAGATTGCCGGCGCGCTGGATGCGGCCAAAAGCGGCGTCAACGCGGT
>JBBQZI010000241.1:0-4540 GCA_038207855.1 Burkholderiales bacterium
AGCATCAAACCCCAGACGGCAGCGTTGACAAACATCGAGGGCGAGTTGCCCAAATGCGAATGCCAGTCGCCGTGGCTGAGCTTGTCGCGTATCAGGGCATCGCGGGTGGCGTTGTCCGGGATGCGCAACAAGGCCTCGGCCATGCACATCAGCGCCACACCTTCCTGGCTGGAGAGTGAAAACTCCTGCACCAGCGCCTCGACACCGCCCAGGTCCTTGTTAGCGCGCAAGCCCTCAACCAGGCGCACCGCCGTTTGCTCAATGGCCTCGCGTTGTGCCGGGTCGGAGATGTGCGCCAGTTGCACCAGCATCGGCAGGCATTCGGTCTCGGGCCGGTGCCAGGCGGCAGTGATGCTGGCACGCAAATCGGTTTGCGGCAAGACGCTTTGCGCCCAATCCAGAAACGGCTGCGCGGCGGCTGAAGTCGGCCCGTGCAGCAACAGATCAGCGCCCGCTGGTTGCTCGCTGTTATCCAACGAATCTTCCTGGGCAGCACTGAGTGCGTGCGGTGCGTGCCCGCGCTCCAGGCTTTCCACGTACAGCAAAACCGCTTGTTTGATCAGCCAATGCGGGGTTTTTCCCTGTGCCGTCGCGGCATCTTTGATGCGCGAGCGCAACGATTCATCGACCTTGATTCCGAGCGTGACAGATGTCATGGTTGCACCTTATTTGCAAAAATAGTGGTGCCGATCGTAAATAAGTGCAACCCAGTGAAGACAAGGGTTAACCCGAACATTGACGGAAGTTATGGCGCATCAGAACGGCCACTTCATGGTGGCGGGCGATGCAGGCACTGAGGCCCGCTCAATCCTTGAGGAACACGCCCAGGACGTTCAGCTTTTTTGCATATGAATCCCTGCGTTTTGCAGCCTTGGCAGCTGTTTCGACGGCCGCCTGAATGGCCATGGGCCCCTTTTTTGCAACCGCTTTGATCAATCCGAACTTGTGAGCAGCATCTGCCTCCGCTCTCCTGAAAGTTGCGATGAGCTCGGCATGGGGAGCGGATTGATTCACGAGGACCTCATTGTCTAAAGTTCTATTTTCTGCGCTTTTCGCGCTCATAAGCATTGAATTCGAGGTGACGCCACACGGTTGCGAGTGACTGGTTTGAAAAGGCTAGATGGGCAGACGCAACAACCACCATCAGTTGGGAACCGATCTTTGCATTCGAGCCAAGTCCAGGCACGCACCAACGACCGCTAAGCGGCGGGCACTTCTCGCATTTTCCTCAGGATGAGTGGCACTGATTTGTCGCAAGGCTAACTTCGCCCGGTCGATCAAATCGGGATCTATGATGAGCTGCTGGGCACCAACCTGGGCATGATGGTAGTTGCCGAGGGCGTTGAAACCATTGAGCAACTGACTTTTGTGCGCGCATGTGGTTGTGACGTGGTGCAAGGCTACTACTATGCCCGCCCGATGCCGTTTGCGGCCTGCACGCAGTGGCTCAAGCAGCAAGTGGGTTTGGTCGAAGTCACCCGCTGAGGCCACAAGCAAAAGACAACGGCGCGTTGGGTCGGCGCTACAGCTTTTCTGTCTCGCCCGCGCGGGGTTGCCATTTCATCAGGTGCGCCTCAATGCGCCCGACCAGGTTGTCCAGCACCAGCGCAAAAATGGTCAGCACAATGATGCCGGCCATCACGGTGTTGATGTCAAAGCTGCCCTCAGCCTGCAAAATCAAGTACCCCACGCCCTGACTTGAGCCCAGGTATTCGCCCACCACGGCACCGACAAAGGCCAGCCCGACCGCCGTGTGCAGCGAGCTGAAGACCCAAGCGGTGGCGCTAGGCAAGTAAACATGGCGCAGCAACTGGCGCTGGCTGGCCCCCAACATACGGGCGTTGGCCAGCACCACCGGACTGACTTCTTTGACGCCCTGGTAGACGTTGAAGAACACGATAAAAAACACCAGCGTCACGCCGAGCGCCACCTTGGAGCCCATGCCCAGGCCGAACCAGACTGAAAAAATCGGGGCCAAAATGATGCGTGGCATGGCATTCATGGCCTTGATGTAAGGCTCCAGAATGGCCGATGCCATCGGTGCCAGCGCCAGCCACAAGCCACCGGCCAGACCCAAGCCGGAGCCAATCGCAAACGCCATCAGGGTCTCGGCCAGGGTGACGCCCAGATGCTGGTAGATATCAGCATCCGTCACAAACCAGGCCCAGATGCGCTCGAACATCTTGAGCGGTTCTCCAAAAAAGAAAGCCGCCTGGCTATCGTTGTCAAACATCATCGGTGGGATCAGCCCCGGCACCGTCATGATGTGCCAGAACACAAACAGGCTGATGAGCAGGCTCAGCTGCCAAAGCCACAGGTTGCTATGGCGCGGTTTGATCAGTTTCCACATGCTTGATTTATCGCCAGGGTTCAGGCTACTTGCAGTTGCTGTTGGTAGCCCTTGAGCACTTCTTCGCGCAGCACATCCCAAATGGCTTTGTGCAGCTCAATGAAGCGCGGGGTCATCTTGACTTCGGCCACATCACGCGGTCGCTCGATGTCAATCGTGAAATCACCAATCGGGTGGCTGCCAGGCCCGGCACTCATCACCACCACGCGGTCGCTCATGGCGATGGCTTCATCCAGGTCGTGGGTGATGAACAGCACGGCTTTTTTCTTCGCCTGCCACAGCGCCAGCAACTCGTTTTCCATCAATTGACGGGTTTGAATGTCAAGCGCCGAAAACGGCTCATCCATCAGGATGATGTCGGGGTCGAGTACCAGCGTTTGTGCCAGGCTGACGCGTTTGCGCATGCCCCCGCTCATCTGGTGCGGGTAGCGGTCGCCAAAAGCGCCCAAGCCCACGCGGCGCAACCAGTCCTCTGACTGCACCTTGGCCTGTGGCTCTGGCACACCATGAAACGCCAGGCCAGCCATGACGTTGCCCAGCGCAGTGCGCCAGGGCATCAGGCTCTCAAGCTGAAACATGTAGCCGGCACGCCGGTTGATGCCCGAAAGCGCTTGGCCAAACACCTTGACCGTGCCAACACTGGGTGCCAGCAAGCCGGCCCCCACATTCAGCAGCGTGCTCTTGCCGCAACCGGTCGGGCCCACCACGCTGACGAATTCACCCGCACCCACCGTCAGACTCACGTCTTGTACTGCGGTGTAGCGCTGATCCGGTGCATGCCTGGCGGTAAAGGTGCAGGCCACGCCCTGCAGGTCCAGCGCGGCCGTCGTGTCCATCAAGCTTAGCCCTTGGGGTACTTGGCGTTGGCCTTTTTGGCGAAGTCGTTGGTGTAAACCGCCATCAGATCAAGCTTGGCCGCGGCAATCTTGGCATCCACGCTGGCCAGCGCCCTGAAGGCCGTTTGCGGGCCCTTTTCGGGGATCATGCCGTCGGGTGACAAGGCACCTTTGGCGGCCAGAAATGCATCCACATACACCGCTCGGTCGCCCAGCAGGTAGCCCTCGGGCACAGCCTTGATGATGTCGGCTGCACCAGCCGCCTGAATCCACTTGGCGGCGCGCACCATGGCATTGGTCAGGGCCTGCACAGTGGCCGGATTTTTGTCGATAAAAGACTGCGGTGCGTACAGGCAACCGGCCGGCATCGGGCCGCCAAACACCTTGTTGGACTCTGCCAGCTTACGCGTGTCGGAGATGATTTTCAGGTCGCCCGAGCGTTGCAGCAGGGTGATGACCGGGTCAAGATTGCTCATGGCATCGATTTGTCCGCTGCGCATGGCGGCCACCGCGCCACTGCCGGTGCCGACACCGATGAAGCTCACGTCACTGGGTTTGAGGCCGGCCTTGGCCAGCACAAAATTGGCCATCACGTTGGTTGAACTACCCGGTGCCGAAACGCCAATTTTCTTACCCTTGAGGTCGGCCACGCTCTTGAAATTGGGCATGGTTTTGGGATTGATGCCCAGCACAATTTGCGGCGCGGCACCTTGCAGCACAAAGGCGCGCAAAAACTGGCCTTTGGACTGCATGTTGAGGGTGTGCTCGAATGCGCCCGACACCACATCGGCACTGCCGCCTACCACCGCCTGCAGTGCTTTGGAGCCACCGGCAAAGTCGACGATGGTCACATCCAGCCCCTCGGCCTTGAAATAACCGAGTTGCTCGGCAATCGTCAATGGCAGGTAATACAGCAGGTTTTTGCCGCCGACGGCCAGGATAAGCTGGGCCTTTTCAAGCGGTTGGGCGCTGGCCCACAGGGGCAGGGCGGCGGCGGCAATGCCGCTGGCAATCAGGTGGCGTCTCAACATGGGAAATGTCTCCGATAGTTGCAAAAAAGCAGGACGATCTTTGCGCCCTGTCGAGCCTAAATCATACCGCCCGACGCCGGTGCAGCGCCAGCCAGGCAATCGCCGCCCCGGTCAGCGCCACCGGAACCAGCGAGCCAGCATTGAGAAGTTGCCAACCGCGCGTGGTCACCAGCACGCCCGAGGAAAACGAACTGATGGCCGTTGTGGCAAACACAAAGAAGTTCAATGCGCCCTGGGCCCGGTCTTTTTCTTGCGGTGTGTAGGTTGTCAGCGACAGCGTGGTGCTGCCGGTGAACAGAAAATTCCAGCCCACCCCCAACAGG
>JBBQZI010000242.1:0-4526 GCA_038207855.1 Burkholderiales bacterium
CTGGCGCTCCTTATTCACCGTCGAACGCATCCGGTCACGCTCAACCCGCGCATTGTGCAGGGCTTGGCCAAGCAACTGACCAATCAGACGCAGCATGGTCTCAGTCTGGCTATCAAGCAGAACATTTTTCCCAAAAAACAAGTTATAGATGCCCAATACCTCGCCACCAGATAACAGTGAAATAACCAAAACACGCTGACACTGCACGCCAAAGTAGGCTTGATTGCTGTGGTGGGCACAAGGTGCCAGATCTTCCATCCAGACCAGTGTCTCGGCTTGAACCGCAACGCCGCACATGCCGCAGTCACGCCCAACCAGGCGCTCAGCGCTTACCACCTGCTCCGGCAAGCCCAGTTGTGCCACCAAACGCAACTGTTGTCCGTCGTCTGTCAAAACCCGCACCGCACCCGCGTCAGCGCCTGCCAGCGCAATGATGGAAACCAGAAAACGCTCTAACAATGACTCAAGTTCACCCTCGCCTGCCGATTTATTTGTCAACTGGGCAAGCATCGACCCCACGTGCGTAGAAGCCACGTGAGTCTCATCAGTCATCAGTGTTTTGGGGGCAACAATAGTCATAAATGCAATAAAGGCATGCTAATACATAACTCAGTACTAATTAAGCGGATAAACCCGAAGGTCCGGCAAGATGCTACCCATTTGGTCTAGTTTGAATTACCCGAGCCGGTTATAGACGATAGCGGGTACACCTGGATGTAATACTGGCAAATCGTAAACCTCGCGATGATCTCACAACACAAACAATTGCATGTCTGCCGTAACCCTTCATGATCCCTCCAAACCCGTGTTGCCGGGTGCCAGCACTGAAATACGCAACACCACCTGCTACATGTGCGCCTGCCGCTGCGGCATACGCGTGCATTTGCGCAACGGTGAGGTTCGCTACATCGAGGGCAATCCCGACCACCCGTTGAACCAGGGTGTGATCTGCGCCAAGGGCTCATCGGGCATCATGAAGCAGTACTCACCAGCACGCCTGACCAAACCTTTGAAGCGCAAGGCTGGAAGCGATCGCGGCGAGGGTCAGTTTGAGGAAATCAGTTGGGATGAGGCATTTGCCACACTCGAGCAACGATTGAAGAAAATTCGCGAAACGGATCCTAAACAGTTTGCCCTGTTCACCGGGCGCGACCAGATGCAGGCCCTGACCGGCTTGTTTGCGCGCCAGTTTGGCACGCCCAATTACGCAGCACATGGCGGTTTTTGCTCGGTCAACATGGCAGCCGGCATGATCTACACCATTGGCGGCTCATTCTGGGAGTTTGGCGGTCCTGATCTTGAGCGAGCCAAGCTGTTTGTCATGATTGGCACGGCTGAGGATCACCACTCCAACCCCATGAAACGGGAGTTGTCCAAGTTCAAGCGCAATGGCGGTCGTTTTGTCTCAATCAACCCGGTGCGAACCGGTTATTCAGCCATTGCGGATGAATGGATTCCGATCAAACCCGGCACCGATGGTGCGCTGCTGCTGGCCCTGACCCACGAGTTGATCAAACTTGGCCTTTATGACCGCGAATTTTTGGCGCGTTACACCAATGCGGGTCAATTGGTCAACCAGAATGCCAGCGATGACGAATTTGGCATGTTCCTGCGCAAAGCCGATGGCGATATCGTCAACCCGCTACGCCCCGCTAACTTCCATTGGTGGGACCGGTTGACCGACAGTCCGGTAGCTGACCACACCGAAGGTGCCGACCCGGCGCTACTGGGACGCTTCAAGATGCCCGATGGCACAGCGGCCGCGCCAGCTTTTCAGTTGCTGCAAGAACGTGTCAAAGACTACACCCCTGAGTGGGCCGAAGGTGTCACGGGCATTCCAGCCGACACCATTCGCCGTCTGGCGCACGAGATGGGCATCACCGCGCGTGACCAAAAAATCGAACTGCCGATCGCTTGGACCGACAGTTGGGGCAAGCGCCACGACTCTGTCACTGGCAACCCGGTGGCCTTTCATGCCATGCGCGGCTTGGCAGCGCACTCGAATGGGTTTCAAACCATTCGCGCTCTATCAATTTTGATGTCCCTGCTCGGCACGATTGACCGTCCGGGTGGTTTTCGGCACAAGGCGCCCTACCCGCGCGCCGTGCCACCCAACGCCAGGCCACCTAAAGGTCCGCAAGATGTCAAGCCCAACACACCGTTGGGTGGTGCACCGCTTGGCTGGCCAGAAAGTCCGGATGATCTTTTCGTCGATGACAAGGGCCAACCGGTGCGGATTGACAAGGGTTTCTCATGGGAGCACCCGCTGTCGGCACACGGGCTGATGCACAACGTCATCACCAATGCCTGGCGCGGTGACCCCTACCACATTGACACCTTGCTGATCTTCATGGCGAACATGGCATGGAACTCCTCCATGAACACCTCTGAAGTTCGCAAGATGCTCAACGACAAGCATGTGGACGGCGACAAGGCTGGCGAGTACAAAATTCCGTTTCTCGTTGTGTGCGATGCCTACCAGTCCGAGATGACGGCGTTTGCCGACCTGATCCTGCCCGACACCACCTATCTGGAGCGCAACGACTGCATGTCGATGCTGGATCGCCCGATTTCCGAATTTGACGGCCCGGTGGACGCTGTGCGGGTACCCATCTTGCCGCCCAAGGGGGAATGCAAACCGTTCCAGGAAGTCCTCATTGAGCTGGCTGGCCGTTTGCAATTGCCGGCGTTCACGCAGGCCGACGGTGCTCGTAAGTTTAAAAGCTACCCTTATTTTGTTATTAACTACGAGACGGCGCCGGGCTCTGGCATCGGTTTTTTAGCTGGCTGGCGTGGCAAAAGCGGCGAAAAGTCAATGCGTGGCGAACCTAACCCCAACCAGTGGGAGATGTACGCCAAGAACAACTGCTTCTTCCATTACGAGATGCCGCTTGAGCACCAGTACATGCGCAACTGGAATCAGGGCTACATGGATTGGGCACAGAAGATGGGCATCCGGCGTGACAAAGACCCCATCGTCATTCACATTTATTCCGAATTTTTGCAAGGCTTTCGCCGGGCTGCCCAAGGCAAGCGCGCGGGCAAGCAACCGCCAGACCACTTGCGAAAACGCGTCGAGACCTACTTTGACCCGCTGCCGTTTTACTACGTGCCATTGGAAGAGCAAGCCACTGACACCGCCAAATACCCGCTCAATGCCATCACCCAGCGACCGATGGCGATGTACCACTCCTGGGACTCGCAAAACGCTTGGCTACGCCAGATTCACACACACAACTATTTGTTCGTGAACCCGAAGACGGCCCATGCGCAAGACATTCTTGACGGTGGCTGGATGTGGGTGGAGTCGCAATGGGGTAAGGTACGCTGCATGTGCCGCTACTCAGAGGCAGTCGAACCCGGCACGGTCTGGACCTGGAACGCCATTGGCAAATCCACCGGCGCTTGGAACCTGACCCCAGATGCCAACGAATCGCAGCTCGGTTTTTTGCTCAACCACCTGATCTCCGAAGAACTGCCGCCATCAAGCGCAGGTGCATCACTGTCCAACTCCGATCCAGTCACCGGACAGGCCGCCTGGTATGACGTCAAAGTGCGTATCTACAAGGCCGCCGATGGCGAGCCTGAGCAGACTTCTCCACAATTCAAGGCCGTCCCCACTCCGCCAGGAGTTCAGGCCACATTGCCGCGTTGGCAAGCCTGGTTTGCCGGCAAGGGGATGCAAAAATGACGCAACTCGAAGTTAAGGAGCGCTCGCTATGACACAGCTCGCGTTGGTCATCGACCTGAATGTTTGCGTCGGCTGCCATGCCTGCGTGACCAGTTGCAAACAATGGAACACCTCCGGCTCGGCCGGTTACCTGTCGGACATGGATCCGTATGGTGCTGACCCGAATGGCACTTTTTTCAACCGGGTGCAAACCTTTGAAGTGGGCGAGTTTCCCAACACGCAAACGGTTCACTTCCCCAAATCGTGTTTGCACTGCGAAGAGCCGCCCTGCGTGCCGGTGTGCCCTACCGGTGCCAGCTACAAGCGCGCCGAAGATGGCATTGTGCTGGTCGACTACGACAAGTGCATTGGCTGCAAATACTGCACCTGGGCTTGCCCCTACGGTGCACGCGAGTTCGACGAGCAACGCAAGGTCATGACCAAATGCACGCTGTGCGTGGACCGGGTCACCAGCACGACCCTGCCCGTGCCGGAGCGCAAACCGGCCTGTGTATTGGCCTGCCCTGCCAATGCGCGCCTGTTTGGTGATGTGCATGACCCGGAATCGGTGGTCTCCAAAGCCATTGCCGAGCGCGGTGGCTACCAGCTCATGCCCGAATGGGGCACGCGCCCGGCCAACCACTACCTGCCGCGCCGCAAAATCGAAATTCGCATTCACCCCGAAGACTTGGAGCGTGTTGACAACCCGCTCAAACTTGACGGCCAGCAGCCCGAGTCCGCTAGCCGGATCCTCGGACGTGAAGACTTCGCCACCTGACCCTTAAGCCAACACACATCATGCAACCCGCTTTTTCAGTCATTTTCCTCACCACGTTGATCGGTGCCGCACAAGGAT
>JBBQZI010000243.1:0-4523 GCA_038207855.1 Burkholderiales bacterium
GACCATGTCGCACTTGTTCAGGAACACGATGATGTAAGGCACGCCGACCTGGCGAGCCAACAGGATGTGCTCGCGGGTTTGGGGCATGGGGCCGTCAGCTGCGGAACAAACCAGGATAGCGCCGTCCATCTGCGCGGCACCCGTGATCATGTTTTTCACATAGTCAGCGTGTCCTGGGCAGTCAACGTGGGCGTAATGGCGGTTGGCCGTTTCGTATTCCACGTGGGCGGTGTTGATGGTGATGCCGCGGGCTTTTTCTTCCGGTGCTGCATCAATCTGATCGTAAGCACGGGCTGTGCCGCCGAACTTGGCTGCCAAAACGGATGTGATGGCGGCCGTCAGGGTGGTTTTGCCATGGTCAACGTGACCGATGGTGCCCACGTTGACGTGGGGCTTGGATCGCGTGAATTTTTCTTTTCCCATTTTCAGACTCCGAAAAGTGAAGGACTATTGAATTTAAAAAACCAGCGTCAACCAGCAAACTATCTGACCGACAAACACACCATCAATGGTGCCCATTCCGGGAATCGGACCCGGGACCTCTCCCTTACCAAGGGAGTGCTCTGCCACTGAGCCAAATGGGCTAAAAATCTTTCACACAGCCAACCAACAGACAACTGTGGAGCGGGGTAGGAGAATCGAACTCCTCGCTTTAGCTTGGAAGGCTAAGGTATTACCACTATACGAACCCCGCAAAGGCTCACTTAGCAAATTCCTTGCAAATCAAACAGTCAATCTATCACTGGTGGAGGGGGCTGGATTCGAACCAGCGTACTCGTAAGAGGGCAGATTTACAGTCTGCTGCCATTAACCACTCGGCCACCCCTCCTTGGTGAGCCCTGAATTATGCCACTAAATTAGCCCAATCTCAAAATACTGTCATCATCAAATTTAAACCAGTCAATGATTGACGTGCCTTGTAGCGCCAAAAACGCATTAGCCTTGCTGAAATGTCCGCAGCCAATAAAAGGCTGCGGCGCCCGTAAAGCTGACAGTGGCGACGGGTGATTAGCCGTCAGAACCAGATGCCGTTGCGTGCGGGCGGTGCATGCGGCGCTGAGCAAAGACTGACAGGCTTGCGCATGCGCGCCCCACAGCATGAACACCACCGGCTGATCGCGCTGGGCCACCGCTTGCAGCACAGCATCGGCCAGCGCATGCCAGCCCAGCTGGGCGTGACTGGCAGGTTGACCGGCCTCAACCGTCAGACTCGTGTTGAGCAGCAAGACGCCCTGCTCTGCCCAGCCAGCCAAAGACCCGGTAAAGCCGGCGCAGGATGCGGCAATGCCCGAATCACGCGTCAGCTCTTTGAAGATGTTGCGCAGCGACGGCGGCGGCTTGCTACCCGCCGCCACCGAAAACGCCAGCCCCTGCGCTTGGCCGGGGCCATGGTACGGGTCTTGCCCCAAAACAACCACCTTGACGGTAGCCAGCGGCGTTAACTCCAGCGCGCGAAAAGGGGTTGGCGGGTAGACCGTTGCGCCATCCCTGATCCGCTGGCAAATGGCTTGTGCCACCTGCTGACCGGCCGGGCTGGCCAAAAAATGATTGACAACCGGTCGCCAGTCATCGGCAATAGCCCACGCCTGCGGCTCCCATTGCCGCAGCGATGCACCTGGCACCGACGGCATCAAGCCGAGGCGAACATGGCAGCCAGCGCCTCGCCGGGCTCATTGGCGCGCATGAAGGCCTCACCAACCAAAAACGCATTGACCCCGGCTGCCCCCATGCGCAACACGTCGTCACGGCTGTGAATGCCGCTTTCGCACACCAATAAGCGTTCGGGCGGCACGTCGCGCATCAGGCTCAACGTGGTGTCGAGCGACACCTCAAAAGTCTTCAGGTTGCGGTTGTTCACGCCGATCAGCGGTGTTTTCAGTTTCAGTGCCCGCGTCAGTTCGCCGGCATCGTGCACTTCAACCAGCACCGCCATGTCTAGGCTGCGGGCAATCGCCTCAAAGTCGGTCATTTGCGCATCGTCCAGGCAGGCTGCAATCAGCAAAATGGCATCCGCTCCCATGACGCGCGACTCATAAATTTGATATGCCTCAACCATGAAATCCTTGCGCAGAACCGGCAGTTGGCACGAGGCGCGGGCTTGCTTGAGGAAGTCGGCACAGCCCTGAAAAAATTGCGCATCGGTCAACACCGACAGGCAGGCCGCGCCATATTCTGCATAGCTTTGCGCAATGTCCGCGGGAATGAAGTCTTCGCGCAGCACCCCTTTGGACGGGCTGGCCTTTTTGATTTCAGCGATCACGGCGGGCTGGCCGGCGGCGATTTTGGCGCGCATGGCACCGACAAAATCGCGCGTCAGCACCCGGCTTTCGGCATCGGTACGCATAGCCTCAAGCGACTTGCGCGCCATCGCAGCAGCAATTTCCTCACGCTTGACGGCAACAATTTTTTTCAGGATATCAGTCATTTTTAGGCGGCTCTTGCGAGCCCTTTTTGAGAACATTGACAAACACGCGGTGCATCACCAGCCCCGCCACAATAAACAGCACCGAGACGCCTACGGCGATCCAGCCCTCCGGACTATTCAGCAACGCCATGTCAGCTCTCCCTGAGCGCATGAGCGGCCACCACCAGCGCTTCCAACTTGGCTTTGGCAGCGCCTGATTCAATAGCATCTCGGGCTTGTTTGATACCGGCTTGCATGGATTCAGCCACATTGGCTGCGTACAGCGCGACACCCGCGTTGAGCGCCACAATCTCTTTGGCCGGACCCTCCACATTGTCCAACACACCCAGCAGCATGGCACGCGACTGTTCCGGCGTTTCGACCTTGAATGAGCGGTTGCTGGCCATCGTCATGCCGAAGTCTTCTGGGTGGATTTCGTATTCCGTCACCTTGCCGCCTTTGAGCTCACCGACCAGCGTGGCAGCACCCAGTGACACTTCGTCCATGCCGTCTTTGCCATACACCACGACCGCGTGCTCGGCCCCCAGGCGCTCCAGCGCGCGCACCTGAATGCCCACCAGATCAGGGTGAAAAACACCCATCAAAATGTTCGGCGCAGCGGCCGGATTGGTCAGCGGCCCAAGCAAGTTGAAAATAGTCCTGACACCCAGCTCACGACGCACGGGCGCGACATTTTTCATGGCCGGATGGTGGTTCGGCGCAAACATGAAGCCAACACCCACTTGCTCGATACAGCGCGCAATCGCCGCAGGGCTCAGATTGATATTGACCCCCAGCGCCTCCATCACATCGGCACTGCCACTCTTGCTGCTGACGCTTCTGCCGCCGTGCTTGCTGACCTTGGCACCAGCCGCAGCCGCCACAAACATGGCGCAGGTCGAGATATTGAAGCTGTGCGCGCCATCACCGCCGGTGCCGACGATGTCCACCAGATGGGTTTTGTCGGCCACCTCCACCTTGACGGCAAACTCCCGCATCACCTGCGCCGCAGCGGTGATCTCGCCAATGGTTTCCTTTTTGACGCGCAAGCCTGTAATCAAGGCCGCCAGCATCACCGGCGACCACTCGCCTCGCATGATGCCGCGCATGATGTGCATCATTTCGTCATGAAAAATCTCGCGGTGTTCGATGGTGCGCAACAGCGCTTCTTGCGGGGTAATAGTGATCGTGTGCGACATAACTTATCCTGAGCTTTCAAAAATGCGCGGGCGGTGCGGCGGTATCCGGCTGCGGGCAACCGGGGCCAGCAACTTGCCTGAGGTTAGCGGGTGGGATTGTCCATCAAGGCCAGTTTGAGCCCAAAGCCGATGAACAGCCCGCCAGCCGCACGCGCCAGCCAGGCCCCCAGCGTTTGAAAATCACCCCAAGCGCGCGTGCCCGAGCCGTTGGCCGCCAAGCGCAAAGCCTTGGCCGACGCGGCCCCGAGCCAGCCAAAACCCAGGTTAATCCACAAACTGTTGAGGTTAAACACCAGCCCCAAGGCCAAAAACGCCAGCGTCTTGTGCTCGGCAGCGGGCGCAATGAACTGCGGCAAAAAGGCCAGAAAAAACAGCGCCACCTTGGGGTTAAGGGCATTCGTCCAAAACCCTCGCAGGGCGATTTTATTCAAGCTTTTTCGGCCTGTAGCCCCCGTAGCATCTGCGCTACCAGCTACCAACTTGGTAGCATTGTTTGACCACAGCATCGACCAGCCCAACCACACCAAGTAAGCCGCACCGAGCCACTTAAGCAGCGCAAACGCATTGGCAGACGCACCAATCAAGGCGCTCAAGCCAAAAGCAGCGGCAAAAATATGCACAAAGCAACCCGCCACCACACCTAGCGCGGCAGCCGCTCCGGCGCGCACGCCACCTCGCGCGCCCTGTGCAACGATGTACAGCACATCCGGCCCGGGCGTCAGGTTCAGCAACAGACCCGCCAGCACGAACCACGCCAGATTAACTATGCCCAAGGACTGAAAAAACTCAGGCACAGGGTGCTGCCTCGTCAAAAAATGCCCGCAACACCGCGACCGCCTGGTCGATACCGGCTGCATCGACATCCATGTGCGTAACAAAGCGCAGCCGGTACAAGCCGGTGGCCAGCACGCCGTGCGCGG
>JBBQZI010000244.1:0-4475 GCA_038207855.1 Burkholderiales bacterium
GCAAAGAAAAGCGATCCAGTGGTAATAATTTAAGTGTGGCAATTTTCCCCATAAAAACTCCATCTATATTGGAGTATATATTATAAATGGAATTTCACAGTTAATACAAATTTACGTATTTAATTTAATATTAATGGCTTAAGAAGCGCGACCAAACCGATCGCGGCAAAAGATTGGCTGATTTTCATGAAACTCCCGTGAAGTACCTGATGCAATGGTCTTGTTTATTTTTATATCCTGCTTGCCATCTAAGACAGGATTTCCAACGAATAAGTCAAGTGCTTTCCACAGCTCTTACGAATCATCAAATAGCATAAACGAAATTTGCCGTGTCTATCCCAAAAATGGGGGGATAGACACGTGAAATCGCTTTAGCGCGTGTCAACACGATAGGGTTTATGTTAAGTCGCGGGTACGAAGCCGTCTGAATTTCCCCGAGTTCCGGCTTACAACCCCGAACAGCGCACGTTTCACTTTGTGTAAATCTTGCTCTGCCCGCCAAGGTTTTACGTTACTTGAAAATCACCGTCTTGTGCCCGTTGATCAACACCCGGTGTTCGCTGTGCCACTTGACGGCGCGGGCCAGTACCTGGCTTTCGGTGTCGCGGCCGAGCGCTGTTAAATCTTCGACCGTTTTGCTGTGGTCGACGCGGGCCACATCCTGCTCGATGATCGGGCCTTCGTCCAGATCGGCGGTGACATAGTGGGCGGTCGCACCAATCAGTTTCACGCCGCGGTCATGCGCCTGGTAATAGGGTTTGGCACCTTTGAAGCTGGGTAGAAAGCTGTGATGGATGTTGATGGCCCGGCCTGACAGTGCCTGGCACAGGTCATTGCTCAGAATTTGCATGTAGCGCGCCAGCACGACGAGCTCAGCACCTTCGTCGGCAATGATTTCAAGCTCTTTGGCTTCAATATGTGCTTTGGTGGCCGCCGTCATGGGCAAGTGGTGAAACGGCACGTTGTAACTGGCAGCCAACTGGTAAAACTCGCGGTGGTTGCTGATGATGGCGCGAATGTCCAGCGGCAGCAAGCCGCTTTTCCAGCGAAACAGCAGGTCATTGAGGCAATGCCCTTCTTTGCTGACCAGGATGACGGTGCGCATCGGCTGCGCTTGCGCGTGCAGTTGCCATTGCAGCGCCAGCGGTTCGGCAAAGCTGGCCAACTGGATTTTGAGTTCGTCAAAACTGAGCTTGGCGCAGGCAAACTGCACGCGCATGAAAAATAGCCCGGTACTGGTGTCGTTGTACTGCGCGGCTTCTTCGATGTTGCCGCTGCGTTCCAGCAAAAAGCCGGATACGGCATGCACCAGCCCGAGACGATCCGGGCAGGATAGGGTCAAAATATAAACAGGATTCATAGAGCCGGTATTGTCGCAGGTGCCAGGTGCCGGTCTTGATGGGCGTTATTTGCTATTGTATCAATAGCTGCCTGCGCTTTGTCTACGCGGGCTAGAGGCCTATTTCTTATAAATCAGTGAATCAGCACCGGATTTTGCGCCAGCTCGGCGTATTGTTCCAGCGTGTCTTCAACTTCTTCTTGTGTCGGGGTTTTTTCTTGCCAGGCGGAAATGTGCTGCTGAAACAACTCAGCCCAAGAGCCGTCCAGATAGACCTCTTTGCCGCTGCGTTTGTCAATAATTTCAAAGCCATGGCGCGCCAGCCGGGGGACGATCAGCACTTGCTCGCCCTCTTTAAGGCTGCCCGCAGGCACGTCTGCCGTCACCGCATTGGCCAGCATATGGGTCACGGAGTAGGTGTCAGAGTCGTAGAGCGTGTGCATTGGCAAATTATGCATGAATCAGGGATGCCTTGTAACTGGCTGCAGATTTGACAAATTCAAGGCTTGATTGGCCTCAGTTAGGGCTGTCGACCGTCTCTGTGGACAGCCACTTCTGGTCAATCGCGTCGCCATTGGTTTCGGTGATGCGCACGCGCGCGGGCAGGTAAGCCAGCGCGGGAGCCAGCCAGATTTCGACTTTTTGGTCGTAGAGCTCACGCGGCATGCGGACCAGTTTCAGGGCTTTCAGCGGGCCACCGGGCAGCGCCAGCGTCTCGGTTTGCTCGACCGTGAACAGCCAAAGATCACCCGCGCGCGCGCCAAAGGTCTGAATCGTCAGGGTGCTGCCCAGCCCGTAGCGCTCGGGCTCGCTTGCCACCAGTGCGCCCAGTTGGATCAGCACGCTCAGGCGGTCTTGCGCGCCACTGAGCAGCGGTGCATCAGGTGTGTTGGCGCTGAAGGTCACCACGCCGCGCGGGTAATTGAAGTGCGCGGCCTGTTCGCTGCGGTACTTGTCAGAAAAGCGTTCTGGGGCCAGGCCGGTGTCGGTGATGTGGCCCTTGCTGGTTTGCGTTCTATTTTGGCCAAACGCGCTGTAGTTGAGTCGTGCATCGTAGTTGTCGCCCAGCTTGTGCCAGGACAACTCGGCGCTCAGGCGAAACGGGAACTTGTTGGCATCGACCTGGTAGACCAGTCGGACGGAGCCAGCCAGGCTTTCGGCACTGAAGTAGGGCGGACGTTGGCGTGGTGGGCGACTTGGCGCAACGGTGGCGGCGGCTGATGCCACTGGTGCTGGCTGCGTTATGGCTGCCAATGGTGGGGCCGACTCATTGGGTTGTGGCTTTTCGGGTGCTGATGCCGGCTGTGCCGGTGCACTGACTGTGGACTGTGCTGGATTGGCTGCGGTTTCCGGCGAGGTGGCTTCAGCGGTGGCTGGCGCGCTGGACTCAACCGGCGCAAGGGCGACCGGTGCTGGCGTGGCTTGTTTTGCAATCGTGCGTAGGGCTGGCTTAGCCGGAGGCCTGGATTTGACGGGCTTGGCAAGCGCTGGCGCAGTGGGCGTTAGCGGCGCAGCCGGTGCCAGCAACACGGTGCGCGTGGTGAAGCTCAGCGGCGCATCGGCTGCTTGAAGGTTCAGGCCCAGTGGCAGCGCCCGCAGCAGCACCAGGTGCGCGACAAGCACCGCTAAACCCAGTAGCAACCAGGTTTTCAGAGGTGTTTTTGGGGTTGCCATGTCAACTTGAATGGGCCATCTTTCGCGGCACCAAGGTTACGCCATGGCGATTTGTTTGATGAAGGTTTTGATGCCGCGCAACATCATCTCGATCGACACCGCCACCAGCACCAGCCCCATCAGCCGCTCCAGCGCCACCACAAAACGGTCACCCGCGATGCGCTGAATGCGCTCGGCCAGCACCAGCACCACGGCACTCACGGTCATCGTCACGCACAGGGCGGCAATCCATTCCAGCCGCTTTTCCGGCGCTTGCGACACCAGCAGCAACACGGTGGCCAGGGCCGACGGCCCGGCAATAGCGGGAATCGCCAGCGGCACGATCAGCGGTTCTCCGATGGGCTCATCCGTGTCCATCTTTGGGGGCGGAAAAATCATCCGTAATGCGATCAAAAACAAAATCACGCCGCCACCAATTTGCAGCGACAGTTCGCTCAAGTTCATGACGCGTAAGAAGCTCTCGCCAATGAACATGAACGTCAGCAGCAACGCAAAGGCAATCAGCACCTCGCGCAAAATCACCCGCGCGCGCCGCTCGGGCGCCACATGTTTGAGCGCGTTGGCGAAGATCGGAATATTGCCAATCGGGTCGGTGATCAGGATCAGCAAAATGGTGGCAGAGGCAAAGGTGTATTGCATGGCTGGCAAGTGTCGGCAGGTTCAGGTGGCCTAGAGCATATCTGCCAAACGGATCGACCAAATGTACCTACGACCGGTAGCCTTTTTGGTAAGCAGTTAAGCTTGCATCCCCAAATCAATTCAACCCAGTTTTGTCTCCTTTATCGGTTCATTCAAACCACCCAGCGCCTCACGTTGTCATCGTTGGGGCGGGCATTGTCGGCGCTGCCATTGCGTATTTTTTAACGCAAGCGGGTGCCAGGGTTTCCATGCTGGAAGCCAAAACACCGGCATCGGGGGCCTCTGGCGCGTCTGATGGTGCGGTATCGGTTGCCAGCAAGCGCCCCGGGCCCATGATGCGCTTGGCGCGTGAGTCGCGCGCCATTTATGGCCAGTTGGCCGCCAACGGCCTGTTGCAGGACATTTACCACCCGCGCCCGACCTACCTGTTTGCCCGCACCGAAGAAGAGGTCGCGTTGATCGCCCGTCAAGGCGCTGACATGATGGATCAGGATGAGCGCATTCTGCCGCTGACGCATGCCGAGCTGATGAAGCGTGTGCCTGGCTTGGGCCAGCATGTGCTGGCGGGCATGAAAGTGCCCGACGACGGTCACGCGCTGGGCTACCGGGTGGTTGACCGCTTGCTGCAGGCCGCCAACTTGCAGCCGCAACGGCACACCCCGGTGCGCCAGTTGCTGCTCTCAAATGACCGGGTGGTGGGCGTGCTGACTGATCAAGGGGTACTGGCTGCCGATTGCGTGGTTGTGGCGGCTGGCTTGGGGGCGGCGCCGCTGGTGGGTTTGCACGATATTTTGATTCCGCGCAAGGGCCAGTTGATCGTGAC
>JBBQZI010000245.1:0-4415 GCA_038207855.1 Burkholderiales bacterium
CGCGCCCAAGCGCTCGGCCTCGATCTGAGTCAAATCAATGGCACCGGCGCGCAGGGTCACATCACCCACACGGATCTGGAAGCGTTTGCGGCCCGCACGGCATCACACGGCAGCAGCACCCGCGCACCCGTTGATGGCAACGACGTGCAAACCACCATCCCGATCATCGGCCTGCGCCGCAAAATCGCGCAAAAAATGCAAGATGCCAAGCGCCGGATTCCGCATTTCACCTATGTTGAAGAAGTCGACGTGACCGAGCTTGAAACGCTGCGCGCCAAGCTCAACAGTCAATACGGCAAGACCCGCGGTCGCCTGACGCTGCTGCCGTTTTTGGTACGCGCCATGGTGCTGGCAGCACACGATCACCCCGAGGTCAACGCCCGCTATGACGACGATGCCGATCTGCTGACGCGCCACAGCGCCGTGCATTTGGGCATCGCCACACAAACCAACGGTGGCCTGATGGTGCCGGTGATTCGCCACGCGCAAACGCTTGATTTGTGGGCCTGCGCGGCAGAAATCGCACGGCTGGCGCAAGCCGCGCGCAGCGGCAAGGTCACGCGCGAAGAGCTCACCGGCTCAACCCTGACGCTGACCAGCCTGGGCGCTCTGGGCGGCATCGTCAGCACACCGGTGATCAACCACCCTGAGGTGGCGATCGTTGGCACCAACCGCATTGTTGAACGCCCCATGATCGTGGGTGGCGCCGTGGTGGCGCGCAAGATGATGAACCTGTCTTCATCGTTTGACCACCGCGTCGTCGATGGTATGCATGCTGCTGAATTCATTCAGCAGGTGCGCGGGCTTTTGGAGTGCCCGGCCACGCTGTTCATCGCCTAACCGATGCGCCTGCAAGGCTTGCCGCCGCTGGTATCTGCCCAGACCCAATTGCTGGTGTTGGGTAGCTTTCCGGGCGCAAGCTCGCTGGCGCGGCAGCAGTATTACGCCTTCCCGCAAAACAGCTTCTGGCGAATTCTTCAAGCCATTTGGCCTTCTAGCCCTTATGCCGATTGCGTAGACAGCTATGAAAAACGCAGTGAATGGCTGCTCGACAAAGGCCTCGGCCTGTGGGATGTGTATGCCTCCTGCGAGCGCCAAGGCAGTCTGGACAGTGCCATCAAACACCCGCTGGTCAATGACTTTGCCAGCCTGCGCCAGCGCTGCCCGCGCTTACGGGTGATTACCCACAACGGTGGCGAGAGCTTTCGCCACGCGCGCCACACCCAAGCACTGGGGTTGCCGGTGTACCGACTGCCGTCCACCAGCCCGGCCAACGCCAGCTGGACTTTTGAGCGCAAGCTGGCCGCCTGGCGCGAGGTGATCGCTGCGGCGGGCCTGCTCGACGGATGATTCCAGCAAGCCACAGCATGACACGGCTCACCTGACGTCAGCAAACACGGCGGGCACGTGTCGCACGCCGGACTGCCTGGCCAGTGCGTCACGTGCAGCGTCCATCGCCTTGAGCTTGCACAGGTTGCGCACCGCCTCCTCACCCGCCAGGGTGGTGCCGTAGACCCGGGCTTGCGGCGCAAACTCGGCCTGCAAATCGGCCAGTACCACCTGCTTGTCGGGCAAATCAACGGTGCAGATCACCTGACTGGACAGGCTCTTGATTTTTGGCTCGCCGACCAAGCTAGGGCGGGAAACCTTCAGACTGACCCCGTTGGCCAGTTCGGCCAGCACCAGCCCCGCCGAGCTCACATCCAGCGCAAAGGCAAACTCCACGGCGTACTTGACGACCACCGTGGCATCGGCCTTGAGTTTGTATTTATCCTTGGCCAGCGTCTGTACTTGCACATACTCGCGCGTGAGCGTGAGCACCGGTGCCTTCAGCAGGTCGGCGGCGGTCTGACGGCTGGCATCCAGGCAGGTGGCGTAGTGGGTGTAACCCTTGAGCGTCTTCTGGGTTGCGGCCAAGTCCGCCTCAGCTTTCGACAGCTTGTCGGCCAGCACCTGGCTCTCACTCAGATGGCTGACTTTCATCGCCACATAGACCATCACGGTGCTCAGGACACCCGCAGAAATCGCAAATATGAACATCGGGTCCATGGCATCACGGCGCCTAGTGCGCCTTGTCCCAGTTCGGCCCAACGCCCACCTCGGCCAGTAGCGGCACCCGCAGCTGGGCCACGCCAGCCATCAGCTTTGGCACCTCATGTCGCACCCAGTCCACTTCAGACTCGGGCACTTCAAACACCAGTTCGTCGTGCACCTGCATGATCATTTTGGTGGCGAGCTTTTTCTCGTCAATGACCTGCTGGACCTTGACCATGCTGAGCTTGATCAGATCAGCCGCGGTGCCCTGCATCGGCGCATTGATGGCGGCGCGCTCGGCCCCCGCGCGGCGCGGGCCATTGGGCGAGTTGATCTCGGGCAGATACAGCCGCCGACCAAACACGGTTTCCACGTAGCCCTGCTGTTTGGCCAGTTCGCGGGTGTGGTCCATGTAGCGCTTGACACCCGGGTAGCGCTCAAAGTAACGAGCGATGTAGTTTTTGGCGGCCGTGTTGTCAATGCCCAGCGCTTTGGCCAGACCGTAGGCGCTCATGCCATAGATCAGACCAAAATTGATCACCTTGGCATAGCGGCGCTGCTCGCTGCTCACCTGCGCCGTGTCAACGCTGAAAATCTCGGCCGCCGTGGCGCGGTGCACATCCATGCCATCATGAAAGGCCAGTAAAAGCGCCGCGTCACCGCTGATGTGCGCCATGATGCGCAGCTCGATCTGGCTGTAGTCAGCGCTCGCAATCAGGCTGCCCTTGGGCGCCACAAAAGCCTCGCGCACGCGCCGACCTTCGGGCGTGCGCACCGGAATGTTTTGCAAGTTGGGGTCGTTGCTGGACAGGCGGCCGGTCACTGCCACCGCTTGCGCATAGTGCGTGTGGACGCGCCCGGTGCGCGGGTTGGCCAATTGCGCCAGTTTGTCGGTGTAAGTGCCCTTGAGTTTGGACAGGCCCCGGTGCTCCAGAATTTTGGCCGGCAGCGGGTAGTCTTCGGCCAGCTTTTGCAGCACTTCGTCGTCGGTGCTGGGGGTGCCGGTGGGGGTTTTCTTGACCACCGGATAGCCTTTTTGCACAAAGAAGATTTCACCAATCTGCTTCGGACTGCTCAAGTTGAACGGTTGACCCGCTAGCTCGTGCGCCTCTTTTTCCAACTGCAATATGCGTTGGCCCAGTTCGTGGCTTTGCGCTGCCAACGTCGGCGCGTCAATCAGCACGCCGTTGCGCTCAATGCGGTAGAGCGCCTCGCTGCTGGCAATTTCAAGTTCGTAGATGAATTTGAGCTTGTCGTTGACGTCAATCTGCGGCCACAGCACACGGTGCACATCGAGCGTCATGTCGGAGTCTTCACACGAATACTCGGCGGCTTTGGCTACGTCTACCTGATCAAAGCAGATTTGGCTGGCCCCTTTGCCGCACAGGTCTTCAAAACTGATGCCTTTGCGGCCCAAGTGGCGCTCTGCCAGGCTGGCCAAGCCATGTGGCTTGTTCACTTCAAGCACATAGCTTTGCAGCATGGTGTCGTGCGCGTAGCCCTGCACCTCAATGCCATGGTTGGCAAACACGTGGCGGTCGTACTTGACGTGCTGGCCAAGTTTGTGTCGCGCCGCGTCTTCCAGCCACGGTTTGAGCTTGGCCAACACCTCATCAAGCGGCAACTGCGCTGGTGCATCGGGGTACCGGTGCGCCAGCGGAATGTAGGCGGCCTCACCGGGAGTCACGCTGAAGCTCAAGCCGACGATCTGGGCGCGCATTTCGTCAAGCGAGGTGGTTTCGGTGTCGAGCGCAACCAGCTCGGCGGCCTGAATTTTGGCCAGCCAGGCATCAAAAGCGTCCCAGCTCAGGATGGTGTCGTAGCTGACCGTGCTGACAAGCGATGCAACAGGGACCAAAATGGCTTCGGGTTCGTCGAACAGGTCGCGCTCGCGCGTGGCTTTGCGCGGTGCCGATCCAGCCCCGACCTCAGATCCTGATTCTGCCGCGGCCGACAAGTTGCCAGCACCGCCCAGCGCGCGCGCCAGCCCCTTGAAGCCATATTTTTCATAAAAAATGGCCAAAGCCCCCGTATTCATTGCGCCAGTAGCTAGTGAATCCATAGCAGGCAATTCAGGCATCCAGCCATTCAGATCGCAATCGGTCTTGATGGTGAGCAGCTGGCGGCCCATCGGCAGCCAATCCAGTGACTTGCGCAAGTTGTCGCCGACAGCGCCCTTGATGTTGGCCGCATTGGCCACAATAGCATCGAGCGAGCCGTATTCATTGAGCCACTTGGCCGCGGTTTTCGGGCCGACTTTGGGCACGCCCGGCACGTTGTCAATGGCATCGCCGACCAGCGTCTGGTAGTCCACCATCAACGCCGGTGGCACACCAAATTCAGACGTAACGCCCGCCACATCACGCCGGCGGCCGTTCATG
>JBBQZI010000246.1:0-4397 GCA_038207855.1 Burkholderiales bacterium
CTGCAAAGCCCGTCCTGGGCCACGGCGATTCAAATTCTGGCGGCGCTGGCGGGTGGCCTGCTGATCGGACTCATCACCGTCAGTCGAGCGGCCTTGGTGGCGATCTCCGCGCTGGCCCTGCTACTTGGCACCGTATGGGCCTTGGCGTGGCTCGCTTTTGCACGTCAGGGCGTGCTGCTGGATGCCGTGGCACCCAGCATGACCATCGTCTTGAGTTATGTTTTTGCCAGCATTGTTCACCATCGACTCAGCGAGCAGCGCCAGCGCTGGGTCAAACAAGTCTTCTCGCGCTATGTGTCGCCGAACCTGGTGAGTTATCTGATCAAGCATCCCAATGCGGTGGAGCTGGGTGGCAAACGCCAGCAATGCAGCTTTGTGTTTACCGACCTGATTGATTTCACCAACTGGCTCGAAGGCCGGGACCCGGCAGCCGCCGTGAGCATCCTCAACGCGTACTTGGACGGCATGATTGCCATTGCATTTGCGCATCAGGCCACGCTGAACCGCATTGTGGGCGATGCCTTGGTGCTGACGTTTTCAGCGCCGGTGGTGCAACCCGACCACCGCCGCCGGGCGCTCACCTGCGCCTGGGAGTTGCACAAGTTCTCCAACCAATATGTAGCCCGGCTGGCCGATCAGGGCATTCACTTTGGCCTGACCCGCATCGGCGTACACAGCGGCGAAGTGATCGTCGGCAATTTTGGCGGCAATGCCATTTTTGACTACCGGGCACTCGGGGACCCGATCAATACCGCGGCCCGCCTGGAGAGCGCCAACAAGCACTTTGGCACGCTGGTCTGCGCCTCCGGGCTTATTCTGGCGGCGTGCCCCGAGTGGCCGGCAAGGCCGATTGGGCAAGTCATTTTCAAAGGCAAAACACAAGCGATTGCGGTGTTTGAGCCGCTAGAGCCCGATCAACCGGCTGATGCAGCCTATGGCGCAGCGTTTGCCCTGCTGCAACAGCAGTCACCCCAAGCCTTGGCGGCGTTTGCCGAACTGGCCCGCGCCCGCCCGGCCGATACGCTGGTGGCCATGCACTTCGCGCGCCTGCAAGCCGGTCAAGTCGGCGATGTGATCGTGCTGAGCAGCAAATAAGCCAGCCGCGCGTTTTAGCGCACGATCACCTCGACGCGACGGTTGCGCGGCTCATCGGTGTCGCCCGGTGTGGCAATCAGCAGGGTTTTCTCACCATGCGATTCGATTGACACGCGTTCACTTGACAACTCGGTGCTGCCGATCAACGCGGCAACCGTCTTGGCGCGAACCAAGCCCAGCTCATAGTTGGCTTGTGCATCGCCTTTGGTGTCGGTATGCCCAATAACCGACATGTCTGCGCCGGCCCGGCTTCGAAGGTCCGCTCTGATCTTGTCGATGTCGGTTTGAGACGCTGCTGCCAATGCCGCATTGCCAGCAGCGAAATACAACACGTAGCGCACTGGTTTGCCGGGGCTGGCGGCCAGCGCTGCGCCAAAGTCCTCTTTCAGCTTGAAATCACTGACGGTAAAGCTCCGCTTTTCAGCATCACCAATCACCGTGCCCTGGTTTTTTTGATCCAGCAAGGTGATGCCGCCTGGCCCACTGACCTGAACTTTGCCCAGCGAACCATCGTCGTCGGGCAGCAACACCACGTAGTTTTGGGCGCAGCCGGTCAAGGCCAGCAGCAGCCCGCAGGCCAACAGCCATGCGGCGCGTTTCAGGAAGGATGAAAAAGGGTGATGTGACATGGCGCTACTCCGGATTGACCTTGGCCACAAAGTGCGTGCCACGAACGCCAATGTTGCCGGTCGGCGTGCGAACGGAAACGGCTGCTGGCTTGAGTTTGGCGATCATCCCCGAGACATAGTTCAGCGTGCCCTGGCTCAGGCGCATGCCGAGGGTGAGCCCATCATGGGCCGGGTTGTACAAATACGCCTCAACCACCAGCTCAGTGTCGGGCCCGATGGACAGCAGCGTGTTGTCTTTCAGCGCGATGCCCATGCTGGCCTGTTTGCCGGTTTTCAGCAGATCAGCCGCTTTGACCGGCGTGCCGGGCTCGGCCTGCAGGGTCTGGCTGTTGCGTATGACCGAGGCATCGCCCAGCGCGGTCTTGACATAGCCGATCACGGCATCGTCCGCTATGCAAAGCGTGGTGGCAAACAAAAGGGCCAAGGTAAAAGCCAGAGTTTTTGGTTTGAAGGTCATGGTGTTTTTCTGTGGCGGGTCGCCTGTCGCAACTCTTTGGAACCGCTTTCAGGGGCAGTTAGCCGAAAGTTTATCTCGTCAGGCGATTAGTCGAAGGACTCAGCGGCAAGCTGGCGCAGCGCCTGCTCGAACACTTCGGGCGGCTGGCCGCCTGAAATCAGGTGTTTGTCATTGAGGATGACGGCTGGCACCGAGTTGATGCCCAGGCGTCTGTAAAAGTGCTGGCGCTCGCGCACCTCAGCGCTATAAGCATCGCTTTGCAGCACCGCTTGTGCGGCACTCGGGTCAAGTCCCACTTGGGTGGCTGCGGCCAGAAGCACATCATGTGATCCGGGGTTCTTGCCGTCAGTGAAATAAGCGGTGAACAGCGCCAGCTTGAGTGCCTTTTGGGCGCCGGGCACGCCTTGCAGGGCTGCCCAGTGCAGTAGGCGGTGCGCGTCAAAAGTGTTGTAGGTACGGTCGCGCTTGCCAATGCCAAATTCAAACCCTAACGATGCACCGCGCTGGCGAATGGCCTCACGCGTTTGCGCTAGTTGCTCGTCGGTGGAGCCGTATTTCTCTTTCAGGTGTTCGTTGATTTCCTGGCCATCTGGCGGCATATCCGGGTTCAACTCAAAGGGCTGAAAGTGAATATCCGCCTGCACCTGGTCACTCAGCCGTGCCAGCGCCACGTCCAGCGACTTCAAGCCAATGACGCACCAGGGGCACGAAACATCGGAAACAAAATCAATTTTGATCGGTGTATTCATGGTGCATGTTAAACACAAACCGCTGACCTGCGAGGTGTCGCCATAATTGCCGCATGCTACCCAGCGTCACCCGGCCGGATCGACTTGGGCCGGCAGAAAGACCCACACATGACACAAGATGCCACGCTTTTCCAACGTCGTCGCTGCTTGAGCACGGCTGAACTTGATGCAATTCCATGGCTGCGGCTGCTCTCGGCGACCGAGCGCGAGCGTGCTGTGCAAGACCTCCAGATCAGCGACGCCCGACCCGGCGACTACCTGTGCCGCACTGGCCGCCCGGTGACCTACTGGTTTGGCGTGATTGACGGGCTATTAAAAATGAGCAGCGACAACGCCGAGGGGCAAACCATGACCTTCACCGGCGTGCCACCGGGCGGCTGGTTTGGCGAGGGCACGGCCTTGAAGCGTGAAGCCTACCGTTACAACATCCAGGCGCTGCGCAAAAGTCTTGTGGCTGGCCTGCATGTAGACACCTTTCATTGGCTGCTGGACCACTCGATCGGCTTTAACCGCTTTGTCATGAACCAGCTCAATGAACGGTTGGGCCAGTTCATTGCGGCGCGCGAAATTGACCGCCTGAACAACCCCAACATCCGCGTGGCGCGCAGCCTGGCCGCACTGTTCAACCCGGTGCTGTACCCCGGCTTGGGCGCGGTGCTGCGCATCACCCAGCAAGAGCTGGCTTATCTGGTGGGCTTGTCGCGCCAGCGCGTCAACGAGGCCCTGACCACGCTGGCCGCACAGGGCGCCATTGCCGTCGAATATGGCGGCCTGCGGGTGACCAATCTGCAGGCTTTGCGCACGCAGGTATTTTTATAAATAATCAGCCGCTAGCCCAAGTAAAATATGCGCAACAAGCTACAAATTAAATAGCAAAATGCCCAACACACCAAAACCCACCACACCGACTACCACCAGCCCGGCGTTTCGTCGCGCCACCCCGCCCGACAAATCCAGCGCCAGCCGCGCACCGATTCCGGCCGGCCAAACCAATACCTCGGCTTTTGGTGCCAACGGCACGCTGCGGCTGAACAAGCGCATGGCCGAGCTCGGTCTGGCCTCACGCCGTGAAGCCGATGACTGGATTTCCCAAGGCTGGGTCACGGTCAACGGCGAGATCGCCACCATGGGCATGCAGGTGTTGCCCGACGTGAAAATCGAGATCAACAAGCAGGCCAAAGGCCAGCAGGCCAACCAGGTCACTGTGCTGATCAACAAGCCGCTGGGCTTGGTCAGTGGCCAGGCCGAAGACGGGCATGAACCCGCCATCACGCTGGTGCAACCGCAAAACCGCTGGAAAGAAGACAACGCGCGCTTTTTCTATCACCCCAGCCACCTCAAAAGCCTGGTGCCTGCCGGCCGCCTTGATATTGACTCCACCGGTTTGCTGGTGCTGACGCAAGACGGCCGTGTGGCGCGCCTGCTGATTGGTGAAGACTCGGTGATGGAAAAAGAGTATTTGGTGCG
>JBBQZI010000247.1:0-4372 GCA_038207855.1 Burkholderiales bacterium
GCAGCAAGCCCTTAAAACGCAGGACAACCCGGCATTTCACACCGCGCTGGGCCTGAGCCTGATCGGCAGTGGCCAGGCCGCCAGCGGCATCACTGAACTGGAAACCGCCTACAAAAAAGACCCGCGCCAGACCCAGGCCGGCACAGCGTTAGTTCAACTGTACCTGCGCAGCGGCCAGTCACGCAAAGCAGTTCCGGTGGCTGAAGGACTGGTCAAGCTGCAGCCAGGCAATGCGGGTTTTCATAACCTGCTGGGCATGGCGAAGGGCCAGTCTGGCGACGTAACCGCTTCGCGCGCCTCGTTTGAGAAAGCCATTGCGCTGGATGCCAAACTGGTGAGTGCCAAGCTCAATCTGGCCCGACTAGAAAGTGCCACCAAGGCCTATGACGCAGCTACAGCACGGCTCAACGACATTTTGAAGGCTGATCGCAACAACACCGAAGCCATGTTTGAGCTGGCCCTGATTGCTGACCGCAAAGGCCAGCAGGCCGATGCCCAGCGCTGGCTCGAAAAAGCCCGTGACATGGCAGACACCAAAGACCTGCGCTGGGGCTTGGCGCTAATCGACTTTCACCTGCGCTATGGCCGCCTCGGCCCAGCGCTGGAAGCGGCCAAGCATGCCGCAGGAAGAGCACCCGACGACTTGGCCACCCTGCTGGCCTACAGCCGCGCCCTGCTGGCCAATGGCGATATAGCAGGTGCCAAAACCACGTTGAACAGCGCCACCCGGTACGCCGAGTACAACGCCCCCCAGCAAGTTGCCATTGCCGGCCTGCAACTGGCCGCTGACAACCCAGCGGGTGCCGCGTACAGCCTGGAAAAAGCGCTGACAAATAGCCCTGACAATTTAGCCGCTCAGGCCCTGATGGTGACGGTTGAACTACGGCAAGGCAACCTTGTCAAGGCCGAAAAACGCGCCCATGACATCACCGCATCCAATCCCAAACGGGCCATCGGCTACAGCTTGCAGGGTGACGTGGCGCTGGCAAAGGGCCAGATGACTGCTGCCATTGATGCCTTTCGCCGAGCGCATCAAGCCGAGCCCTCAACCGGTTCGCTGATGCGGCTGTTTGCTGCCCTCACCACGCAAGCTGACAGCCAGACCGCGCTGCAACTGGCCGAGCAATGGCTAAAAGCCAATCCGAAAGACCTCATCGTGCGCAAAGCGCTGGCAGACGGCCACGCCCGCGCTGGCAGCTTCACCCTGGCCAAAGTCAGCTACGAGGCGGCCCTGAAGATCAACCCGGACGACGTTGAAGTGCTCAACAATCTGGCCAACGTACAACTGCGCCTGAAAGACCCTGCCGCTATCAAAACGGCTGAGATGGCGCTGACCAAGGCCCCTGGCAACGCGCAAGTCACCGATACCCTGGGCTGGGCGCTGTTCCAGAACGGCCAGACCGCGCGCGCCTTGCAACTGCTGCGCGATGCCCGCCTACGCGAGCCCGGCAACCCCGAGATTCGCTACCACCTGGCGGTGGTGCTGGCGCAGACCGGGCGAAAAATCGAAGCCAGAGACGAGTTGGACGCAGCCATCAAGACTGGATCAGCTTTTGAAAGCCGCGTTGAGGCTGAAAAGTTGGTAAATAGCCTGAAATAGATTGGCAACCAAAAACTGTCGACATTTTTTACAAACGATCTATAAATTTTCGACAAGCCGATGATAAGTTCATGATTTTTAAGGATATTTAAAATCAGGCTCAGTTATTGCTTACTCTTGTCATAAGCAAGTTACAGCGCCGTTTAACCGGCCCATAGGTGAAGATCATGACGACTAAAAATTTTGAAATTGCCTTAGTTACCAAATTGATAGCAGCAGTGGTATTGGTGGTGGCGGTACCGGCGGCTTTTGCAGCTTCAACTTGGAACTTAAACCAAAACGTCGTGACGAATGTTGCTGCATCAACGTCAACTGATCCCTCCTTAGCGATGACCGGCGTATACGCTGCTAACGGCACCGGTAATTCGGGTTTCGGAACAAATGCAAAATGGGCTGCTGGCACTCTTAGTTATTTCTCAGGCAATGGTCAGGGTATGTACACTGGCACTGACAGCGGTACACCTTTTCACGCGATAGACAACAATGAAAATACTGAAGCCGTACTTCTAAACTTTGGAACCACTAGTGTGGCACTGAGTCAAATCGCTCTGGGGTATGTGTCAGATAACAAATCAAGCACACCTACCGACACAGTTGACATTTCATTGTTTCGTTGGGTAGGTGGTAATGGCGTTACCCCAACAGGAAGCCCGACACCCCTGGTGGGTCAGTCCGCGGCCTCTATGAATGGATGGGAGCTTGTGGGCAATTATGGTGATATGTCTAAAGATACGACCACTCCCTACAACCTCGTTAACTCCAGTGGACTAGGGTCAAGTTGGTGGTTGATTAGTGCTTACAACTCAGGTTATGTGAGCGCTGGAGAGACCCGCGGACAGTTCGATATGGGCAATGATTTTTTCAAAGTCTATGCTGTCGCGGGAGCTAAGTGCAGCAGTGCAGTTAGTGGTGTCTGCGGTCCTTCCGGCAAAGTCCCCGAACCAGGTTCCCTGGCCCTCATGGGGATGGCTTTGATGGGCTTTGTCGCTACACGCCGCCGTAAGCAACAAAACGTTTAATTCCGACTTCGAACGATCAACAAAAAAGCACTGGTATCCAGTGCTTTTTTTATGTATGTTTTAGACCTCTAGCCCTTATGGAACAAGCGCAGAGAGCTATTTAAATAATAGCAATCAAGTCATCTATTTCCAGCAACCGATCACCGCACACGCTGCAGCAGCTCCGCCACAAATGTCGATGGAATCGCGTAGCTGATGCCTGATGGGTTGGTCAGCGCTGATTCCCGCGTGCCTTTCAGAAACACCATGTTCACCACGCCCAGCACTTCGCCCGTCTCCGGGTCAAACAAGGGGCCGCCGCTGTTGCCGGGGTAGGCCGTGCCATCGAGTTGAAAAATGTCAAACGCCCCTGCCCGCAGGCTGCGGATGGCTTTCGCATTCAATTGTCCGGCGGTTGGCGTAGGCAGTGCCGCTGCCGTGATGGAAGAGATCATCCCCCGGTGCGTCACCGGCGAAAAACCAAGCGCGCCGCCAATTGGAAAACCCATGAACGCTACCGCATCGCCTTCGCGAACCGTGGCGGAGTCTTTCAAGTTCAGCGCGTGTACAGCCGCCCCGTCGATGTGCAACAAAGCCAGATCATGGTGGTCATCGCGCTCCAGCAACTTTGCCGGGCGCATCTGAAATTCACCATTACCTACGCGCACCTGCACCACCAGCTCGGCATTGGTTGTGGCCTCCTTCGTCTCTGGCAACACATGTAAATTGGTGATCACCTGGTTGCCGTCACCGACCACAAAACCCGTGCCGCGCAATCGAAAGCGTGGGCTGTCGGTTTCGAGATAGGTGCCGACGATGACGATGGCCGGTTTGACCTGGGCAATGGTGCTGGGCAAATCGGCCCGTGCCACGGTAGGCACCAGTGGCAACGCAGTTGCTGCTATCGCCAATACACACCAGATGACGTTTCGTTTATTCATGTTTTTTCTCCGGAAAGCGGCGCATCCAGGCTTTGCGCAGCAAGTGTGGAAGAACCAATTGTGGCGGCATACGCAAAGCGTGGGAACGAACATACAACAGCCAGCGCGCCAAGCCAGTCATGCGGGTATTACAACTGGGGTGATCGGGTCGCAGCGCCAAGCCCAACATCCAAGCCATCAAGATACGGGAAAACGGATTGGGTCCAAGGCGCTCAACCCGGCTTTGTAAATGCACGGGTGTGGTGGTGCCCAGGATGCGGCGAATGTGAAACAGTGCATGAAACAGCGGAATCTGCAGCCCCAACGCATCAGCGCGGTTCAGTAAGTCATCCCAAAAACCATCGCCTTTGCCGAAATGCAACAACAAGTCATTGAGGTCCAGCAGATCGCGCAGGCCATGCCCAAACTCACCCTCTTGAAACAAGTGCACCGCGCTGTGCAAGACCATATCGGCTGGTGCCAGCACGTACAGTCCAGCGTGACCGCTCAATGGCTCGACGCGTGCCAACAGCTTGCTGCCATCCACATTGAAGCGCGAGGTAGGCGGCGTGATGGTGTGGTGCAAGTCAATGTAAGTATTGCGCTGCACGTGGCGCAGCGGCGGAATTTCATGCATCCATTCGCGGTAATAGCGCTGGTTATAGGCATCGCGCTCTTCACAAATCCAGCCTGCCGCAAACAGCGCCGACTCCACTGCGGTGATTTGCTCGCGCGGCACCATCAGGTCAATGTCGGCAAACAATCGCCCGCGTGCTGGTGGCAAATTGGCCATCAAATAGGCCGCGCCTTTGAGCAAAGTCACTGGTGCATCAATGCCGCGCAACGCCCGGCGA
>JBBQZI010000248.1:0-4265 GCA_038207855.1 Burkholderiales bacterium
CTCTGTGAGCTTGCAAGCTCTCTTTGACATGACCAAATTTGTCTTCGTCACCGGCGGTGTGGTGTCTTCCCTGGGCAAGGGAATCGCCTCCGCCTCACTTGCTGCGATTCTTGAATCGCGCGGCCTCAAAGTCACTTTAATTAAGCTTGACCCCTACCTGAATGTCGACCCCGGAACCATGTCGCCTTTCCAGCATGGCGAGGTGTATGTCACTGAAGATGGAGCCGAAACCGACCTCGATTTAGGCCACTATGAGCGCTTCATTGAAACGCGCATGAAGAAGGCCAACAACTTCACCACCGGTCAAATTTACAAGAGCGTGCTTGAAAAAGAGCGCCGTGGCGATTACCTGGGCAAAACCGTTCAGGTCATTCCCCACGTCACCAATGAAATTCAGGATTTCATCAAGCGCGGCGCAGGTTTTGGCACACCTGACGCGGTTGATGTGGCGATTGTCGAAATTGGCGGTACCGTGGGCGACATTGAATCGTTGCCATTTCTAGAAGCGGTGCGCCAGTTGAGTCTGCTATTAGGACCCAACAACAGTGCCTTTGTGCACCTCAGCTATGTACCGTGGATTGCCGCTGCGGGCGAGCTCAAAACCAAGCCCACGCAGCACACCGCCAAGCAGCTGCGCGAAATCGGCATTCAGGCTGATGCCTTGCTGTGCCGCGCTGATCGGCCGATTCCGCAAGAAGAGCGCTCCAAGATATCCTTGTTTTCTAACGTGCCCGAATGGGGTGTGATCTCGATGTGGGACGTGGACACGATTTACAAGGTCCCGCGCATGCTGCATGAGCAAGGGCTGGACGGTCTGATTTGTGACAAATTGCGCTTGAACACACCACCTGCCAACCTCAAGCGTTGGGACGATCTGGTCTATGAGACCGCGCACCCGCAAGGTGATGTCAACATTGTGATGGTGGGCAAATATGTCGAGCTGAGCGACAGCTACAAGTCGCTTAACGAGGCCCTGCGCCACGCCGGCATGAAAAACCATGTGCGCGTCAAAATTACCTACATCGACTCTGAAACCATCACACCAGACAACGTCGCCCAGTTGGCCAATTTTGATGCCATTTTGGTGCCAGGTGGTTTTGGCATACGTGGGGTAGAAGGCAAAATTTGTGCAGCGCGCTTTGCCCGTGAAAACAAGGTTCCCTACCTGGGCATTTGTCTGGGTATGCAGGTCGCCACCATTGAATTTGCCCGCCACGTTGCCGGGTTGACCGATGCCAACAGCACCGAATTCAACCCTGACACGGCGCATCCGGTGATTGCCTTGATCACTGAGTGGAAAGACGAAGACGGCACCATCAAGACGCGCAATGAAGGCTCAGACCTGGGCGGCACGATGCGACTCGGGGCGCAAAGCTCTGACGTCGCAAAGAACACGCTGGCGCACAAAATTTACGGCGATGTGGTGACCGAGCGGCACCGTCATCGGTACGAAGCCAATGTTCATTACCTGGATACCCTGCGAAAAGCCGGACTGGTGATCTCGGCGTTAACGCAGCGAGAGCATCTAACTGAAATTGTGGAACTGCCCCAGGACGTTCACCCGTGGTATATCGGCGTGCAATTTCACCCAGAGTTCAAGTCAACGCCCTGGAATGGTCATCCGCTGTTTAACGCGTTCATTCGCGCAGCACTCGACCATCAAAACATTTCCAGCCAATTGAAAGCGGTGGCCTGATGAAGCTGTGTGGCTTCGACATTGGTTTGCAGCACCGGTTTTTCTTGATCGCCGGCCCCTGCGTGATTGAATCTGAACAGTTGCAAATGGACACCGCGGGCACCTTGAAGGAGATCACCTCCAGCCTGGGAATCCCGTTCATTTTCAAGAGTAGCTTTGACAAAGCCAACCGTTCCAGCGGCAATACTTTTCGCGGCCCAGGGCTGGAGAAGGGCTTGGAAATATTGGCAAAGGTCAAGCGTGAATTGGGTGTGCCGATACTCACCGACATCCATTCTGAAGACCAAATTGCCCAAGTGGCCTCGGTGGTGGATGTGCTGCAAACCCCTGCTTTCCTGTGCCGCCAGACTGATTTTATTCGGGCCGTAGCCCAGTCGGGCAAGCCGGTCAACATCAAAAAAGGACAGTTCCTGGCACCCGGTGATATGAAAAATGTCATCGACAAGGCGCGTGCCGCTGCTCGGGACAAAGGCCTGAATGAAGACAACTTCATGGCTTGCGAACGCGGTGTCAGCTTTGGCTACAACAACCTGGTGAGTGACATGCGCGCCCTAGCCATCATGCGCGAGACCGGTGCGCCAGTCGTCTTTGATGCGACACATTCCGTGCAGTTGCCGGGCGGGCACGGCACCAGCAGTGGCGGGCAGCGAGAGATGGTGCCGGTGTTGGCACGTGCAGCAATAGCTGTAGGCATCGCAGGCCTGTTCCTGGAAACCCACCCCAATCCGGACAAAGCCATGAGCGATGGGCCCAATGCAGTCCCACTGAAGCACATCAAAGCATTGCTGGAAACACTTCTGGCACTGGATGAAGTCACCAAGAAAAACGGTTTTCTGGAACAAAATTTTGCGGCCTAACACCGTTGCAATTTATTTCTGAAACTATTACCCTTTGTTTTTAACCGAAAGAAACCAATGAGCGCAATCGTAGACATCGTAGGACGTGAAATTTTGGATTCACGCGGTAACCCCACTGTGGAATGTGATGTGTTGCTGGAGTCCGGCACCATGGGACGCGCTGCCGTGCCATCTGGCGCATCAACCGGTAGCCGTGAAGCCATCGAACTGCGGGATGGCGACAAGACCCGTTACCTCGGCAAGGGCGTACTCAAAGCGGTTGAACATATCAACACCGAAATTTCTGAAGCCGTGCTGGGCCTGGATGCATCAGAGCAGGCCTTTTTGGACAAAACCCTGATTGACCTGGATGGCACCGAGAACAAGTCGCGTCTGGGTGCCAATGCCATGTTGGCGGTTTCGATGGCGGTTGCGCGCGCAGCTGCCGAAGAGTCCGGCCTGCCGCTGTATCGCTACTTTGGTGGCATGGGTGGCATGCAAATGCCGGTGCCCATGATGAACGTGGTCAATGGTGGTGCGCACGCTAACAACAACCTCGATATTCAAGAGTTCATGATCATTCCGGTCGGTGCCCCGAGTTTTCGCGAAGCCCTGCGTTACGGAGCCGAAGTTTTTCACGCACTGAAAAAGATCATTGACGAAAAAGGGATGAGCACTGCAGTGGGCGACGAAGGCGGCTTTACACCCAGCGTGGAAAGCCATGAAGCAGCGATCCAACTCATCTTGCAAGCCATTGACAAAGCCGGGTTTGTAGCGGGTGAGCAGATCGCCATTGGCCTGGATTGCGCGGCCAGCGAGTTTTACAAAGACGGCAAATACCACCTCGAAGGCGAAGGCTTGGTGCTGGATGCTGCCGAATGGACAGACATGCTGGCGACCTGGGTTGACAAGTACCCGATCATCAGCATTGAAGACGGCATGGCTGAAAACGATTGGGACGGTTGGAAGATATTGACCGATCGCCTTGGTAAAAACGTGCAAATCGTGGGTGATGACCTGTTTGTGACCAACACCAAAATCTTCAAGGAAGGCATCGACAAAGGCATTGCCAACTCGATTTTGATCAAGATCAACCAGATTGGCACACTCACGGAAACCCTTGCCTGCATTGAGATGGCCAAGCGGGCGGGTTACACAGCGGTTATCAGCCATCGGTCTGGCGAGACCGAAGACTCGACCATTGCTGATCTCGCGGTTGGCACAAATGCTGGTCAAATTAAAACCGGCAGTTTGAGTCGCTCCGATCGCATGGCCAAATACAACCAGCTGTTGCGCATCGAAGAAGATTTGGGAGACATCGCCACCTATCCAGGTCGCTCTGCGTTCTATAACCTGAGGTAAGTCGTTTCATGGGAGCTCGCGCTGTTCCGGCATTGCTGATTACGCTGCTCGTGATTTTTCACGGTCAGTTGTGGTTTGGCCGGGGTAGCGTGCCTAAAGTCCTGCAGCTGCGGTCGCAATTGAACGATCAAAATCAGCACAATCAGCAGGCATTGGTCGCCAACAGCCAATTGACAGCAGAAGTGCGCGACCTTAAGGAAGGCTTGGAGATGGTCGAGGAAAAGGCGCGAATGGAACTGGGCATGGTTAAAGCCAATGAAATTTACGTCCAGATTTCCCGCTGAGCCCCTACAATTAAGTTGTCTGCCGTGTTCGCCGGGCTTTATATTTCCTTGAACCAATGCTCTTAGAGCCAGGGCTTGGAATATTGT
>JBBQZI010000249.1:0-4225 GCA_038207855.1 Burkholderiales bacterium
GTCACAATTTTGTCGCACTTCGGAAAACAATATATAGTTGATAGAATCATTAACGCTTTTTATTGAAGGTCTTGAAAGTTGCATTCTTACAACTTTCTCCCTTTTGTTGGGAATGATAATATAAAATACTTCACTCGCTGATTGTCTGCAACCCGCCTTGGCTGCCGGCACGACCAGGCTCGCCACTGGAGCGCGCGGTGTACGACGAAGGTGGCAAAATGCTGGCCGGCTTTCTGCAGGGCTTGAGCGCCCACTTGGCACCCAAAGGTGAAGGCTGGCTGATCATGTCCAGCTTGGCCGAGCACTTGGAGTTGCGCACACGCGCAGAACTGCTGGCCGCGTTTGAGGCCAATGGCCTGCGCGTGGTGAGCCGCATCGATACCAAGCCGCTGCACCCCAAGATCACTGACAGTGACGATGCGCTGCACCAGGCACGCGCCAAAGAAGTGACATCGTTGTGGCGCCTGGCTGCGGCCGATTCGAGCCTCTGAGGAGACTCTTGCGCCACGCAAGCGCTTGCCACTGGCACCAGCAAAGCTATCAGCAACTGGCTAAACTGGTGTTCATCAAGCTTTTTTGGGAGTCCTCAGCATGCAGATTTTTCAAACGATATTGGCCGCCGGTCTGCTGACCGTATCTTCGCTCGCCAGTGCACAAACCGCAGCCGCAGCAGCAGCGTCCACCCCACCTGTGGCCTGCCCGGCGATCTTGAAACACAGCTTCAACCGCCTGCAAGACGAAGCACCCCAAGACTTGTGCCAATATGCGGGCAAGGTGCTGCTGGTGGTCAATACCGCCAGCTATTGCGGCTTCACTGGCCAATACGAAGGCTTGGAGGCGCTCTACGCCCGCTATAAGGATCGGGGCCTGGTGGTACTGGGCTTCCCCACCAATGATTTTGGCAAGCAGGAGCCTGGCACCGACAAGGAAATTGCCGATTTTTGCTTCAACACCTATGCCGTCAAGTTTCCAATGTTTTCCAAAACAGTGGTGTCCGGCACGCAACGCAACGCGCTGTATGTGCAATTGGTCAAAGAAAGCGGCACGACCCCAAAGTGGAACTTTTACAAGTACCTGATTGACCGCAACGGCCGAGTGGTGGATAGCTACAACAGCACCACCAGCCCGGAAAGTAAAAGCCTGGTCTCTGCCATAGAAAAACTGCTGTAAACGCCGATGGACAAACTTCGCATCGACAAATGGCTGTGGGCTGCCCGCTTTTACAAGACCCGCAGCCTGGCCAGCGACGAGATTGACAAGGGCCGCGTGCTGATCAACGCAGTGGCCGTCAAGCCGGCGCGCGAAGTCAAGGCCGGTGACATGGTGCAGCTACGCATGGGCGCTATCAGCCGCACCGTGACGGTACTGGCTATCAGCGACAAACGTGGTCCGGCCACGGTTGCAGCCTTGCTATTCAAAGAAACCGAAGAGTCGATCCAACAACGACAGCAAGCTGCCGAGCAACGCCGCCTGGCCCCGGAGCCCGCACTTATGCTGGCAGGCCGCCCCACCAAGCGCGATCGGCGTGATACCGAAAACATGCGTGATGGCGGCTGGGGCGACCGCTGGAGTGCTTCGGTCGACGATTAAGTGAAAAAAAAGGGTTGGTCTTACGACCAACCCTTAAGGGATCCCTGAACCTATTGGTTTCGAAAGGACCCGAGGAGACAACCTGCAAGAAACCCGAGGATTTCAAAAAATTTCAACTTAACGAAGTATCTCAGGGTTTCCCCTATCTATTTAGAGTTCTTTCGCTAATTTTCTATCGGTGCAACGTTAGCGTTCTTACGCAAACGTTAAATTAACGCTTTTTCGCAGCAGGCTTGGCTGCATTGGTCGCATTGCTGGCCACTGCGTTGAAGTTGGTTTCAGCCACTTCAGTGGCTTGCTTGACAGCTTTTTGCACGGATTCGAGAGCATTGGTGGCAGCAGCCATGGCGCTTTTCATTGCGGCAACTGCGGTCTCAGAACCAGCCGGTGCATTTTTCGCAGCAGCATCAATCATGCCAGCGAAATTTTGCTGTACTTCGGCCGCTTGGACTTCAACAGCCTTGCTGAATTCGCTTGAGGTGCTCGTGGCGATTTCATACAGGTGACGGCTGTAAGCAGCGGTCTTTTCAGCCAATGGCTGCAGCAGGCCTGATTGCAAAGCCATCAACTCTTGTGCATCCTTGACGCTCAACAGCGCCTTGGCGCTATCAGAAGTTTCAGCCAAAGCCGCTTTGGAGGCCATCATGTTGAGCTCAACAATTTTTTCCACACCTTCAAAGGCTTTTGTTGTCAGGCCCAACAGGGTTTCAACATTTGCTTTTTGCGAAGCCAGAACTTGTTCTACGGTCAACATAATCATTTCTCCAATAGTTTTAAAAAAGGGTATCTGCGCCGTCACTGAGTCTGATCTCGTTTCATGTTGCAGTGCAGCATGGTTTGAATTATAGGGTTATCCCGCGCATGCGCAAGCTATTTTTGTTGCATTGCAACAATTTAGTAGGGGTTTTCTAAACAGCGGGGGAATTCAACACCGAAACACAACACGGTTCGCCGGTAGCTGCCCATTTCTCCAATCAGTTTGAATGCTGCTCAATGCCCTTGAAAAATGCTCACACGCAGAGCGGGCGAAGCGGTCAATAATTCACGCACAAATTACGGAGATGCGCATGGAGACATGGACCCCAACCCAACGAAGCTACCCGGCCAAACCGGCTGACGTATACCTTTTTGCAACCTGCCTGATTGACCAGTTCGCGCCGCAAGCCGGGCTTGATACGGTGCGGCTACTGGAGCGTGAAGGCATTCGCGTGCATTATCTGGAGCAGCAAACCTGTTGCGGCCAGCCAGCCCACAGCAGTGGCTACCCGGATGAAGCCCGTGCGGTAGCGCTGCACCAGCTCAAGCTATTTACCAAGCCTTGGCCAGTGGTGGTGCCGTCGGGCTCTTGTGGCGGCATGATGCGGCTGCACTATCCGCATCTGTTTGCTGACGATCCGGTGCTGCACGCGCAAGCAGTTGAATTGTCTGAACGGGTCTATGAGCTCAGCGAGTTTTTGGTGCATGTGGTCAATTTCAACCGTGAAGACCTGGGCGAAGCGTGCACCGTGGCGCTGCACACCTCGTGTCATGCACGCCGTCAGATGGGCTCCCACGAAACCAGCTCAGCCCTGCTCGACACACTGGGTCAGGTCAACGTGGTGCAGCAGGCTCGGATTGAAGAATGCTGCGGCTTTGGCGGCACTTTTTCATTGCTGCACCCCGAAATCTCAGAAGCGATCGTGACCGATAAGGTTGCGGCCATCAAGGACACCGGGGCGCAATGCGTTGTCAGCGCCGACTGCGGTTGCCTGCTCAACATCACCGGGCGGGCGGCCAAGCAGGATGAAATTGCCGGCCGCAACCTACTGACGTTGCCAGGTGAGCACCTGGCCAGCTTCCTGTGGAAGCGCACTACCGAGGGGCAGTCATGAGCGCGCGCGACAGCATTCTGGCCAAGCTGCGCGCCACCGCCATTCCAACCTCACCGGCGCTGCCCGATATAGCGGCCTGGTTTGATGGCCATCGCCGTGAGGAAGACGTGTTGCAGCGCACGGCGCGTTTGCGTGTCGCGCTGGAAGCGGTGCACACCGAAATCCATGATGTCACGCCAGACAACTGGGCAACTGTGTTGCTGCAAGTTGCGGCCAGTAAAGGCTTGCGCCAGATGCTGATTGGCGCAGCTACGCCCCACGGTGAGGCATTGGCGCAACAGGCACCCGAGACTTTGCAAATCATCCGCTATGAGCAACCGATTGATGGCTGGCAAGACCAATTGTTTGATGGCATTGATGCCTCTCTGACGCTGGCCAAAAGCGCCGTAGCCGAAACGGGTAGTCTGATTTTGTGGCCAACACCGGCTGAGCCACGCTTGATGTCGCTGGTGCCATCGACGCACTTTGTGCTGCTGGACGTGGCCACCATTCATGCTGACTTTTATTCGGCCATGACGGCTGAAGGCTGGGCCAGCGGTATGCCAACCAATGCCTTGCTGATTAGTGGCCCGTCCAAGACGGCAGACATTCAGCAAACCCTGGCCTACGGCGCCCACGGCCCACGTGAACTGGTGGTGCTGTTATGCCACACCGCAGGAGTAGCAAAATGAGCAAAGTCATTCCCATCAACCCGACGCAGGACTTCAAGGACCGCAGCAGCAAAGTGCTCAACGATCCGGGCCAGCGCAAGAACTTTCGCGGTG
>JBBQZI010000250.1:0-4225 GCA_038207855.1 Burkholderiales bacterium
GGCTCGCCGAAAAACTTGTCGCCACCTTGCTGCTCGATCTGCATCAGGCCACGCTGGATCGCACCGATGCTGGCCGCGCTGATGTTGCCGTACTCGGTGGTGAAGCTTGATGCGTTGTTACCGACGTGCTGGCACATGGCGCGCAGGTCTTTCATGTCGAGCAGCAGCAGGCCAGCGTCATCGGCGATTTTGAACACCAGTTGCAGCACGCCCGCTTGCGTGTCGTTCAGGTTGAGCATGCGCGCCAGCAACAGTGGCCCCAGATCGCTGACGGTGGCCCGAACCGGGTGGCCTTGTTCGCCAAACACATCCCATAAGGTGGCTGAAAATGCTTCGAATTCAGGAGCAGTCAGCGCACGTTCTGAAAGGACTTTAGCCAGTTTTGGCGTAGAAAACCCTGTTTGTGAGATACCGGTCAGGTCCCCCTTGATGTCGGCCATGAAAACCGGCACGCCAAGCCGTGCGAAGCCTTCGGCCATGGTTTGCAGCGTGATGGTTTTGCCGGTGCCGGTGGCCCCGGTGATCAAGCCGTGGCGGTTGGCTTTGTCGGGACGCAGAAAGCATTGTGTCTGGCCGTGTTGGGCAATCAGGATAGGTTCGGACATGGCGGGCTCAAAAAGTACAATCAGGCCGATAGGGTAACGAACTTTTGAAGGATTTCGACGTGGCAGGACACAGTAAATGGGCCAATATTCAGCACCGAAAAGGCCGTCAGGACGAAAAGCGCGGCAAGATCTGGACACGCATTATTCGTGAAATCACGGTCGCGGCGCGCGCTGGTGGTGGCGATCTGGGCACCAACCCGCGCCTGCGCTTGGCCATTGACCGGGCCAAGGCGGCCAACATGCCGGCTGACCGCATCAAGTACAACATCGACAAGGCCACCGGCAGCGTCGAAGGTATTGTTTACGAAGAAATTCGCTACGAAGGCTACGGCATTGGTGGCGCGGCCATCATTGTTGACACCATGACCGACAACAAGGTGCGCACGGTGGCTGAAGTGCGCCACGCCTTTGCCAAATTCGGCGGCAACATGGGCACCGAAGGCTCGGTGGCGTTTCAGTTCAAACATTGCGGCCAGATCATTTTTGCCCCGGGCGTGAGCGAAGACAAAGTGATGGACATAGCCCTTGAAGCCGGTGCCGATGATGTGATCACCGATGACGATGGTGCGATTGAAGTGATCACGCCGGTGTCAGAGTTCGAGGCGGTCAAAAACGCATTGGTGGCCGCTGGCTTGACCCCCGACGATGCCCAGGTAACGATGCGCGCCGAAAACCCGATTGAAGTAACTGGGGATGATGCCGCCCGTATGCAAAAACTGCTCGATGCCATTGAAGACCTCGACGATGTCCAAGAGGTTTATCACAACGCTGAAATCGACACCAACACCCTATGAAAATACTCGTGATTGGCGGCGGTGGCCGTGAACATGCGCTGGCCTGGAAACTGGCGCAATCCCCCAAAACCCACAAAATCTACATTGCGCCCGGCAATGGCGGCACGGCGCTGGATTCGCAGTTTGAAAACGTCAACATCACCGATGTGCCAGCGCTGTGCGCGTGGGCAGCTAGCAACAAGATAGTGCTGACAGTGGTGGGCCCGGAAGTGCCATTGGCCGCAGGTGTGGTCGATGAATTTCGCAAACACGGCCTGCGCATCTTCGGCCCCACGCAAGCTGCCGCACAGTTGGAAAGCTCGAAGGCTTTTTCCAAGGCTTTCATGAAGCGCCACGGCATTCCGACGGCCGAGTTTGAGACCTTCTCGGATCCCGCCCAAGCGCACGCTTACATTGACCAAAAAGGCGCGCCGATTGTCGTCAAGGCCGATGGCCTGGCGGCCGGCAAGGGCGTGGTGGTGGCGATGTCGGTTGCAGAGGCCCATGAGGCGGTGGACTTCATGCTGCTGGACAACACGCTGGGCGTCAGCCACAACCTGGGCGGCGCGCGTGTTGTGATTGAAGAGTTTCTGAGCGGTGATGAGGCCAGTTTTATTGTGATGGTCGATGGCAAAAACGTACTGCCGCTGGCCACCAGCCAGGATCACAAACGCTTGCTGGCGGGTGATCAGGGGCCCAACACCGGCGGCATGGGTGCCTATTCACCGGCGCCGGTGGTGACGCCCGATGTGCATGCCCGAGCCATGCGAGACATCATCTTGCCGACCATTCGAGGCATGGAAAAAGATGGCATTCCGTTTACGGGGTTTTTGTATGCCGGCCTGATGATCGATGCACAGGGCAAGCCCAAAACACTTGAATTCAACTGCCGTATGGGTGACCCGGAAACCCAGCCGATCATGATGCGCCTGAAAACCGACTTGGTTGATGTGCTGATGGCGGCCACCGAACCGGGGCCACACGGCAAACTCGATCAGGTGGAGTTGCAGTGGGACCGCCGTACCGCCCTGGGTGTGGTGTTGGCCGCCCATGGCTATCCGATGCACCCGCGCAAAGGTGATGCCATCACCGGCATTCCCAAAGAGGTTGAAGATGCGGTGGTGTTCCATGCCGGCACAACGCTGGTTGATGCTGCGCTGCAAACCTCGGGTGGGCGCGTGCTGTGCGTCACTGTGCTGGCTGACAACGTCCGTCTGGCCCAGCAGCGTGCCTATGAGGTCGCCTCTGGCATTCACTTTGATGGCATGCAATACCGCAACGATATTGGATATCGTGCTATTAAAAGCGCAGCATCATGAGCGACGCGTTGAATCCTGCGAGTGCTGCCGATGCGGTTAGCCAGTACCTGCGCGATTTGCAGGCCAGCATCACCGGTGCGATTGCTGATCTGGATGGCACAGCGTTTTTGACCGATGCGTGGCAAAAACCGGCAGGCGAGATGTTGCAAGGTCAGGGCATCACACAAATTCTGGAAGGTGGGCCCTTGTTTGAGCGCGCCGGTTGTGGTTTTTCGCACGTGTCGGGCCCCAAACTGCCGCCGTCTGCTACCCAACACCGGCCGGAATTGTCGGGTGCGCCGTTTGAAGCGATGGGCGTGTCGCTGGTGTTTCACCCGCGTAACCCGTATGTGCCGACCGTCCACATGAATGTGCGGATGATCTCGGCCAAGGCCAAAGACGGCAGCGTGGTTTGCTGGTTTGGCGGCGGCATGGACTTGACCCCGTATTACGGCTTTGAAGAAGATGCCGTTCACTTTCACCAAGCTTGCAAAACGGCCTTGCTCCCGTTTGGCAAGGACAAATACCCGCGCTTCAAGACCTGGTGCGATGAGTATTTCTTTTTAAAGCACCGCAATGAGCAGCGCGGCGTTGGCGGTGTTTTTTTTGACGACTTTTCTGAATTGGGCTTTGCGCCAAGCCTGGCCATGATGCAGTCGGTTGGCAATGCGTTTTTGGGTGCTTATCTGCCGATTGTTGAACGTCGCAAAGACACCCCGTACGGTCAGCGCGAGCGCGACTTTCAACTCTACCGGCGTGGCCGCTACGTGGAATTCAACCTGGTGTGGGACCGTGGCACGCACTTTGGTTTGCAATCGGGCGGGCGCAGCGAATCCATCTTGCTGTCGATGCCGCCGTTGGTAAGCTGGGCCTATCAGCAGATTCCTGAGCCGGGTACACCCGAGGCGGACTTGTACAGCCAATTTCTGGTGCGCAAGGACTGGCTCTGATGCACAGTGCTGTCAAGGCACGTCGGGTTGGCATCATGGGCGGTGCTTTTGACCCGCCACACTTGGCGCATTTGGCCGTGCTGGAGGCGGCCCGAGATCAATTGCAGCTTGACGAGATCAGGGTCATCCCAACTGGTCAGGCCTGGCACAAGCCCAGAGCCTTAACGCCGGCCGACCATCGGCTGGCCATGGCGCAACTGGCGTTTGGGCATTTGCCCAATGTCAGCGTGGATACACGTGAAATTGCGCGCAGCGGCCCGAGCTACACCATTGATACCCTGCGAGAGCTGAAGTCTGAGCTCGGGCCCGTTGAATTGTTTGTCATCATGGGCGCAGACCAGGCGCACGCCTTGTCAACCTGGAAGGCGTGGCAGGAGATTCTTCAAGCCGCTATAATTTGTGTAGCTGATCGCGCACATTCCATAGGGGCTAGCACCCGATTTGACGCTGAAGGCTACAATCCGGCGCGTTTCCGGCATCTAATTTTGCCGTCCATGGCCATCAGCGCCACCGATATTCGAGCCAGAATTTCTTCCCACCAAAGTGTCAACACGCTGGTGTGCGAAGCCGTTGCACGGTATATTGCCGACCACCACCTT
>JBBQZI010000251.1:0-4189 GCA_038207855.1 Burkholderiales bacterium
TGAGCGCGGCCTGTGCCGCATGCTGGTCATCAACAAGATTGACACCGACAACATCGACCTGGCGGCGCTGGTAGCCGACATTCGCGAGCGCTTTGGCAAGCAATGCCTGCTGCTGGACTTGCCGACCCACCACGCACAAGACGTGGTCGAATTGCTCGGCCACGCTAATGGTGACAGTGACTTTGCCAACGTGGCGGCCGCGCACCGTGACCTGATCGACCAACTGGTGGAAGAAGACGATGCCCTGATGGCGCGCTACCTCGAAGACGGCGCAGACCCCAGCCCGCAAGAACTGCACGCGCCGTTTGAAGCGGCGTTGCGTGCCGGGCACCTGATTCCGATTCTGTTTGTGTCGGCCAAAACCGGGGCTGGCGTGCCGCAACTGCTGGATGCACTGGTCAAACTGGCGCCCAATCCAGCCGAGAGCAATCCGCCGACGTTTTACCGCAACGTGCCAGACCAGCAGCCCGAAGCGTTTGCCGCCCAGCCCGATGACGCGCTGCATGTGCTGGCGCATGTGTTCAAGGTGGTGGTCGACCCCTTCATTGGGAAACTGGGGGTGTTTCGGGTGCACCAGGGCACCATCCGCAAAGATGCGCAACTGTTCGTCGGGTCGGCCAAACGGCCCTTCAAGGTCACCCACCTGTATTGCCTGCAGGGCAAAGACTACGTCGAAGTAGCGGCGCTGGTGCCGGGCGACATTGGCGCGGTGGCCAAGGTGGATGAGCTTGAATTTGACTGCGTGCTGCACGATGCCATCGACGATCAACACATCCATCTCAAGCCGCTGATTTTTCCGCAGCCGATGCAGGGCCTGGCGGTACAAACCAAACGCAAAGGTGACGAGCAACGGCTATTTGAGGTGCTGCACAAGCTTGAGCTGGAAGACCCCTGCTTCAAGGTTGAGCGCCACCCTGGCACCAATGAGACCGTGATTCGCGGGCTGGGCGACATGCATCTACGCGCCAAGATGTTGCGCCTGCAGCAGCAATTCAAGCTTGAGCTCGATACCAGCACACCGCAAATTGCCTACCGTGAAACCATCACCGGCAATGCCGAGGGCCACTGCCGGCATAAAAAGCAAAGCGGTGGCGCCGGCCAGTTTGGCGAAGTGATGCTGCGGGTGGCACCACTGGCACGTGGGGCGGGTTTTGAATTTGTCGATGTCGTCAAGGGCGGCGCGATTCCTGGCGTCTTCATGGCGGCGGTTGAAAAGGGCGTGCGCCAGGCCTTGGCTGAAGGCGCATTGGCGGGTTTTCCGCTACATGACCTCCAAGTTACGGTGTATGACGGAAAAACCCACGCAGTTGATGGCAAAGAGGTGGCCTTTGTAGCGGCTGCCCGCAAAGCCACGCTCGATGCGGTTGGCCAAGCCAAACCCATTGTGCTGGAGCCTTTGGTCAATATCGAAGTGGTGGCACCGGAGGCCAACATTGGCGACTTGACGGGTGACCTGGCCGCCAAGCGCGGCCACATCACCGGCACCCAACCGCGCCCGGCCGGTGCCGTGGCGATCAGCGCCCAGATGCCGCTGGCCGAACTGGGCGACTACCAAAGCCGCCTGAAATCCCTGACCGGCGGCCAGGGCACTTACAGCATGGCTTTTTCGCACTATGCACCCGTCAGCGCCGACACCCAGACCCGGCTGTCGGCGCTCTACAAGCCCGACAACCTGAGTGATGACTGACCGATGCGTGATGACACCGCCAATAGTTTGACCCACTACACCCTGCTGGCCTATTCCAGCACCGATGGCCACACGCTGCACATCTGTGAGCGGTTAAAGTTTGTCATGACGATGTTGGGCCAGCGCGTCACGCTGGTCAGCATTGACCAGGCGCGCGCGCTCAATCTGGCGGCGTTTGAGCGCATCGTCATCGGGGCCAGCATTCGCTATGGTCACCACCAACCGCAAGTGGCGCAATTCATTGCCGACAACCAGGCGCTGCTGGAAAGCCGGCCCAGCGCGTTTTTTTCGGTCAACATCGTGGCACGCAAGCCCGATAAAAATACGCCTGCCACCAATCCGTATCTGAAAAAATTCCTGAAACAAATCAACTGGAAACCTCAGTTGCTGGCAGTCTTTGCCGGCCGCTTGGACTACCCGAGCTACGGTTGGTTTGACCGCCAGATGATCCGCCTGATCATGCGCATGACACACGGCCCAACCGACCCCAAAGCGGTGATTGAGTTCACCGACTGGGCGCAGGTAGAGGCCTTTGGCCACGCCGTGTGTGAGATGCCCGCGTAAGCCGGCTGCTTGACCGCGTCGGGCGTTTGTGTGCTTCACCGCACCGACGGTTAGAGGTTAGCCCGGCACCATGACGGCTTCAATATCTGCGATAGCTTCTGTTCTCGCATTTGGTTGATTTCATCTGCGCCACTCAGTCCGGCGCTACTTCACTTTGAATTAAGGAGACAACCATGTCCAATACCGCCAACAAATTTCTTGAACTGACGCAAGACGCCACCAAAGGCCTGGCGGTTCTGCATACCAGTACGCCAGCAGTCATGGACAGCTTTGGCGCGCTGGCTCGTGCAGCTACGGCCAAAGGTGCCATTGACGAGAAGACCAAAGAACTGATTGCCTTGGCGCTCGGTGTCGCCGCACGTTGTGAACCGTGCATCGGGTTTCACATGCAGGCCTTGGTCAAACTGGGCGTGACACACCAGGAAATCACTGAGATGCTGGGCGTGGTCACCTTCATGGGTGGTGGACCGTCGCTGATGTATGCCGCCAGTGCGGTTGCCGCCTTTGAAGAGTTTTCCCCAGCGGCCGCAATGACACCCTGAGTCGCTTGCGACAAAGCGCAAAGGCTGTTGCGCTGGTTGGTGATGGTCAAGCTTACGAACTTGAAGGCAACCGGGCGACCACTGCAATGGTCAAACTGCCAGTACATCAACTCGTGCTCCTCAGTCCACGTTTTTTCCTGAATCGTGTCATCAAAGGTCAGCGCGCCATCGTCACGCTAGACCGATTGAACAGTTCGCTTGACCTGTTGCCAAAGGATATTTGACAGGTAATACTGCGCTGATAAAAACCGCGTGATTGGGTTGTGACTCATGCCACCATCGACCCTCGTTGACAAGCTGGTGGCCTTGACTGCGTAACATCAGTGAATACTCAAATGACAGGACTATCCTGACGCAACGGTGTACCGCTACCATCGGGCATGCTCTCAAAAACAGGTCCACGCATGTCACCCAATCCAACGCAAGTTTTTCGTCGCACCGGGCTACTGGAATGAGCCAAGCCCTTACGCAGCGCTTGAAGGTTCTGAGCGCGGGCATTTTCAGCCTGATTCTGGTGCTGGGCGTGGCGCGTTTTTCTTACACACCGCTGCTGCCGCTGATGCAACAGCAGGCTGGGCTAGGGGTGGCGGCGGCGGGTTGGCTAGCCGCCATCAATTACGCCGGCTACCTCAGCGGCGCCATCATTGCGTCACAAATCAGCGACCTGGTCCTGAAGGACAAGCTCTACCGCATCGGCATGGTGCTGGCGATTGTCAGCACGCTGGTGATGGGACTCACCACCAATGTTTTCATCTGGGCGCTGTCGCGCTATGTAGCCGGGCTGACCAGCGCGGCCGGCATGTTGCTGGGCACCGGGCTGATTTTGAACTGGCTGATACGCCATCAGCACCGCAGCGAGTTGGGCATCCACTTTGCTGGCATTGGCTTAGGGATTGCGGGCTGCGCGGCCGCCGTCAGTTTTTTTAGCCCGGCGCTGGACTGGCGCGAACAGTGGTTTGCTTTCACCGCCATCGGCTGCGTGCTGGCCGTCCCAGCTTTGGCCTGGCTGCCACGCCCGGACACCAGCGGCCTGACCACCAGCGGCCAGAAAATGCTCGACAAGCCGCCCAGCACGCTGTACCTGCGGATTTTCATGGCAGCGTATTTTTGTGCCGGGTTTGGCTATGTGGTCAGCGCCACCTTCATCGTGGCCATCGTCAACCACCTGCCAGGGCTGGCCGGGCAAGGCAACCTGGCGTTTCTGGCGATTGGCTTGGGCGCGGCACCGGCCTGCATCAACTGGGACTTGATCGCCCGGCGCACCGGCGACCTCAACGCGCTGATTCTGGCCGCCGTGCTGCAAATTGTCGGCATCCTGCTGCCGGTGATGGTGGGTGGCTTGGTCGCCACCCTGCTGGGCGCACTATTGTTTGGCGGCACCTTCATCGGCATGGTC
>JBBQZI010000252.1:0-4174 GCA_038207855.1 Burkholderiales bacterium
GCGATGCACCGCCCAGCTACGTGGCCGGCACCGACAACTTTTACGTCATTACCCGCTACAACTGGAGCAGCTACTACGCCATGGCCGTGATCGAGTTGGGGCAAGCGGTCAAGCAGGCCCTGAATTAGATCCGGGTGTAGCGCACGTTAGCTGGCGCAGCGGCGGTACTGCAACAGCCGGCCGCGATAGGCCGCACGCAAGGGTGTGGCAACGCGATCAAGCCGGGTATCGATCACGGCAAAACCGTGTTCAGCCATGCGACGGTTGAAGGCCGGGCGATTGCTGCGATGCGGGTCAACAATCCAGACCTGCGCCACGGCGGCGGCGTGGTTATTGATGAAATGCGCCAGAAAGCCCTCGTCATCACGCTCGTAAAGCACATCGCTGCCAATGATCAAGTCAAAACGATCGTTGAGCTCAGCATAGCCGTCATCAGAGCCTGCCAGCGGCGCGCCCCACTGCCCCTGGCGGTACTTCATCGTGGGGAGCCCGTTGAGGCGCAGGTTTTCAGTCAAAAAATGGGCGGCCAGCGGGTGACAGTCACTCGCCGTCACGTCGGCACCGCGACGGTGCGCCACCAGGCTGGCCAGTGCCAAGCCACAGCCAATTTCAAGAATGCGCTCACCCGCCAGCACCGGGCGCAGCGCCATGCAGGCCGCCAGCTCAGCGCCTGAAGGCCACAGCATCCCAAACAACGGCCAAACCGCCGATGAAATACCCAAGCGCGCGGCCTCACCGCTAGGGTCGTAAAACTGCTGGCGGTCCAGCAGCGAGCGAATGATGAGCTTGGGCGCACCCGCTACACAGATGCTCTCTTCTTTGGTCAGGTAGCCGGGCATCGGGGGTGAGGCTGGCGCGTGAGTCGGTGCCAGGCTGTTAAAAAGTGACGGCCAGTATAGGCGCGGTGCACCTGCACACCGCCGCACTCAGCGATCACCGCAAAAACCCCAAAACACCCTGAAGAGTTGAAATAGTTCAAGGCGCTGGACGTGCCGGTGCACTACAGTTGCCAACGCCATGCCAGACACCACCTTTACCGTAATCCCCGCCACTATCGTTGCCCCTCAGGCGCACACGGACGCACACACAAAAATCAGCGCCGCGCAATCGTTTGCTCCACGCCATCTGGCGGGCGACTTGGCGGTGTGGATCATTATTCTGGCGGAGCTGCTGGCTTTTGCCATTTTGTTCTTGTCTTTTGCCTTTGCCCGCACGCAGGACGTGGCCTTGTTCAATGCCTCGCAACACACGCTTGATGCCAGCAAAGGTGCCATCAACACCTTGCTGCTGATCACCGGCAGTTGGTGTGTGGTGCGAGCCGTGCAAGCAGTCTCCCGTGATGCCCGGCGCATGGGTATCGGCTGGCTGCTGGGTGCGCAAGCCTGCGGTGCGGCGTTCGTCGTTCTCAAGCTCGGGGAATTTTCGGCCAAGTACGCAGCCGGGGTGGATTTATCCACCAACACTTTCTACATGTTTTACTTCTTGCTGACCGGGTTTCACTTTTTTCATGTGCTGGCGGCGATGGTGTTTTTGGGCATCCTGACATTCAAAACCTGGCAGGGTGCCTACGGCAGCCATGATGTTCACGCGCTGGAGACCGGCGCCGCCTTCTGGCACATGGTGGATTTGCTGTGGATTGTGCTGTTTCCTTTGATGTATGTGATGCGATGAAAACATTTCAAAATACCGCCAACCTGGTCTGGATGGTGCTGGCAGTGGCCACCGGTGTCACCTACTGGCTGGGCCAACGCACCGATGCGATTGCCTTGGGGCTCATGCCCGTGCTGGTGATGTTTGGCCTGGCGTTTTTCAAAGGTGCTTTGGTGGTGGACTATTTCATGGGGCTGCGCCAAGCACCGGTGATGTGGCGCAGGCTGCTCTGGGGCTGGCTCGGCGTGGTGATCAGCCTGATCGTCCTGGCTTACTGGATTGGATTTCAAAAATAATAGCTGCCAGCGCAATATTCATAAGGGTTTCAAGCCGGAAACCTGATAAATTTCAGATGAGTTCATGGGAGTTTCTGCTTAACATTACGGTCTAGCGTGTCGACACCCGCTGTACATTGAAGGCTAGCAATCTGTTATCAGGTGACTGTCGGTTTTGCTGCGAAAGCGGGTCCCCAACTTCGGTGTGGCGAACTCACACAATCGACCCAAAGGCGACGTAGCGACCCTCGATCCAATTGACTTAAACCGGACATTGGCTAACAAAATTCTCAAGGAAAGTGTGCTTAAAAAACGAGCGCCCAATTTGCTGGGGTGAACTCTCCCCAAGGGGCCAGGAAGGGTCATTCAGCATTGGTGTTTGGCCGATTTTTTCTTATCGAACGTGACCGATACGTGAATGCACAACGATCCTACGAATAGTCGGCGTTGAGATAACGTTATCAGCATCCATCTCATCGCTAGGAGATGTTGCGCTATGGGGCCTCAGATTGGAATGCTTTGCACCGCAGACAAGTAGTCTGCACCTCTGGCCTCGGCAAAGATGTCCAGCGTCAGTGTGAAGGCGGCCTGCAAGACCAGCCCGACGCCAATGCCCGCTGCCATGTCGTAGCGCTGCAGAAAAGCAATCATCCCGACACCCACGATCAGCAGCAGCATTTCGACCGCCTTGTAGATCGAAAAGTTCTTCATGACGGTCTCCATGCGGGTGCTCTCCTCAGCTTTGAACGCCGCAGGGTTCACCTGCAGCTGCGCGCTCAAGGTGGACAATTGCGCGTCGGTGCGCAGGTAGACCAAGCCACCCACCACGATCTGCATCAACGCAATGACCACCAGCGGATAGGCCATGGACTTCAGGCGGTGCCCGTTCATCCAGAGCCAGATGCTGAGGCCAATGGCCAGCAGGCCAACGACTATAAAAATCACGCTCTCTTGCTTCTCTGCGACGAAGTAGCTGCTCATGTTGTTGATCATGGTGAGGGCACTATGCGACAGGTTTGGTCAAGGTCTTGACCACTTTGGTAGCCAAATTGCGCGGCGTGAAGCGCATGCTTTGGGCCATGGCCCAGTTGACGAATCCAGGGATGTAGACCCGTTGCCCGCGCTGCATAGCCCGGTAGCCCAAAGCGGCCACTTCCTCGGAGGTGGGTAGTTTCTTGCCTTTGACCAACGCCGAATTGCCCAAGTCAGCCTTGTCCTGAAAGCCTGATGCGGTCGGGCCGGGGCACAGCGCCGTCACCGTGACGCCGGTGTCTTCCAGCTCGGAGGCTATGGCCTCCGAGAAGCTCAAAACAAATGATTTGGTGGCGTAGTAGACCGCCATGTACGGGCCTGGCTGAAAGGCCGCCGTGGAGGCGGTGTTCAAAATTTTGCCTTGCGTCGCCAACAGATCGGGCAGGAATAGCTTGGTCAGCACCACAACCGTGTTCATGTTGAGCTGCATCATGGCCAGCTCAGACGCCAGCGCAGAATCTTTGAACTCACCGAAAGCACCGTACCCGGCGTTGTTGACCAAAGCACTCAGCACGATGCCGCGCGCTTTGATGTCGGCATGCAGCCGTGCTGCACCATCGTTGGTCTCCAGGTCTGCACCAATGACGGTGACGGTCACCTTGAACTGCTTTTGCAGATGATCGGCCAGGGCCTGCATCTTGGCTACGCCACGGGCTGCCAGCACGAGCTGGTAGCCGTCTTGCGCGAATTGGGTGGCCAGTGCCTTCCCGATACCGGAAGACGCACCGGTGATGAGGGCTGTTTTTTGGATGGTGGGGGCGTTGGCCAAAGTGATTCTCCAGAAGGGTTGTGTCAATCCATGGATTAAAAACCCGGTACCAAGGTGCCATGTCAAGTAGTCTGGTGCCCCTAATCAGGGTTATTGAACTGTCTTGACCTGGCACCTTGGTGCCGGGTTTAGCATGCGCATCCACCTTATGAAAACAAATCCTCTTAACCACATGCCCCTCTATCGCAAGTTGATCTATTCAGCGTGCGCACTTCTGGTGGGTACCACGGCGCTTAGCAACCCTGGCGCAAGCGCCCAAGGGCAGGAGCCGCTGGCGGCAGAAATACAAACTTCCATCCCCGAAGCGCTGGAAATCAACGCCTCGCTCTTCAGCGCCCAAAGCTTCGATTGGATCGACAGCCAACGCCAACGCCGTGTACCCGCAAAGCTGTATCTACCCACCACACCGACTGCACCCGGAACCATGCCCCTGGTCGTTTTCTCGCAT
>JBBQZI010000253.1:0-4095 GCA_038207855.1 Burkholderiales bacterium
GCCAAAGAGATCAAGTCCTTGATTGACTCCAGCGTGGCGCGGGTCGATCAGGGCAGCACGCTGGTTGACAAAGCCGGCACCACCATGACCGAGGTGGTGCGCGCCATCAAACGCGTGACCGACTTGATGGGCGAGATCAGCGCCGCCAGCCGTGAGCAGGCGCTGGGCGTGTCGCAGGTGGGTGAAGCGGTGACGCAAATGGACCAGGTGACGCAGCAAAATGCCGCGTTGGTAGAAGAAATGGCCGCCGCTGCGTCCAGCCTGACCGAGCAGGCGCAGGCGCTGGTGACAACCATGGCGGTTTTCAAACTTGATGATGCGCAAGACCACAGCAGCGCGCAAGCCATTCCAGTCAAGCGCCCAGCACCCGGTGCCAGAGCGATGTTGCCAGTGCGCCCAGCGCCGCGCATGTTAAGTGGGTTGGCTGCCAGGACATTGGCACCCCTGCAAGCTTAGTCCTGAAGGTTGTTCGGATCAGCATCACACGTTGGTTAGATAACTATGCAAAGCATCCACCTGGGTTTGATGCCACCACTGACGGGTCTGGTCGCCCTTTATGGTCCAGAAATTGTTTGGGCAGCGCAGATCGCCTGCGATGAAATCAACGAACGCGGTGGCGTGCTTGGGCGGCCCCTGAAACTCATCATTGAGGACGATGGCAGCCTGCCAGCAACCGCCGTGCCAGCGGCGCAGCGCCTGATTGATGTGCATGGCTGCGTCGCCATCATCGGCAACCTGTTGTCCAACTCGCGCATCGCCGTGGCCGCGCAGGTCGCCGAACCCCGGCGCATCCCGCTGCTGAATTTTTCGTTTTACGAGGGAAGCATCAGCGGGCGCTATTTCTTCCATTTTGCCGCGCTGCCGAACCAGCAAATTGACAAAATGATTCCCTTCATGGCCCGGCGCTTTGGCCTGAAGATGTTTTTTGCGGGTAACAACTACGAATGGCCGCGCGGCTCAATTGATGCGGCCAAGCGGGCTTTGGCACAGCTCGGTGGCACTGTGGTGGGCGAGGAATACCTGGAGATTGGTGCCGATTCGGCCGATATCGACCGGCTGCTGGCGCAAGTGGCCCGCTCCGGGGCGGACGTGTTTGTGCCCTATTTCGCCGGCAGTGACCAGGTGGCCTTGCTAACCGGGTTTTCTGCGCTGGGCCTGAAAAACCACATGGCAGTGGTGATGGGTCATTACGACGAGATGATGGTGGGCCAGCTGCCCCCAATGGTGCGCGAGGGGTTTTACTCCTGCAACAGCTATTTCATGTCGCTCGACACCGCCGAGAACCGGCACTACCTGCAGCGCCTGGCGCGCCACAGCGGCATCGACGGTATCTGGCCGCACGGCAACGGCGTGCTGACCAATTTTGGTGAAGGCGCTTACCTGTGTGTACACGCCTTTGCCAATGCGGCCGAGATGGCCGGTACGACCGAGGCTGAAGCCTTGGTCAATATGCTTGAGCTGGTGCGCGTCGCCGCCCCACAAGGCTTGGTCGAGATGGACCGGGACACCCACCACGCCAGCGTCAACACCTTTTTGGCGTGCTGCCAAGCCGATGGCACCTTTCAAATCGTCGAGCACTTTGGCCTCAACGGCCCCCGCATTCCTGAGCGCTACCAGGCCCAGATGCGTTCGGCCACGCTGCACGAATCACCGTCCACGCCCGAAGTCACCGCCCGGCTGGCGGCGCAAGTGGGCGCTGCCCGGCACAAGCTGGGCACGGCGCTGCACATATTGTCGATCGCTGACATGGCGGTTTTGGCCACCGATGCCAACGGCCTCATCACCGAAGCGAACCGGGGTGCGGCGCAGATGTTTGGCTATACCGAGGGCGAGTTGCTCGGGCTGTCCGTCCACCTGTTGCTGCCGCCCCATTTTCGCCAGCGCCACGCGGAGCTGTTGCGCCAATTTGTCGCGGGCATCGATACCGAGCGCCGCATGGCTGGGCGCTCCGAGGTCATGGGCTACCGCAAGGATGGCAGTTTTTTTCCGGTTGAAGCCTCGATTGCCAAGGTGTTGGTCGATGGCGACTGGCTGCTGGCTGTCACCATGCGCGACATCACCGAGCGCAAAAAGGCCCAAGATGACTTGACCCGGCGCGCTACCCACGACCCCCTGACCGGCCTGCCAAACCGGGCGTTGATTCGTGAGCGCCTGACTCATGCCTTGCAGAGGTCGCGGCGCAGCGGCATCAGCGTGGCGCTGTTGTTCATCGACCTGGATGGCTTCAAGCTGGTCAACGACACCCATGGCCACGATGCCGGCGATGCCGTGCTCAAGGCCGTGACGGCCAAGCTGATCGCGCAGGTCAGGCCAGGCGATACCGTGGCCCGGCTGGCCGGGGACGAGTTCGTTGTCTTGTGCGAGCAAGTCGAGCAGCCGCTGGCCATGTCGGTGCTGGCCGAGCGCATCAACGATGCCGTGCGCCTGCCCACCGACTTTCATGGCTCGGCGCTGCTGGTGACGGCCAGCATCGGCGTGGCGATTGGCAATGGCAGCACCCATGCCAGCGACGACTTGCTGCGCTCGGCCGACACCGCCATGTACGCGGTGAAGGAAAAAGGCCGCGACGGCTGGCAATTTTTCAACGAAAGCTTGCAGGAAAAGGCCCGCCAGCGCCTGACCATCACCAACGGCCTGCGCAGCGCGATTGAACGCAACGAGCTGTCGGTACGCTTTCAGCCCATCGTTGCCGCTGACAGTGGCCGCATCATGGGGGCTGAGCTGTTGCTGCGCTGGCACCCGCCAGAGGGCGAAATTTCGCCCGCCATCTTCATCCCGATTGCCGAAATGACCGGTTCGATCGTACCGATTGGGACTTGGGTTTTTCGGCAAGCCTGCCGTGCTGCAGCCGACTGGCACCGGCGCTGGGGCGAGCAAGCACCTTACCTCTCTGTCAACCTGTCGGCGCGCCAGCTCGATGCCGCCACGCTGGTTGATGAGTTTGCCGCCATCATGCTGGAAACCGGCGCGGACCCGGCGCGCCTGCTGCTGGAGATTACCGAAACGGCGTTGATGGCGGATGTCGAAACCAACCTTCGCGTGCTGCGTCGCCTGGCCGACTTGGGGCTGCGGGTGGCGGTGGATGATTTTGGTACCGGCTACTCGTCGCTGGCGCAATTGACACGTTTGCCGGTCGATGTGCTCAAAATTGACCGGGCTTTTGTCGATGGTATTGACAAAAGTCCAGAAAGCCGCGCCGTGATTCGTGCCGTGATCGGGCTGGGGCGGGCACTGGGGCTCAAACTGGTGGCCGAAGGGGTAGAGAACAGTGCCCAGCGGAGCGAACTCTGCTCTTTGGGCTGCGACTTCATTCAAGGCTATTACTTTCACCGCCCATTGACCGAGCAGGTCTTCATCGACACCTTGGAGCGGGAGCAAAAAGAGATGTTGCCCGGCGATCAGATTGGCCTTTATTTTGTGATCTATGTCAGCCAGGCGGTGCAGCTGCCGAGTCAGACGCTAGAGACCATCTTGCAGGCGGCCCGCACTGCTAATCTCGCCAATGGCATCACTGGATGTCTGGTCGTGCAGGACGGCTACTTTATGCAGATGCTCGAAGGCCAGCGCGATGCCGTCCTCGCATTGCTGGACAAGATCAAGGCTGACCGGCGCCACAGCGGGGTGCGGGTCGTCATCGAGGGTGCGGCCAGGCAGCGTGTGTTTGCCGAGTGGGGCATGGTACTGCGTGATTTGACGCAAGGCGTGCCTGGGCCAAGTGACCCCGTCGGTATCGACTTCGCACCCTGGCAGCAGCGCCCCATCAGCCTGCTCGATTTGGGCCAGGATGCGCGCACCAGCTACGCCTACATCACCGGCTACGCATGTGGCCAGCCCAGGTTCAATTTAGGTTGCATTTAACCGATTGCCAACCATTGCCCTGCCTCTTTCACCCTAGGAATCACCATGCGCAACAACCTGCCCGTCACCCAGAGAGAATTCGAGTTTCCGGCCTCTGAAACCCTGTTGTCCACCACCGACACGCAGAGTTGCCTGACTTATGCCAATGCCGCGTTTGTGCGCACCAGCGGTTATTCCACCGATGAGCTGATGGGTCAGCCGCATAACCTGGTGCGCCATCCCGACATGCCGGTGGAG
>JBBQZI010000254.1:0-4004 GCA_038207855.1 Burkholderiales bacterium
GCCATTTGCACATTCGGTACTGGCTGCGTGGCACAGCCGCCCAAACTTGCAAACAATGCTGCGACCAGCACCAAGCTTGACACTTTTGCAAGCATCACGGGTGGGTGGGTTATTTTCATGGTGATTCCTGGTTGAAGGGCAATGTGGGACTAGCGCCGACGCAAGGCCCAGTTCAGCAAGTAGCCAACCGCCAGCGCTACGCCAACTGCCGCCAAAGGCTGCTCGCGTACCGCCATGCGCAGGTTTTTGGTCATTTTTTGGGGCGCGTGTTTCAGGCTTTCTCCGCCTGCCTCAAGCCGATCTATGGCTGACGAAACACCCGCTGCGAGCTGCTTCATAGCCGGTCGTGCCGCGTCAACTGCCTGGTTGTAGACGTTGTGAGCGCTGGCTTCGGCTTGGTCGACCGTGCGGGCAACAGCGCTGCCCATGTTGTTGAGTTCAGTCATGATGGATGTCCTTAAAAGTGGTTTTTCACACCTGCCAAAGCGCTTTGTTGGCGCTGTGGCGAATGCTCAACAACAAGAATAGGACGGTTGCGCTGCGCGGTCTGTTCGACAGCGCACGCTCGGCGAATCCGGATCGAACGGGTTTTTAGGGGGCGCTGGACTGCAGCCAGTCCAAGGCCCAGACCAGTGCCGCTGTCAGATTGGCTTGGGCTGATGGGCTCATGGCCTGGCCTAGCTCAAAGGCCTGACCGCGAATCGCCAGCAGGGTGGCGGGTGGCGGTGGTTGGCTGCGCAGATCACAAAACACCTGCAACAAGGCTTGCGGTGACAGCGCATGACTGGTGAAGCTGGTGTCGCGCCGAGGCTGCAGGGCGCTCACCTCAAAAGGCGCGGGGCAGTCCAGGCTGGCATCAATGAAGAGTACCCGCTTGCGGTCAACCAAGTCCAGCGCATGCTCGATCTGCAACTGGTAGTCCTCCAGAAACTCGACGCCGCCTTGCAGGTGCTCTGGCAAGTGGTCTTGCAGCGCTGCCAGACACATGGGCCCTAGCGCATCGTCACCCCGGCTGAGGTTGCCCCAGCCTAGCACCAGCACGGCCGGTGGGGTGGTGGTCATGCCTTTTGAACGTGCGCCAGCAGCGTGCCGTCGGCGGCCAGCAGGGTCACGTCCAACGGCATTTGTCCCAAGGCGTGGGTGGCGCAGGACAGGCAGGGGTCGTAGGCACGAATAGCGACTTCAATGTGGTTGAGCAGCCCCTCGGTGAGTTCATGGCCGTCCAGGTACTCGCGCGCCACCGAGCGCACGGCTTCGTTCATGGCCTGGTTGTTGTGGGTGGTTGAGACGATCAGGTTGCAGCGTGTCACCAGATCATCATCGCCCACCTCGTAGTCATGAATCAGTGTGCCGCGCGGTGCCTCAATGATGCCCACGCCGCTGCGCTGGCGCACGCCGGTGGTAACAAGATTACCCGACAGCAAGGCCGGGTCGTCCAGCAGCTCGGAGATGACTTCGACCGAGTGCAGCATCTCGATCATGCGGGCCCAGTGGTAAGCCAATGACGCGTGAACCAGTTCACCGTTGCCCCAGGCAACAAAGGCCTGGCGCTCAACTTCAGCGCGAGGGCTGGGAATGAAATCACAGTTTTGCACCCGCGCCAACGGGCCCACGCGGTACCAGCCCTGCTCGCGTCCGAGACTGCGCAGATAGGGAAACTTCATGTAAGTCCAGGAGCGCACTTCTTCTGCGATTAAATCCAGATAAAGCTGGTCGCTCACGCCGTCAAACAAGATTAGCCCATTGGCATCGCGCACCCGCAGCACGCCGTCATACAAGTCCATGGCGCCGTCGGCGCGCACCAGCGACATCAAGTTGGAGCGAAAACTGCCAAATTGCCGGTACAGCGCCGGATTTTGCGCGTGTAGCTGCTTGGCAATATCCACTGAATCCTGCGCCCACTGCAGCATTTGGGGCAAGTCCTGCTTGAGCGCGTTACGCTCGTCGAGCGTCACCAGTTTGTTGATGCCACCCGGTACGGCACCAGTGCCGTGAATGCGTTTGCCAGAGGTAATGCGGATGATCTCTTGGCCAAACTTGCGCAGCAAAATCCCTTTTTTTGCGATGTCGGGATGGGCTTGTGCCACGCCCACGATATTGCGTTGCGCAACGGCCGAATCAAAGCCAAATAGCAAGTCTGGCGATGACAGATGAAAGAAGTGCAGGGCGTGCGATTGCAGTATCTGCCCGTAATGCATCAGGCGGCGCACGGCTTGGGCGCTGGCGCTGACGGGTGTCGCACCCACCACCAGGTCAAGCGCTTTGGCCGCCGCCAGGTGGTGTGACACCGGGCAAATGCCGCATAGGCGCTGCACCATCACCGGCACTTCCCAATAGGGCCTGCCTTCAATGAACTTCTCAAAGCCCCGGAATTCGACAATATGCAGGCGCGCTTGTTGAACCTGATTGTTGTCGTCCAGTAACAAGGTGACTTTGCCATGGCCCTCGACACGCGACACCGGGTCTATCGCGACCCGGCGCAGGGCTTGCGGGTTGGCGGCGGTTTCCAGCTCAGAACTCATGCGAACTCCTTGTGTGGTCAGTCATAGTGGATCAGGTCATGACTCAGTTGGGGCGTGCGACCGGCCAGCAGTTCAGTCAAAAAGACCCAGATGGCATCCGCTGATGGCGGGCAGCCCGGCAAAAAATAGTCGATATGAACCACCTCGTGGATCGGGTGCACCTGGTTCAGTGGCAAGGGCAATTCGGGGTCGTTGGGAACCTGGTTGCCAGCATTGCCACCCAGCCGGCGGCAATACACATCACGCAACATTTGGCCCACATCACGCTGGTTGCGCTGAGCCGGCAAGCCACCGTTGATGGCGCAGGCACCCACGGCTACCAGAATTTTGCAATGGGCCCGAAATTCACGCAGCACGTGCACGTTTTCAGCGTTGCACAGACCGCCTTCGACCAAGCCAATTTCGCAGTGGCCAATGGTTTTGATGTCGGTCAGCGGCGAGCGGTCAAACTCCACCAGTTCCAGCAGTTGCAGCAGACGCTCATCAATGTCGAGCAGCGACATATGGCAACCAAAGCAGCCTGCCAGCGATACGGTGGCAAGCTTGGGCTTGCGCGGGGCATCTCGCCGCTCGGGTGGGTTGAAGTCGCTGGCGGGCGTTGGGCTCATGGAACGACTCCTTCAACTTGTTCGGACACCGGCTTGATGTCAAAGCGGCGCTGGCCGATGGGTATGGTAAAGCCCTGGCGCTTGTGCAGGATGGCTCCCACCGGGCAAATGTTGGCGGCACGGTCGCTTGGCAGCAGCGTGCTGTCAGCCAGTTGGCCACTGGGGCTGTTGATGAGCAGGTGGGTCCCAATACCGTGGCCACCCAGGGCAAACACGTCTTTACGGTCTACCTCGTGGCTGGCGCGTACGCACAAGTTGCACAAAATGCAACGGTTCAGGTCCAGCATTAAGTCCGGGTGGCTGGCGTCAACCCGGCGATTGGGGTAGAACTCTTCAAAGTGCGGGCCTTCCATTGCCAGGTCATAGGCGGTGGCTTGCAAACGGCAGTTGCCACTTTTTTCGCATGAAGGACAAAAATGGTTGCCCTCAATGAACATCATCTGCAACAGAATTTTGCGCTGGGCGTTGAGGTCTTCGGTGTTGCTTTCGACTTCTTGTCCGGAAGCCGCATGCACCGTGCAGGCAGCGCCCATGCGGCCATTGATGCGCACAGTGCACAGCCGGCACGAGCCTTCTGCGCCAAAGTCGGGGTGCCAGCACAGGTGTGGGATGTAATGTCCGGCGCGAGTGGCGGCCTGCAAAATGGAGTCACCCGGCCCGAATTCGACCTCTTCACCATCCAGCGAAAAAGTGCCAGGGCTGAGTGCGTCAATGCGGTCGTTATGGTTCATGCCAGGTTCTCCAGGTGGGCACCGCTGTCATCGCGGCCGGTCGCCATGCGGGCCTGCGACAACTCGGCATCCATGTCAAAACCCGGTGCGAAGTGCAGTGACTGCAAATGCCGCTCGTAAGCCGGCCGGAACTTGGCAATGGT
>JBBQZI010000255.1:0-3992 GCA_038207855.1 Burkholderiales bacterium
GCGTAATTCTGGAACACCATGCCAAAGTTTCGCTTGTGCGGCGGTGTTTTGGTGATGGGCTTGCCGGCCAGCAAAATCTCGCCCGAAGTCGGGGACTCAAAGCCGGCCAGCATCATCAGGGTGGTGGTCTTGCCCGAACCCGAGGGCCCCAAGAGCGACAAAAATTCACCGCTTTGAATGTCCAGGTTCAGGTCTCGCACCACCAGGGTCTTGCCGTCGTAGGATTTTTGTACGCTGGAAAAGCGTACCAATGGGTCAGATGTGGTCATTATTTGCTATGGTAATAAAAGCAGCCTACGCAAGCCAGATAAGGGCTAGAGGCTATTTATCTATGCAAGCATCGTGCCAGTCAGGAGACCGCCGCAAAACAGGCTTCGATGATGTCCAGACCTTCGTTAATGATGGCATCGCTGGCCGTCAGCGGCACCAGAATGCGCACCACGTTGCCGTAGGTGCCGCAGGTCAGCAAAATCAGACCGCGCTTGGTTGCTTCGCCCGCCAGACGTTTGGCCAGGTCTGCATCAGGTTGGTGCAGATCCCCGTTTTTGCACAGCTCAATGGCCACCATGGCACCCAAACCGCGCACATCAGAAATGCGTTTGTCTTTGGCGGCGACGGCCTTCAGGCGGCTCACCATGTGTGCGCCCAGGCTGCGGCTGCGTTCCAACAGGTTTTCTTTTTCGAACACGTCCAGCACGGCCAGCGCGGCCACGCAGGCAATCGGGCTGCCGGCGTAAGTGCCGCCCAAGCCACCGGCAGCAGGTGCGTCCATCACTTCGGCGCGACCCACCACGCCAGACAAAGGGTAGCCGCCAGCCATCGACTTGGCCATGGTGATCATGTCGGGTGCGACACCACTTTGCTCAATGGCAAACCAGGTGCCGGTGCGGCCCGCACCGGTTTGAATTTCGTCAGCAATCAGCAAAATGCCATGCTGGTCGCACAGTGCGCGCAGGCGTTGCAAAAAGTCGGTCGGGGCCACGTTAAAGCCGCCTTCGCCTTGCACCGGTTCCACAATGATGGCCGCCACGCGGCTGGCTTCGATGTCGTTCTTGAAGATCAACTCAATCGAGGCGATAGAGTCGTCCACGCTCACACCATGCGCGGCGTTGGGGAACTGGGCGTGATAAATCTCGTTCGGGAAGGGACCGAAGCCGAGCTTGTAAGGGGCCACTTTGCCCGTCAAACCCAACGTCAGCAGCGTGCGGCCGTGGTAAGCACTGGTAAAGGCAATGATGCCGCTGCGCTTGGTGTGTGAGCGGGCAATCTTGATGGCGTTCTCAACCGCTTCGGCACCGGTCGTCAAAAACAGCGTCTTTTTGGCAAAGTTGCCCGGTGCCAGCGCGTTGAAGCGCTCAGCCAGTTCAACGTAGGGCTCGTAGGCCAGCACCTGAAAACAGGTGTGGGTGAAAAGGTCGATTTGCGCCTTGACGGCCTCTTTGATTTCGGGACGGCAGTGGCCGGTATTGAGCACAGCAATGCCGCCGGCAAAGTCGATGTAGCGTTTGCCTTCAACATCCCACACTTCGGCGTTTTCGCCGCGGGCAATGAAAACCTCGTGGCTTTGACCAACACCACGGGGAATGGCAGCTTTGCGGCGAGCCATGAGGGCAGCATTGGTTTGTTGGGTTTTGGTCAGCATAGGAGTCCTAATCAGTGGGGGAATGTGGATAAAGTGGCGTGACTGTAGAGGTGATGCAATGCCATAACCATATACAGTTAAGCCTTTTTTGAGACGTACTGTGCAGCCCGCTGGGCCAGTACATACAAACCCTTATAGCCGCTCATGTTCACGCTCAACCCACAAAACGCCAAGCCCTTGGTGCTGCAAATCGTGGCTGGTTTTTGTGCCGCCATTGACGGTGGCGAACTTCGCCCCGGCTCCAAAGCGCCGTCCATTCGCCAGTTTGCGCATGCCCACAATGTCAGCGTGTTCACCGTGGTGGATGCCTACGACCGACTGGTGGCGCAGGGCTACTTTGCCTCACGGCCGCACTCTGGTTTTTTTGTCAAACAAAGGCCCAGCTCGGTCACCGAGGTGCCAGGCCACGGACCCAACTTCAGTTTTGATTCAATGTGGTACCTGCGCCGCATTTTTGAAAATCGGGCCTTGCGCATGAAGCCCGGCTGCGGCTGGTTGCCGGGTGACTGGCTGTTTCAGGATGGCGTGCGCCGGGGCTTGCGCAGTCTGGCAGCTGAAGATGTCGACTTGAGCGGCTACGGCGAGCCCAAAGGTTATTTGCCGTTGCGCAAACTGGTGCGCGAAATGCTGGCCGAACAGGAAATCGCTGTCACCGCAGAACAAGTGCTGCTGACTCAGGGCTCCAGCCAGGCGATGGATTTGGTGGCACGACGCCTGGTGCGCCCGGGTGATGCCGTGCTGGTGGATGACCCCGGCTATCCAAACTTGTTGTTTTCCCTGCGTTTTCTGGGCGCACGATTGATCGGTGTGCCGCGCACGCCCGCCGGTTACGACCTGGTGGCGCTTGAGCGGCTGGTGATTGAAGAGAAGCCCAAGGTGTTTTTTACGCAACCGCGCCTGCAAAGCCCCACCGGATCAATCGCCCAGCTAGCGCACCTGCACCGGGTGATGCAACTGGCTGACAAGCATGATTTTCTGGTGGTTGAAAATGACATTTATGCCGACCTGGACCCCGAGCCGCGGCCCTCGCTTGCCAGCCTGGATCAGTTGAACCGGGTGATATACATCAGCAGCTTTTCCAAAACCATCTCGCCCAACATCCGGGTCGGTTACCTGGCTGCCAACCCGGACTTGGTGGAAGACCTGGCTCAGCTCAAAATGATTTCCGGCTTGACATCAAGCGAGTTCAGCGAGCGCCTGGCCTATGAGGCGCAGACCGATGGGCGCTGCCGCAAACACGTCAAGGGGCTGCGTGAGCGTCTTGCCAAAGCCCATGTGGCAGCGGCATCACAGCTGCTCAAAGTCGGGTTCGAGATATTTTGCGAGCCCAAAGCCGGCATTTTTTTGTGGGCTCGCCACCCGGCCATCGATGATTCGGCCGAACTGGCCTACAAGGCGGCTGAGCAGGACATCTTGCTCGGCCCCGGGCACCTGTTCAGCCCCGATTTGCGGACCAGCCCCTGGCTGCGCTTCAACGTCATCTTTTGTGACGAGCCGGCCCTGTACGCGTTTTTGCACCTCAATTCAGGACAAAAACCCCTGTAGCCCCCGTTAAATATGCGTAAGGTGCTACTGTTTTTGAAATTTAGGTGGCAATGTGAATGTCATTCACCGCAGCATCAGGGCGTTTGTCCGGAGTCACCGGGTCGCGAACGCGGTTCACAGCGGCCATGCGTTTTCTTGACTTTGATTTCTGAGCATCCAAGGCCCGCGGGCGGACTAGGCGTTTTTGAAGGGACTTGACTTTGGGTAACGATTTTTGCGTCTATTATTTTTGTTCCATGTGAATAACACTTTTTCGGGTGACCATCGGTTGAGTCATAAGCAAGCCATCCAAAAGTTACATTACCAGAGTTGCCCAAAAACGGCACTTTTTGAACCACGCCCAGGATCACATTGATCGGGGAGCGCATTCCTTTTGTATTCGGCAAGGCAGATATGATGATTGGTAGACGCGGGCGGGTAGCATAATTGCTTCGGCTCATGTGACCCACGCGACAAAACCCAACAACGCCCCCAATTCATTCTCCGCGTAGCGCTCCATACTTTACGCATCACAAGGCCCCATTTGGGATAGACAACTTGAAACACATCGGCACCACCTGGATCAGCGGCCTGCGGGCCAAGTCCATGCTGGCTTTGGCGCTAGCGTGTTTGCTGGCGCTGCTGCCGGCGGTTTTGATCGGCTGGCAGGTGCTTGATGGGGTGCGCAACTACTTTGGCGAGAGCTACGCGCGCAACTACACCTTGCTGAAACGGCAAAGCATCCTGGCCCCGGTGGCGCGGGAGTTGGCGCTGTCTTTGCGGCTGGCCGATTCGGTCGTGACCCGGCAATGGCTGCTTGATGAGG
>JBBQZI010000256.1:0-3973 GCA_038207855.1 Burkholderiales bacterium
CAAAACACGGGTGAAGACCTGTTGATTGAGCGCCGCGCTGTGGCAACGCCCCAGGTCCGCCGCGACCCCTTTGAGGGCTGGCAGGAATGACGCAGCGCTACATGCTCGACACCAACGTGGTGAGCCACATCATGCAAGGGCGCGACGCTGCTTTGCTGGCTCTTTTAACCCAAGTGCCCGTGGGCCAAGTGGTGATTTCCAGCGTGACGCTGGCCGAGCTTGAATACGGTCTGCACCGCAAAGGGCAACCCGTGCGCCTGAAAAACGCCATGACCCAGGTGCTGCTGCACATGGATGTGCTGCCTTGGGATGAATCCGTGGCGCGGTGTTATGGCGTGTTGTGCAGCACGCTGGAAGCGCAGGGCATCAACCTCAGCGATCTTGACATGATGATTGCTGCCCACGCCGTTGCGGTGGATGCCACTCTGGCCAGCCGCGACAAGGCCTTTGCCCAAGTGCCCGCGCCATTGAGGCTAGAAACTTGGTGAGCAAGCCACCCAGCGCCCAGTTGGAAAATTGTAAGAAATAGAGATTTAAGAGAGATTTAAGAGAGCCATGAGACTCAAATTTAAAAAGCAGGCCTACCAGGCTGTTGACGCTGTTACAGCGTGTTTCGTCGGGCGGCCCAAGCGTAAGCTGGACGCCAGCAGCGACGTGGCAGACGGGTATGCGAAGCTTATGGCGTTGATGCAATGACCCAACCCGATCTGAACTTCACCACCGCAGCACTGTCGGGTTTTCGCCTGCAACGGCTTGAAGTTTTCAACTGGGGCACGTTTGACAAACGCGTCTGGTCGCTCGAACTGGGCGGCCACAACGCGCTGCTGACTGGTGACATTGGTTCGGGCAAATCGACGCTGGTTGATGCGGTGACCACGCTCTTGGTGCCAGCGCAGCGCATTGGCTACAACAAGGCGGCCGGGGCTGATGCCAAAGAGCGCTCGTTGCGCTCCTATGTGCTGGGGCATTACAAGTCTGAGCGCAATGAGGCCAGTGGCAACGCCAAGCCGGTGGCGCTGCGTGATGCGCGGCATTACTCGGTGATTCTGGGCGTGTTTCATAACGCTGGGTTCGATAAGACGGTGACGCTGGCACAAGTGTTCTGGTGCCGTGAGGCGGCTGGCCAGCCCGAGCGTTTTTATCTGGTAGCAGAACAGGCGCTGTCGATTGCCGCTGATTTTGGCCAGTTTGGCACGGCGATTGAGCCTTTGAAAAAGCGTCTGCGCAAAAGCGGTGCCCAGTTGTTTGACAGCTTTCCGCCCTACGGCGCGCTGTTTCGCCGCCTGTTTGGCGGCTTGCAAGAGCAAGCGCTTGAGCTGTTTTTGCAAACCGTGTCGATGAAGTCGGTCGGTAACCTGACCGACTTTGTGCGTCAGCACATGTTGGAGCCTTTTGAGGTGGCCCCGCGCATTGCCGCACTGATCACCCATTTTGACGACCTGAACCGCGCCCATGCGGCAGTGCTCACCGCCAAGCACCAGGTCGAGATGCTGACCCCGCTGGTGGCGGATAGCGACGAGCACGCCAACCTGCTGGCCGCCACCGACGAGTTACGGGCCTGCCGTGATGCGCTAAAAAGCTACTTTGCGCGATTGAAATTAACTTTGATTGAGCAGCGCCTGCAGGCCTTGGCTGAAGACCTCGCGCGCGACCAGGCCAAGGTGAAAAAGCTCGAAGAAAAGCGCGCCGCAGAGCAGGCCCAGGAGCGCGAATTGCGCCAAAGCCTGGCCGAGCGCGGTGGCGCGCGCCTTGCCCGCATCGAGGCAGAGATCGCCACGCATCAGGCCGAGATCACCCGCCGCCAAGCCAATGCCGCGCGTTATGACGAGCTGCGCCGCGCCCTGAACCTGCTCCAAGTGAGCAGCAGCGAAGACCTGGTGGCGCAGCAGCAAACCTGCCTGCAAATGATTGAGGTTGAGACCACACACGCCGATGCGGTGCAAAACACGCAGACTGAAAAAGGCGTTGAGTTCAAACAAGGCCGCAACGAGCACGATGCCTTGTCGCTGGAGATCACCAGCCTGCAAGGCCGTCGCAGCAACATCGACGCGCAGCAAATCGCCATGCGCGCCGAGTTGTGTGCGGCCTTGAATCTGGACGAAGACAGCATGCCGTTTGTCGGTGAGCTGATCGAGGTGCGCGACCAGGAGCGCGATTGGGAAGGCGCGATTGAGCGCCTGTTGCACAACTTTGGCCTGTCGCTGCTGGTGCCCGATGCCTATTACGCCCGTGTGGCGGACTGGGTGGACAAAACCCGGCTTAAAGGGCGGCTGGTGTATTTCCGGGTGCGCCTGCCGGTGCGCCCGGAAACCGCCACCTTGCACCCGGACTCGTTGGTGCGCAAGCTCAGCGTCAAACCCGATTCGCCGTTTTATGCCTGGGTCGACCGTGAGCTGCAGCATCGCTTTGATGTGGCCTGCTGCGCTACCCAAGAGCAGTTTCGCCGTGAGCTCAAAGCCATCACCCGCGCTGGGCAGATCAAGGCTGGTGGTGAGCGCCACGAAAAAGACGACCGGCATCGCCTGGACGACCGCAGCCGCTATGTGCTGGGCTGGAGCAATGCCGCCAAACTGGCCGCGCTGGAAGCTAAGCGCCGCGTGCTGGAAGCCGCGTTGGCGCAATTGGGCAAACACATCAGTGAGGCACAGGCGCAGCTCAAAGCCATCAACGAACGTCTGAGCGCCCTGGCCAAACTGGTGGAATACCGCGACTACCGGGAGCTAGATTGGGGCCTGCCAACACGCGAGGTGGTCGCCCTGAATGATGAACGCGCGCAACTGGAAGCGGCCAGCGATATTCTGCAAACGCTCACCCAGCGTCTGACCGCGCTGGAGGCCGAGCAATCCAAAACGGACAAAGCCCTGCTTGAGCAGCGCGACCGGCGCGCCAAAGTGGAGCAAAAAATCAGCGATGCGACGGCGCTACAGCAGCATACGCTGGCCCTACTGGGGGCATCAGATGCTACCAATGCAGAAGCTACTAGCGCTTATTCCATAAGGTCTAGAGGCCGATTTGATGATAAATTGCTGTTGTTGCAAAAGAAGTTGTCAGGCAGCCAATCCATCACCTTGGAGTCGTGTGACAACCGCCAGCAAGACCTTCGCGAGAGCCTGCAAAAATCCATTGACGCCAACGATGCCAAAGCCCGCAAGCTGGTCGAAAAAATCATCGACGCCATGCGCAGCTTTCGCCACCGTTACCCGCTGGCCAGCCAGGAGGCCGATGTGTCGGTGGCCGCCGCCGGGGAATTTCGGGCGCTGCTCAAGCAGTTGCAGTTGGATGATCTGCCCAAATTTGAGGCCAAGTTCAAAGAGCTGTTGAATCAGAACACCATCAACCAGGTGGCGCAGTTCAGCGCCCAGTTGAACAAAGAGCGCGAAACCATTAAAGAGCGCATTGAGCGCATCAACCAGTCGCTCACGCAAATCGACTACAACCCGGCGCGCTTCATCGTGCTCGAAGCCCAGCCCACGACGGATGCCGAGGTGCGCGATTTTCAAAGCGAGCTGCGCCATTGCCTGGATGGCACCGTGTCGGGCGCGTCTGACCATGACGATGGCCAGTATTCCGAGGCCAAGTTTTTGCAGGTCAAAGCCATCATCTCGCGGCTGCGCGGGCGCGAAGGCCAGGGCGAGCAAGACCGGCGCTGGACGCATAAGGTCACCGATGTGCGCAACTGGTTTGTGTTTGCCGCCAGCGAGCGCTGGCGCGAAGACGGCCGCGAGCATGAGCATTACTCCGACTCGGGCGGCAAGTCGGGCGGGCAAAAAGAAAAGCTTGCCTACACCATTTTGGCGGCCAGCCTGGCTTACCAGTTTGGCCTGGTATGGGGCGAGGCGCGCTCGCGCAGCTTCAGGTTTGTGGTGATCGACGAGGCCTTTGGCCGGGGCTCAGACGAGTCGGCGCAATACGGGCTGAAGTTGTTTTCGCAGCTTAATTTGCAATTACTGATCGTCACCCCGCTGCAAAAAAT
>JBBQZI010000257.1:0-3944 GCA_038207855.1 Burkholderiales bacterium
TGCGGTGTGATCATGTGCTTGATGGCCTTGAATGTGGCCTCGGACGCGCCCACCGGCACGGCGATCAGCACAATATCTGCGCCAGACACAGCCAGCAAGGCCGATGGTGCTTCGACATCAATGACACCCAATTGACGGGCGCGGTCAGTTGTCGATGGCGATTTGCTGTAGCCCACCACGCGTTTGACCAGTCCGGCGCGCTTGAGCGCCAGCGCAAATGACCCACCCATCAGGCCGCAGCCGATCAATCCAAGTTGTTCAAACATGGCTATTCGGCCACCGGGTACGTACCCAGTACCTTGTAAAAGGCACACAGTCCCTGCAACTCTTCCAGCGCAGCTGCCACATGGGGCTGCGACGGGTGACCTGCCAGATCGATGTAAAAGTAATATTCCCATTGGCCCGAGCGCGCTGGACGCGACTCAAACCGGGTCATTGACACACCGTGCTTTTTCAGCGGTATCAGCAAGTCATGCACCGCTCCGGGGCGGTTGGTGACCGAGACGATCAGGCTGACGCAGTCGCGTCCCGTGGCCTGCGGCGCGGCCAGCGTTTGTGGCAGGCAAATCACAGCAAAGCGGGTCCGGTTGAAGGCATCGTCCTGAATCGCGTAAGAGGCGATATGCAAGCCAAATTCGCTGCCGGCGCGCTCACTGGCAATCGCAGCCCAGGCTGGGTTGGTGGCCGCCAAACGTGCACCTTCCGCGTTGCTGGCAGCGGCGCGGCGCTCGGCATGCGGTAGGTGGGTGGTGAGCCAGTCCTGGCACTGGGCCAGTGCCTGCGGGTGGGCGTAGACGGCCTCGATGCCAGCCAGACTGGGTTCCAGTCGCAGCAGGTTGTGCCGCACCAGAAAACTGGTTTCGCCAATGATGTGCAGCGGGGAATTGAGCAGCAGGTCAAGCGAGCGCGAAATCACGCCTTCGGATGAGTTTTCGATCGGCACGACGCCAAATTCGGCGCTACCTGCAGCGGTAGCCCGAAACACCTCGTCAATGCTGACGCACAGCACGCGCGCCATGCTGCCGCCAAAAAACTGGATTGCGGCTTGTTCGCTGAAGGTACCGGCCGGGCCGAGGTAAGCCACGCGTTGTGGTGCTTCAAGTGCGCGGCAGGCCGACATGATTTCGCGCCAGATGATGGCGATGCTGTGCGGTTTGAGTGGTCCGGCGTTCTGAACTTGCAGGTTGGCGATGACCTGCGTCTCACGGTCTGGGCGGAACACCGCGGAGCCGTCAACGCGCTTGATCTCGCCAACTTCATGGGCCAGGGCTGCGCGCCGGTTAAGCAGTGTCAGCAGTTCCAGATCAAGTGCATCAATATGGGTGCGCAGTTCGGGTAGGGTCTTGGTCATCTTCGGCGGCTCCAGGCGGTCTTGATGTTCAAAGGATTCGACAGGCATCAGGCGCGGAGGGTTTCAAAGTCGCGCATGAAGGCCACCAACGCCTGCACGCCTTCCAGCGGCATGGCGTTGTAAATGCTGGCGCGCATGCCGCCCACTGATTTGTGGCCTTTGAGCTGCAGCAGGCCGGCTTTTTTGGCTCCAACCAAAAAGGCGGCATTGAGCGGATGCTCCGCGTCCAACAGGGGCTTTTTGCAGTCATCTTGAAGGAAAAACGGCACGTTCATGCGAGACCGGCAGGTGGTGTCCACCGGGTTGACATACAGGCTGGAGGCGTCGATGGTCTGGTAAAGCAGATCGGCTTTGGCGATGTTGTTGGCCTCGATCGCCGCAATGCCGCCTTGGCGCTTGAGCCACTGGAACACCAGGCCGGCGATGTAGATCGAATAGGTCGGCGGGGTGTTGAACATGGAGCCGTTGTCCGCCACGGTCTTGTAGCTGAAGGCGCTGGGGCAGATCGGCAAGGCGCGGTCGAGCAGGTCGTCGCGTACGGCTACCAAGGTCAGCCCGGCTGGTCCGAGGTTTTTTTGGGCACCACCAAAGGCCAGTCCAACCCGCGTCCAATCGACCGGGCGCGAGGCCACATGCGATGAAAAATCAACCACCAGCGGCGCGTCGCAACCCAAGGCTTTCAGGTCGGGCAGTTGGTGGTATTCGACACCATTGATCGTTTCGTTGCTGCAAATGTGCACGTAAGCGGGCTTTGAACTGAGTTGCCAGGTAGCAGGCTCAGCCAGTGAGGTGTAGCCGTTGGAGTGGGTGTTGGCCGCTTCATGCGCTTTGCAATAGCGCTTGGCTTCAATGGCGGATTTCTGGCTCCAGCTGCCGGTGACAACAAAATCTGCGGTTTTGCCTTGCGAGAGGTTCAGCGGCACGATGGCGTTTTCAGCCAGACCGCCGCCCTGCATAAACAACAGTTTGAAGTTGCTTGGCACCGCCAGCAAGTCGCGCAGGTCAGCTTCAGTCTGTTCGAAAATTTGACCAAATTCGCGTCCGCGGTGGCTCATCTCCATGACGCCCATACCGCTGCCGTGCCAGTCCAGCATTTCGGCTGCCGCCTCACGCAACACATCTTCCGGCATCGCAGCCGGACCGGCTGAAAAGTTGTAGGGTCTGGTCATGGCAAATATTTATAAGAAATCAGGCTCTAGCCCTTTAAACCATTGCGTAAGTAGCTATTTATTAAATAGCATCAAGCTTCCGGTGCCTCTGGCGTATCTGTTGCAGATTCATCGCCAGCCGCTTCATCAACTGCAGGAATGGCGTCATTCTCAACAATCCGCTGCAAGCCGCTGAGTTGCGAGCCGTCATCCAGCCCGATCAGGGTCACACCCTGGGTGGCACGGCCAAGTTCACGAATTTCGCTGACCCGTGTGCGCACCAGCACGCCCTTGTCGGTGATCAGCATGATTTCGTCATCAGCATGCACCAGCGTGGCGGCGACCACCTTGCCATTGCGCTCTGACTGCTGAATCGCAATCATGCCTTTGGTGCCACGGCCATGGCGCGTGTATTCGGTGATGCTGGTGCGCTTGCCGTAGCCGTTTTGGGTGGCGCACAGCACGCTGACCCGTGCTGTTTCAGATTTCACGCTTTGTGATTCGTCTTGCTCCGCCACCAGCATGGCGATCACACTCTGGCTCTCATCAAGCATCATGCCGCGCACGCCGCGCGCCTGACGGCCCATTGGGCGCACGTCGTTTTCATCGAAACGCACCGCCTTGCCGCCGTCACTGAACAGCATCACATCGTGCTTGCCGTCAGTCAGCGCCGCGCCAATCAAAAAGTCACCTTCGTCCAAGTCAACGGCAATGATGCCGGCCTTGCGCGGGTTGGAGAATTCATTCAACGCGGTCTTTTTGACCGTGCCCATGCTGGTCGACATGAAGACGTATTGGTCGGCCGGGAAGGTGCGCTTTTCACCGGTGAGTGCCAGCACCACGGTGACTTTTTCACCCTCAGCCAGCGGGAACATGTTGACGATCGGCCGGCCGCGTGAACCGCGTGAGCCTTGCGGCACTTCCCAGACTTTGAGCCAATACATGCGACCGCGGTTGCTGAAGCACAGCAAGTAGTCGTGGGTGTTGGCAATAAACAGTTGGTCAACCCAATCGTCCTCTTTGGTGGCCGTGGCCTGCTTGCCGCGTCCACCGCGCTTTTGCGCCCGGTATTCGCTCAAGGGCTGGCTTTTGACGTAGCCGCTGTGGCTCAACGTGACGACCATGTCGGTCGGCGTGATCAGGTCTTCGGTGCTGAGGTCGAATGAACTGTGTTCCACCAGACTACGCCGCGCGCCGAGCTTGGTTTGGCCGAATTCGGTCTTGATGGCGGTCAGTTCGTCGCTGATGATGACCGATACCCGTTCCGGGCGGGCCAGGATGTCAAGCAGGTCATCGATGACGGCCATGACTTCCTTGTATTCGGCCACGATCTTGTCTTGTTCCAGGCCGGTCAGGCGTTGCAGGCGCATTTGCAGGATTTCTTGCGCTTGCGTGTCTGACAAACGATACAGACCGTCGGCACCCATGCCAAATTGCATTTCAAG
>JBBQZI010000258.1:0-3939 GCA_038207855.1 Burkholderiales bacterium
CGGCATCTGGCTGGTGTTGATTCGCCGCATGGTGATTCGCCCGATGGGCATGGTCAGTGCCACGGCCGAACGTATTGCCAAGGGCGACCTGAGCACCGAACGGATAACCGAACAACAAAACGAGATGGCCAAGCCGATGACTGAGCGCCAAGACGAGATTGGTCAATTGATTGGCTCCATGGCCAACATGGAAGCGGTGCTCACGCGTTTTCAGGCGGCGCAAACTGAAATGACCCACCAGCACGACCTGGGCATGATTGACCAGATGATGCCGGCTCAAACACTGCCTGGCGCCTATGGCGAGATGGCGCATAGCGTTAACCGGATCGTTAAGTCGCACATTGATGTGGCGATGAAGGTCGTGGAAGTGGTGACCGATTATTCAGAAGGTCAACTCGATGCGGCCATGGACCGCCTGCCAGGCCAAAAAGCCCGCATCACCGAAGCCGTTGACAAAGTGCAGCACTCCTTAAGGCAAGCCGCCGCTGCGGCGCAATACAACGCCCGCGTTAAGACCGCGCTGGACAACTGCACCACCAACGTCATGATTGCCGATACCAACCTGAACATCATTTACATGAACGACACCGTGCAGGCCATGATGCAGCGCAATGAATCCGAGCTACGCAAGACCTTGCCCCAGTTTGATGCGCGCAAGCTGCTGGGCCAAAACATCGACGTGTTCCACAAAAGCCCGGCGCACCAGCGCAGCCTGCTTGGCGGGCTGCAGGCCACCTACAAAACCCAGATCAAGGTGGGTGAACTTCACTTCGGGCTGTCTGCGAACCCGATACGCGATCAAACAGGGCAACGCCTGGGCACCGTGGTGGAGTGGGCTGACCGCACGGCAGAAGTGCAGATTGAAAACGAAGTTGCCGGGGTGGTCGACTACGCTGTTGCGGGTGACTTCAGCCACCGGCTGGCCACACAAGGGAAAACCGGCTTCTTCGCCAACCTCTCGACTGGCATGAATCAATTGCTGGAAGTCAGCGAACAAGGCCTGGGCGACGTGGCCAAGGTCATGTCGGCCGTTGCCGAAGGCGACCTGACCCAGCGCATCACCCGCGACTACCAAGGCCTGTTTGGAAAAGTCAAAGACAGCGTCAACACCTCCAGTGAAAACCTCACCCGCGTCATTGGCGAAGTGCGCGGCGCTGCCGATGCCCTGACGAGCGCTGCCAACCAGGTGAGCGTCACCGCCCAGTCCTTAAGCCAGGCCGCCAGCGAACAAGCCGCAAGCGTAGAACAAACCACCGCCAGCATCGATGTCATGTCGGCATCCATCAGCCAAAACAGCGACAACGCCAAAGTCACCGATGGCATGGCCACCAAGACCAATAAAGAGGCAAATGAGGGTGGAGCCGCCGTCAATCATACGGTGATAGCTATGAAACAGATAGCATCCAAGATCGGCATCGTCGACGACATTGCCTACCAGACCAACCTGCTGGCGTTGAACGCGGCGATTGAAGCGGCGCGCGCCGGCGAACATGGCAAGGGCTTTGCCGTGGTAGCCGCCGAGGTGCGAAAGCTGGCCGAACGCAGCCAGGAGGCCGCGAAGGAAATCAGCGAACTGGCCGGCAATAGCGTCACCACCGCCGAGCGCGCAGGCAAGTTGCTGAGCGAGATTGTTCCCAGCATCCAGAAGACTTCTGAGCTGGTGCAAGAGATTGCCGCTGCCAGCAATGAGCAAAGTGAATCTATCTCCCAAATTGGTGGCGCCATGGGGCAGCTCTCCAAAGCCACGCAACAAAACGCCAGTGCCTCCGAGGAGCTGGCGGCTACCAGCGAGGAGCTCTCAGGTCAGGCCGAGCAGTTGCAGCAGTCGATTGCGTTCTTCAATACGGGCGATGACCGTGTCAGGGGCAACAGCCGCCATGAGTTACCAACGCCAGAGCGCCGCACAGTAACGGGTCGCGGTGTCCAAAGTCGCGGCCATTCGTCTTTGATTTCGGCACCGGTGCGCCGCGGCGACTCGGGTAATTTCAAACCGTATTGAGGTCCAAATCATGAACCACCATCGAGCCGTAACTGCGGCCACTGATACCAAGCACACAGGTGGCCAATCGGCTAAAGAGGATGCCCTTCAATACCTGACATTCAATCTGGGCGACGAAGTGTTTGCCATGGACATTCGCTGCGTGCGTGAAATCATCCAGCATGGTGCCATGACCGTGGTGCCTTTGATGCCCGAGTTTGTCCGTGGTGTCATGAACCTGCGCGGACAAGTGGTGCCGGTGATTGACCTGCAGTCGCGTTTTGGCCGCCCTGCAGCACAAATGGGCAAAAAAACCTGCGTCATTATTTTTGATGTCGGCCCCGAGGGTGATCGGGTAGAGCTGGGCTTGCTGGTAGATGCCGTCAGCGAAGTGATTGACATTGCGCCGTCCAACATTGAATTACCGCCGCCATTTGGCACCACCATTGCCCGTGAGTTCATTCGCGGGCTGGGCAAGGTGGGCAATGAATTCATTGTGATTCTGGAGCCCGAGCGGGCCCTCAATGTGGACGACATGGTGGCACTGGCCGAGGTCGGGCACAGCGCTTGATGGCATTTGCCAAGTCAAAAACTGGAGGCTCGCCTTCACGCTTTGTTTTTCTTGTTAATGAAAATAGGAAAATTTTTTTATGAAGAATAAGCAACAGCCCACGGCGCATGAGCGGGAGATGCGTGAGGACGATTTCATCGTCTCCAAAACTGATCTCAAAGGCCACATCACTTATTGCAACCGCATCTTTGTTGAGTTTTCAGGCTTTGACGAGTTGGAGTTGCTGGGTGCCCAGCACAACATCGTGCGCCACCCAGATATGCCGCGCGGCGTCTTCAAATTTTTGTGGGACACCTTGGCGCAACAGAAGGAATGCTTTGCTTATGTGAAAAACATGTGCAAGAACGGTGACTATTACTGGGTGTTTGCCAATGTCACCCCGGACCTGGACGCACAGGGAAACGTGATGGGCTATTTTTCGGTTCGCCGCAAAGCCAGTGCCGCGGCGATTGCAGTGATCAGTGATGTTTACCAAGCCATGCTGCAAGAAGAGCAGCGCGTTGGGCCACGGGATGCCTGCGATGCATCGCTGGCGCTGCTGGGCAATGTGCTCAAACAAAAAGGACTCAGCTATGAACAACTCATCGTCTCGCTCTGATTCTGGTGGTTTTGCCTGGGGCATGGGCGCTTTGCTGGTGGGCGGTGCCGCGCTGCAAAGCTGGCATGACGGCTGGAGTGCCTTTGCGCTGGTCTGGTTTGTGCCGACCTTGCTGTGCTTGCTGGCGTGGCGAATGAGCTTGCAGCGCCAGCAACGCTATTTGATGGAAATCCAGGTCATTGCGCAAGATGTTGCACATGGCAAATTTGAGCGTCGCCTGCACAAGATACCGGTTGCCGGGTTATTTCATGACGTGTGCTGGGACTTTAACGACATGCTAGACCAGTTGGAGACCGGCTTCAGGGAGCAAGCCACCGCTTTGAAATACGCCAGCCAGGGCCAGTATTTCCGGCTGGCGCAACCGATCGGCCTGCGCGGTACTTTTCATGCCGCGTTGGAGCAAACCAATGCGTCATTGCTGACCATGGCCAAAACTGCCGAGGCCGAAAAACTGGCGGCCGAAGAAAAGCTGCTGACCCAGGAGCGCGAGCGCGTGGTGGCCAGCGAAAACATGCGCATCAAACTGGCGCTGGACAATGTCAGCCTGCCGGTACGCATTGCCAACGATGACGGAACCGTGATCTACATCAACCAGGCTTTGCAGGCCACCTTGCGGCAAAACGCCGATGGTTTTCGCCGGCAGATTCCTGGCTTTGACCCGGAAAAAGTGGTGGGTGGCAGCATTGGCATGTTTTACGCTGAGCCCGCGGCCGCCCTGGAGCGGCTGCGCACCCTCACTGCGGTGGCCAGAAGCCGGATCAACCTGGGTGGTCGCATGTACGACCTGACCAC
>JBBQZI010000259.1:0-3909 GCA_038207855.1 Burkholderiales bacterium
CGCACTGGCCGTCGTGGCGGTATGGGGCAGCAATTTTGTGGTGATCAAGCTGGCACTGGGCCAAATGCCACCCTTGCTTTTTGCCACGCTGCGCTTCATCGTGGTGGTGGTTCCCATGGTGTTCTTTTTGCCGCGGCCGGCGGTGCCCTGGCGCAATTTGGCAGCCTATGGCCTGTTGATTGGCGTGGGACAGTTTGGCCTGTTGTTTGTGGCAATGAACGGCCACATTTCACCGGGACTGGCCTCATTGGTGATTCAGACCCAGGTGTTTTTTACCATTGGGCTGGCAATGCTAATGGCCGGCGAATCGCTGAACCGCGTGCAGTGGCTGGCACTGGCGCTGGCGGGCGGTGGCCTGGGCGTGATCGGGGCACACACCGATGGCAACACCACGGTGCTGGGTTTGGGGCTGGTTTTGCTGGCCGCGCTGTCTTGGGCCGGCGGCAACCTGGTGTCGCGCCAGGCCGGGCGCATCAACATGGTGGCTTATGTGGTGTGGTCTGCCCTGTTTGCCGTGCCACCGCTGGCGCTGCTGTCACTGTGGGTCGAGGGCTGGCCGGCACTGGCGGCCGGACTACAGCAGGCTGATGGCTTTACCTGGGCGGCAGTGGCGTGGCAGGCGTGGGGCAATTCAATTTTTGGCTACGCCGCTTGGGGCTGGCTGCTGGGGCGCTACAGTGCGGCCACCATCACGCCGATGGCGCTGCTGGTGCCGCTGTTTGGCATGAGCGCAGCCGCCTGGTGGCTGGGCGAGGGTTTGCCGCCTTGGAAGCTGACGGCGGCCACGCTGGTGATAGTCGGGCTGGCGCTCAACCTGTTTTGGCCGTGGTGGGTGCGCCGCCGGATGCGCGCATGAGTACGCTCGAGCTTGATGCGATTGACCTGGCTTTGCTGGCGCGCCTGCAAGTCGATGCGTCGCTAAGCAATCAGGCGCTGGCCGAACTGGTGCATGTGTCGCCCCCGACCTGCCTGCGCCGTGTCAAACGTTTGCATGAAGCGGGATTGATTGAACGCCAGATTGCCATACTCAGCGCAGACCGACTAGCGGACGTGATCGGACATGGCTTGTGCGCGGTAATCGAGATCACACTGGACCGGCAAGACCAGTCGGCACTTGAATCTTTCGAGCAGCGTGTGGCACGAGAAGATGCCGTACAACAGTGTTACCGCGTGTCACCCGGTCCGGATTTTGTGCTGGTGGTCCATGCCGCTGACATGCCCGACTACCTGGCGCTGACACAACGCTTGTTCACAGCAGATGCCAACGTGCGCAACGTCAAATCGTTTTTCAGCATCAAGCGCAGCAAGTTTGGCGCACGCCTGCCGCTAGCGGGAACCACCTGACAAATTTTTTGAGTCTTTTTGGCCTGTAGCCCTCGTCGAGGCTGCGCAACATGCTATCAATATAGCTATAGACTAGAGCCAGCCGTCACAGAGCCGCTAAAGCGCAGTGTCACCTGGCAGCCGCCATCACTGCGCGGCAGCATGTCAATCTGAGCACCCATGCGATTCAGCAGCTTGCGCACCCGCACCAGCCCGCAACCCAAGCCTTCAAACTGCCGCACTGGGTGCAGCTTGCCAAACACTTTGAACAAGGTGCTTGCCTGCGCGGGCCGAAAGCCCACGCCGTTGTCTTCGATCTGCAACGCGCCATCGGCGGTGCAACGCACACTGACTTGCGGCTCGGCCTGCGGTAGCGCCAGCGTGGCCTTGAGTGTGTTGAGCAACAGTTCAGCCAGCACCTGCTGCATGGCCGCAGCATCAGCCCACACCGCGCCCAGCGGCACATCCACTTGCCAGCGGACCGCAAGCGCGGCAGAACCCCAGCGAGGGTCGGCCTGCAGTTGGGCAATGGCATCCTGCACCAGCGCTGCCACATCCAGCCGCTCCGGGTGCAGGGGCAACTGTGCCAGGCGTGACAGCTGTGTGAGCGCATCCAGCTGGCAGGTCAGCAACTGTGCAGACTGGCTGATCGTGCCCAGGTGCTGTTGCAACTCTGTTGGCAAGCCGGGAAAGTCTTCGTCAATGACCTGCACGTAGGCCTGAATATGGCGCAGCGGCGCACGCAAGTCGTGCGCGACAGCGTAGACCAAGTCTTGCCAATCCTGCTGCGCCTGCGCCAAGGCTGCGTGGGCAGCGCTCAGCTCGGCAGTCAAAGCACTGGCATCGGGCAATGCTGGCGACTGGGGCACGGCTACCGTGCTCATTTGCTCGGGCGTTTCCAATTGGCAATGCTGATCTGCTTGCCGCGCGCCACGGTGAGCGCCAGCACGGGCGTGTCTTTGGTCAGTGTGGAGCCACCGCCGACCGTGCCGCCCGCGCCGATGGTGAGTGGCGCAATCAGCACGCAGTTGCTGCCAATGTGCACATCGGCCTCAATCACGGTGCGGTGCTTGAAGGCACCATCGTAATTGGCGGTAATGCTACCGGCACCATAGTTGACGCGCTCACCCACCGTGGCATCGCCCAGATAGGCTAAATGGTTGGCCTTGGCCCCTTTTGCCAGGGTGGAATTTTTCACTTCGACAAAATTGCCAATGTGCACGCCCTCCCCCAGTTTGGCACCCGGGCGCAGGCGGGCAAATGGGCCAATCAGCGCACCGGCACCGACTTCGACCGCGTCTTTGCTGCCGGGTTTGCCGCCTTCTATGTGGGTAAACGGGTGGATCACGGCACCCGCTGCAATGGTCGCGTCACGGATCACGCAGTTGGCACCGATGCGCACGCCCTCGCCCAGGCTCACTTGGCCTTCAAAGACGCAATTGACGTCGATTGACACATCCTGCGCGCAGGTCAAAGTGCCCCGCACATCGAGGCGCGCCGGGTCGGCCAGACGCACGCCTTGCTCCATCAACTGCAGCGCCACTTTGCGCTGGTAAGCACGTTCCAGCTCGGCCAACTGCACCGGGCTGTTGATGCCGGCAATCTGCACCGCATCGGCAATCTTGTGCGCCACCACCGGCACGCCATCTGCTACGGCGAACTTCACGATGTCCGTCAAGTAAAACTCGCCTTGGGCATTTTTATTGTCGAGCCGGGCCAACCAGGTTTTGAGCTGTTTGGCCGGAACCGCCATGATGCCGCTGTAGACCTCGGTGATTTGTCGCTGTTCGGGCGTGGCATCTTTTTGTTCGACGATGGCTTGCACCACGTCACCGGCACGCACGATGCGGCCATAGCCCGTGGGATCGGCAAAATCAATCGTCAACAGCGCCAGCTTATTGCCCGCACAGGCAGCGATCAGTTGCAGCAGCGTGTCAGCCTGCGTTAACGGCACATCACCCGACAGCACCACCACAATGCCGTCGTCTCGCAATACCGGCACGGCTTGCTGCATCGCATGGCCGGTGCCAAGCTGTGGCTCCTGGCGCACAAAATTTATATCAAATCGGGCTGTAGCCCCCGTGCTAGCTGCGAGAGCTGCTTCTACTTCCGTAGCACCGTGACCGGTGATCACAGTCACCTGGCGTGCCGACAGGGCGGCTGCCGTGTCCACCACATGCTGCAGCAGCGCGCGCCCGGCCAAAAGATGCAGCACTTTGGGTAATTTGCTTTTCATGCGCGTGCCCTTGCCTGCCGCCATGATGACCACATCCACCGGGTTCTGTGCTGCCGAACTGTTTGCCATACCTGTCATGCTTGCCTCCGTTAGGGATCAAATGAAATCGTGCGCAATTATCGGTCGGGCCTGGGCGCGGCAAGCCGGACTGGCGACGTAACATGTGCCCCCTATGAGAATTCTTGGCATTGATCCCGGCTTGCGCACCACTGGTTTTGGCGTGGTGGATGTCGACGGCTCCAACTTGACCTACGTGGCCAGCGGCACCATCAGCACCACGCACCTGGACAAGGGCCATTTACCGGCGCGCCTGAAGGTGCTGTTTGACGGCATCCGTGAAGTGATTTCCC
>JBBQZI010000260.1:0-3907 GCA_038207855.1 Burkholderiales bacterium
ATGGCTTCCATGCCGAGGTCAGCAAAGCCCAGAACTTTGGCCGTCTTGATGGCCTTGGAGACCAAGTAAGCCGCACCGCCGACCGCCATCAGGTAAGCCGATTGGTGCTTTTTGATGGATTCGATGGCGACCGGGCCGCGCTCGGACTTGCCGATCATGGCAATCAGGCCAGTCTCGGCCAGCATCATTTCGGTGAAACCATCCATGCGGGTGGCGGTGGTGGGGCCAGCCGGGCCAACGGCTTCGTCGCCGACCGGGTCCACTGGGCCAACGTAATAAATGACGCGGTTGGTGAAGTCGACCGGCAGCTTTTCGCCCTTGGCCAGCATGTCTTTGATGCGCTTGTGGGCGGCATCGCGACCGGTCAGCATCTTGCCGTTCAGCAGCAGCATGTCGCCTGGTTTCCAACTGGCCACTTCGGCGCGGGTCAAGGTGTTGAGGTCAACCTTTTTGCTCTTGACATAGTCAGGAGTCCAGGTCACGTTGGGCCACAAATCGAGGCTCGGCGGGGTCAGGTAAACCGGGCCGCTGCCATCCATCACAAAATGGGCGTGGCGGGTTGCCGCGCAATTGGGAATCATGGCAATGGGCTTGCTGGCAGCATGGGTCGGGTACATCTTGATTTTGATGTCCAGCACGGTGGTCAGCCCGCCCAGTCCTTGCGCGCCAATGCCGAGCGCGTTGACCTTGTCGAGGAGTTCCAGGCGCAGTTCTTCGACTTGCGTCAGTTTCTCGCCCTTGGCCGCTTTGGCCTGCAACTCGTGCATGTCCAGGTCGTCCATCAGACTTTGCTTGGCCAGCAGCACGGCTTTTTCAGCGGTGCCGCCAATGCCGATGCCCAACATGCCCGGCGGGCACCAGCCAGCGCCCATGGTGGGCACGGTTTTCAGCACCCAGTCGACCACCGAGTCGCCGGGGTTGAGCATGTACATCTTGCTCTTGTTTTCGCTGCCGCCGCCCTTGGCTGCCACGGTGACTTCAACCGTGTTGCCGGGCACGATCTCGGTGTGGATCACGGCGGGCGTGTTGTCTTTGGTGTTCTTGCGCAAAAACAGCGGGTCATCCACCACCGAGGCGCGCAGCGGGTTGGCCGGGTCGTTGTAGGCGCGGCGCACGCCTTCGTTGATGGCATCGTCGAGCGATCCGGTAAAGCCTTCCCAGCGCACATCCATGCCCACTTTGAGGAACACGTTGACGATGCCGGTGTCCTGGCAAATCGGCCGGTGGCCTTGTGCCGACATTTTGCTGTTGGTCAAAATTTGCGCAATGGCATCTTTGGCCGCCGGGCTTTGCTCGCGCTCATAGGCCCGCGCCAAGTGGGCGATGTAATCAGTCGGGTGGTAGTAGCTAATGAATTGCAGCGCAGCGGCGATGGATTCAGTCAGGTCGGCTTGGCGGATAGCGGTGGTCATTGAAGGCGTCCTAGAAGGTGTAGCAAATGGGGTTGACTCAGCAACGGAAAACTCAAAATCGTAGTTTAACCACCCAGTCCCAACGTCGACCTGACGCCCGGTCGCTATTCAGCTTGAGTTACTCCTGTACTGCAGCAGGTGGAACTGGAGCGTTGACAGACTCGTGCGCCACTTCTGGCAGCGGGGTCACCGATGGCAGGCGCAGATGCAAAGCCGCCTTGGCCAGCAAGTGCGCCGAGATCGGGGCGGTGATGAACAAGAACAGACTCACCAGTATTTCATGCAGGCTCAAAGCATGTTCGGTCACGCTGAAGAAAAGCGAGGATGCAATCAGCAGGCAGCCAACCCCCAGCGTGGTGGCCTTGGTGGGGCCGTGCAGGCGGGTATAAAAATCTTTAAAGCGCACCAAGCTGAGCGATCCGACAAAGGTGAAGGCGGCGCCAATCAAAACCAGCGCCGACAAGAGTATTTCAGTGCTGGCGCTCATTCGATGATGTCTCCGCGAAGTAAAAACTTGCTCAGTGCCACAGTGCCGACAAAGCCCATCAGGGCAATCAGCAAAGCCGCTTCAAAATACAGGGGGCTTGCCAGGTGAATGCCCAGCAACACCAGCAGCGCAATGGCATTGATGTACAGGGTGTCCAGCGCCAGGATACGGTCTGGCAAGCTGGGCCCCTTGATCAACCTGAAGAAACTGAGGGCAAAGGCTGCGGCAACCAGACCAAAAGCGACGGTGAGTGCGGCGTTCAGCATTCAAAAATCTCCCGTAAAGGCAGCTCAAACCGCTGCTTGATGGTGCGGACCAGGTCATCCGGGTCTGGGCAGTCCAGCGCATGCACCCACAAGACCCGCCGGTCTGGCGACAGATGCGCCGACACGGTGCCGGGTGTCAGGCAGATGGTGTTGACCAACAGGCTGAGCGCCAGGTCATTGGTTAAATCCAGCGGTACCTGCACAAACAGCGGGTTGAGCGCCTTGGGGCCAGCCAGTACCAGGCGCGCCACGGCCACGTTGGCCACTAGCACATCGAATAAAAAAACGCCGACAAATCGCAACAGGCTGGCGGGCCGATAAATACGCACCCGGTCGGGCCAAAAGGCCAACGTGAAGCGCGGAATGGCCCAACCCAGCAAAATGCCCAGCACAATTTGCCCAGGGGCCAGGGTGTTGTTGAGCAATAGCCAAACTACCGTCAGAATGGGTGTGAGCAGGGGGTGGGGTAGCCAGCGTTTCATGGTTTACCGGTCAGTACCGCTGAGATATAGAACGCCGGGTTGGCCAACTGAAGCGCAGTCGCGTTGGCAAAGTCCACGGCCGGACCCGCTGCTACGGTCAGCGCCAAAATGAGGCCGATCAAACTACCGATGGACAGCAGTTCCCGCGCATCAGAGAAAGTTGCCACCGGCATAGGCATTGCCGTCAGTGGCCCGTCCAAAGGTGCAGGCGTATCAGGCATCTGGGGTGGATGCGTTGCAGTGGTGGCTGCCAGAAACAGTCGGCTACCGGCTCGCGCCAAGGCAATCACGCTCATCAGTGCGCCCAGCAAAATAACGACCCAGACCCAAGGCTGCTCAGGCGTGGCACGTAATATCAAAAACTTGCCAATGAACCCGGACAGCGGCGGCAAACCCGCCGCGGCCACGGCTGCAGCAAAAAACAGTGTGCCCCACAAGGCATGGCGCGGCAGGTCGGCACCCTTGTCAAAACGGTTACCGTGTTCGGGACGCCGCCGTTTGATCGCATCGGCGAGCAAAAACATCAGGGCGGCGGTGAAGGTGCTGTGCGGCAAATAATAAAGCGCGGCGGCAATGCCCGCTGTGCCCACCGAGATGCCGGTCAGCAAGGTGCCCACCGACACCAGGACCAGATAAGCAGCCAGTTTTGTCAGGTTGTCCGCAGCCATGGCACCCAAAGTACCGATGACGATGGTGGCCAGAGCCAGCGGCAATAGCCAGGGATCAAACAATTGCGCAAGCTCGCCCGCTGCATTACCAAAAAGCAGGGTGTGGGTTCGCAAAATGGCATAAATGCCGACCTTGGTCATGATGGCAAACAGCGCAGCCACCGGCGCCGAGGTCTCTGTATAGGCCCGCGGCAGCCATAGATGAAGGGGTAGCAGCGCAGCCTTCAACCCAAACACCAGCAGCAGCAGCAGCCCACCGGCACGCGCCAACCCTAATTGGTCAGGGTTCAGTGTGCTGGCTTTGGTGGCCAGGTCGGCCAGGTTCAAGCTGCCCAGCGCGGCATAAATGAGGCCCGCAGCGAATAAAAACACGGTAGAGCCTGCCAGGTTCATCACCACGTAATGCAGGCCAGCGCGCGTGCGAGCGGCACCGCCGCCGTGCAATGCCAGTCCGTAAGAGGCAATCAGCAAGATCTCAAAAAAAACAAACAGATTAAACAGATCCCCAGTTAAAAAAGCCCCCGCCAGGCCGAACAACTGCATCTGAAACAGCACATGAAAATGTCGGTCCTGGGCATCCACACCGCCGCTG
>JBBQZI010000261.1:0-3887 GCA_038207855.1 Burkholderiales bacterium
GGTCGTGATAGTGGCGCTCACCCCAATGAGGTTTGCGCTCTGCCAGGTACGCAGCCCACACTTCACCAACGGTCAGGGCGTTGACAACATCGGCGGCGGCTTTGCTGGCTTTGGCTTGCAGGTTGTCTCGCTTCACGTCGCGCGGGTCTTTGCCATCGTCAATCAGGCGTTGCAGGTCTTTGGCCTTGGTGCGTGCTTGTTCGATTGACCACACGTCCGGGCTTCCAATGGTCAGGCGCAAAGACTTGTCCAGATAGCGGCTTTGAAAAATGTAGGCGGGTTTCCCGGCAGGCGTTGCACGCAAGCCCAAGCCCGGCGCGGTCACGTCCCACAGAAAAGCCTGTTGCTTGTCAGGCTCGCATTTGAAGCCTGAAACCCTGCCGGCGGTGAAAACAACTTTTGCCATGCTGCAGCCCTCAGTTTTGCTTACATCGTCAAGGATGTAACTATGGATGTAAGCAGATTTGTCGAATATAGGTCAATTTCAATCAACACCTACACTGTCAACTTGTCCAGTGATTACGCTATAAGCTGTTGATTTGTATTGATTGTATAGGTGTTAATCAACACTGGCAAATACTATTTCGATTGGACTGTTAATCCGTAGGTACCTGGTTCGAGCCCAGGTCGAGGAGCCAAAAAATACGAAACGAAACAGGCACTTGGTGGAAACGCTAGGTGCTTTTTTCTTGCCTGTACGGGTTCTGCATAAGTTCAAGGTAATCACTTTGGTAGCACCACTGCCGGATTTGATTGCCGACAACGAAACCCATAAGCATCCGGTCGAGCAGACGTGGCTTAACAAACATCCACGTATTCATCTCCACTTGATGCCAAACTCAGCATCTTGGCTGAACATGGTTAAGCGCTTCTTTAGAGACATCACTATTAGGCACATACACCATGGGAAGGCTTGGGCGGCCCTTGAACCGGACTGCCTCCTGATTGACGGGCGCGCTCTATTGTCGACCTAGGTCCATGGTCCAGTACAGGCCATAGGTGGTCGCGTCGTTACGCTTGCAGGCGACCGCAACATCCTGATACGTGGGATTCATCAGGTTCTGGCAATGGCTGGGGCTGTTTATCCAGCTACGCATGACCTCCTCCACCGTGGACTGACCGGCCGCAATGTTTTCGCCCGCTGCAGAAAAGCCATATCCCGCCGCTGCGTATCGGGTGGGCAGCGTGCTCCCGTCTGTACCGACATGCGAAAAGAGGTTATTCGAAGCCATATCGCCGGAATGGCTGCTGGCCGCCTGCAGTAACGCATTGTTCCAATTTAGCGGGCCAGTGGCGCGATAAATTGTCGATCCGCATACCGCGCCGACTGCGCGCAAGGCGTTGACCCGGTACAGCAGCTCAGCCTGAAACTCGTTGGAACCGCTTAATCCGCAAATCACGTCAGTGACCGCAATTGGTGTTACCAGTGCCGATGCCGGCGTGGCGGTCGCGAGCGCGGTAGTCACTAGCAAGGGCACCGGGGTCGCCTCAGGCCCTGCAGAGACGACCGACGTTGCCGAAAGTACCGCGGAGGGTGCCGCTGCATAGGTGGAATTGATGTCGCCTCCGCCACCGCAGGCAGCCAGTGTGGTGCACAGGCCAAGGACCAGACTTGAATGTATGACGCGTTGCTTTTTTTGATCGATCATCGAAAGATTAGGACTCGGATAGTAATGGTGCTGGATTTTGCATCGCGCTGTACCATTAAACAAATTCATCTTGTAACTGAACGTGTAGTATTTCCACCCGGGAATGAGGTCGCTCAGGTCGCTGGCTTATGAGTGCCGTCACACAAAGGACTCTTTCCACTGCCCTTGCATCCGCTGAAATAGACCGTCTTGGTTTCAGTAGCGGTGTACTTGACTGGCGTAAAGGCTCCTTCAGCCCGGTGACTTCCATAACAACACGGTTGGGTCTTGCTTTTGCCACAAGAACATCACCAGTGATCAAGAGCTTCTTTCCGGCTAACTGCACGAAACAAGTGTATTCAAGTTATATTGACAGATGGTCAGGCATTGACGACTTGGGCAATAAGCATAAGGAACCTGAAATCATGCACTTTGGATACAACGGCTTCATTGGTGTGCTGGTGCTCGCTGGGGACATTTGGGCCATTCTCAATATTTTTCAAAGCTCAGTCTCCAACGAGAAAAAATTGATTTGGATCATCGCTGTAGTTTTACTGCCCGTACTGGGTCTGCTGCTGTGGTTCTTTCTTGGGCCGCGCAACGGTAGGTCTAGCTAGCGACTGCGGTGCCTGGCATCGTGTTAGCCACTTACTGTATGAAAGCAATCATCCCACGGCAGCACGTCGCAGCCACAATCAGCAACTCCCACCGGGCCAGCCACGGTCACGGCCTGTACGCCTGACATCCATCCCGAATTGATGCCAGGCGCTACCGGAAGAAACGCGACAGGTCGGGTGTTGGGTGTTTGTGAACCCAAAGCTAATGCAGACTTATTCATGCGCAATAACCAGCCAGACACCGTGATCCAGGTGTTTAGCAGCCCATTTGGCCCGGCCGTGCTTGTAGTCACCGATAAGTTGTCCGAAGGCATTGACCTGCATAACTATTGCCGCCATTTGATTCACTATGAACTTGATACCAGCCCGATCCGCACAGTTCAGCGCAACGGGCGCGTTCGCCGAGTACAAAGCTGGGCTGCGGTGACCGGCGAAAAAATACGCTATGCCTATCCGGCTTTTGGTGGCACGCGCGATCAGCGCCTAGTTGACATTATGAAAAAACGCGTAGCAACGTTCTCGCTGCTTCTGGGCGGTGTTTCTGATTTTGCCGATTTGGATCTGGACCTAACCAGCTCAGCCGACGAAGAATGGCGCAGCGCGGTGGTGCAACTGGCGCAAAGACAGCTCAAAAACGAAGGCGGCAAGCTGGTGGCACGGAATCCCCGACTAGCAGACTCGAACTAGAAGTCCACTGGATTTAAAACCTTTCGCTACAAAACCAAATGACACAAAAAGACAACCAAAACGGTTTTGGCATTTTTTAGGTTGAATGATCACGATTTAGAGTTCGCTCAATCGGATGGCCGATATGGAACGTCAACCCCGAGCCGCCGCTACTGAGGCAATCTTTCAAATTGATGCCACACTTTGCTGGCGATCAATTTGTCGGTTTGGATGTCGGGTCTAGCGCAGGTTTTTTTGGCCAACTTGTATCAGCCTCCACTGCAAAGCCGACATCAGGCGATGTGGCGCCAAGGACTGCGTTGGGTCGATTGTGTGAATTCACTTTGCCAAGCGGAAGAGCAGCAATCGTTATGGACCGGTCAACGCTCTACGCCATCGTGTTGACCTGAGTGCCCAGGTTTCCACTGGTGGCCAACGGCAGGGCCTGTAGCAACGCCAGTGCCCCGCTGGCCTGGATGTCCATGGCCTTCTTCAAAACCAAAACCTGGGCCGTTTGGGCGACTTGGCTTTGCTGCATTTGCGTTACGGCATTGACAAGTGCGGCGGGTGAAATATCCATGGCGAAATCCTTTTGTGGCTGTCTCCAATATCGGTTCGGTCAACAGTATTCTTGAGCAGCTGGTGTTGCGAGGCACGTCAATACCATGTGGTCATGGCGGCAAAACGAACGTATTTCATGCATTCTCTGTTCTCTGTCGCTACCGCCCACCAATTTTCACTTGCAAACCACCCCCGCGTAAGTTCTTGATTTCATTGGAAGTGACCTCTTGAATAGTCAAGAGGCTCACTGAGAACAGAGAGAATAAAGGGGGTGATTTCGGCCAAAAAAGACCAAAAATACCTGCATTTGATAGCGCAATAGTCAAGAGGCAATTCACGTAAGTGCGCGTCACCATTGAGTTTTTAGGCGAAAAAAAGCCCAACTGAAAACAGTTGGGCTTTCTATGTATGGTGG
>JBBQZI010000262.1:0-3851 GCA_038207855.1 Burkholderiales bacterium
GAGCAGCCGCTGGAGGTTCCGCTGCTCGCCAAACCTTTTAGCAAAGCCGGGTTGTTGGCGGCGTTACAGGAGGCCGGCGCATGAGCCGGCGCACGGTCTACCCGCAAGCTGGTGCTGCGCGCCAGCTGATTTATGTGGTCGAAGATGAAGAAGCCGTCGCTCGGCTGGTGATGCGCGGCCTGAACGAGTTCGGTTTTGCCACCGAGTGGTTTGGTGATGGCGGCTCGGTGCTGCTCCGTTTGAAAACTCAGCAGCCGGATTTGTGTATCGTCGATCTCGGTTTGCCGGACATGGATGGCACGGAGTTGATGCACCAAATTAGCCAGCAATCCAGTTGTGGCTTGCTGATTTTGACTGGGCGCGACCACATGATTGACCGCATCATGGGGCTGGAGTTGGGCGGCGATGACTACATGGTGAAGCCGTTCGAGCCACGCGAGCTGGTGGCCCGGGTGCGCAGCGTTTTGCGTCGGCGCGGCGCGCAAGCTCTGCCAGCAGTGCCGCTGCGCACGGCACAGTTTGCTGGCTGGACTTTTGATGGCTCGGCCAATACCCTGCTTGGGCCAGATGGCACGCAGCATGTGCTGGGTGTGGCTGAAACCAAGGTGCTGCAGGCTTTTGTACAGCGGCCACACCAAATTCTCAACCGCGAGCAACTGCTGGACCACCAGGATCTTTCGCCTTCTGACCGCACCATTGACGTGCGCATTTCACGCATTCGCCGGAAACTGGAAATTGACCCACAGAGCCCGAAAATCATCAAAACGGTCTATGGTGCGGGCTATATGCTCATGGCGATCGTCACATGGTCTTGACGATACGGGCGCGTTGGCGCACAAAAAGCTATAAATTCAATAGCTACTTGCGCTTATACAATAAGGGCTAGAGGCTTATTTAGTATGTATTCACACAACTTTGGCCTGACGCAGGAGCCGTTTTCCATCGCGCCCGACCCACGATTTCTGTTCATGAGCGAGCGTCACCGGGAGGCGCTGGCCCACCTGCTCTATGGCGTGGACAGCGCGGGCAGTGGTTCAGGCGGTGGTTTTGTGCTGCTGACGGGCGACATCGGCACCGGCAAAACCACCATCTGCCGCTGCTTTCTGGAGCAAATTCCTGCCGGCTGCAAGGTCGCCTACATCTTCAACCCCAAGCTCAGCGTGACGGAACTGTTGCAGTCGATCTGCGACGAGTTTCACATCAGCGTAGCGCAACTGGGTACCGAGTCGCCCAGTGTCAAGACCTACAGCGACGCACTCAACGTCTTTTTGTTGCAGCGCCACGCCAGCGGAGACAGCTGCGTATTGATCATCGACGAGGCGCAAAACCTGGCAGCTGACGTGCTGGAACAATTGCGCCTATTAACCAATCTGGAAACCAGCCAGCGCAAGCTGCTGCAAATTGTGCTGATTGGCCAGCCCGAGTTGCGCACCATGCTGGCACGCCCCGAGCTGGAGCAGCTCGCCCAGCGCGTGATTGCGCGTTTTCACCTGGGCGCACTCAGCGCTGGTGAGAGCACCGATTACATCCGCCACCGTCTGGCCATCGCGGGTCACACCGGCCCGCTGCCGTTTGATGCCAAAGCCTTGCAACGCATTCACGCCCTGACGCGCGGCGTGCCCAGGCGCATCAACCTGCTGTGCGGGCGCGCGCTGCTGGGTGCCTGGGCCAACGGCCTGCAACAGGTTGACCGCCTGGTGGTGAACCAAGCTGCGGCTGAAGTATTTGGCTCGGAGCCGCCCCTGACGCGCGGCAACACCAGGCGAGCGCTCCAAGTCGCCGGCGGCCTGGCGCTGGTGGCCGCCACGGCCCTCACCACAGTATTGATCTGGAGCGGGCTGCAAAAGACACCGGCCATCCACCCCGCAGCCACTGCCGCCACAAGTGCCAACGCCACCGCTGCAGCCCCGTCACAGCGGTTAACCCCAGCCGCCCCGCACGCGGTCGAAGATGTGCCGCCCTTGCTGGCACAGTTACCGCACGACCTCAACGCAGCCTGGCTTACGCTGGGCACAGTTTGGCCCTTGCCCGATGCCACGGGTGATGCCTGTGAAGCCGCCGCTTTGCAACAGTTGCAGTGCTACCGCACCAGCCACTTGACGCTGCCGCAGTTGCGCCAACTCGCCCGCCCAGGCCTGCTGACACTGCAAGCCGACAAGGCCACGCCGGTCTATGCACTACTGGTCGGCCTGACCGAACAGACCGCCACACTGCAAATCGGCAGCCAGCAGCACACGGTCCGGCTGGCATCGCTGGGCCGACTGTGGCGCGGCGACTTTGCCACCTTCTGGCAACCACCGCAGGGCTATTTGCCCGATCTGCGTGATGACAGCACCGGCCCGGCGATTGACACACTGGCGCGCCAGCTGCGCCAGATCGAAGGCCTGCCAGAGCCCACCACCGTCGCGCCAACCCGACTGGATGCTGCACTGCGCGAGCGCGTGTGGGCTTTTCAGCGCACCCAGGGGCTGACCGCTGACGGCCAACCCGGACCGATGACCTTTATGCAGCTTGAAAGTGCCACCGCCACCACGTCACCGCGCCTGCAAACCACCGACCCACGCCAAAGCGGTACGCCATAAGCCATGTCCTACATTCTTGATGCCCTCAAACGTGCCGATGCCGAGCGCGCGCTTGGCGCTGTGCCTGGCCTGCATGCCCGTCAACTGATCCGCCACACATCCCGCATGGCCCCGGCTACACAAAAACGCCTGTGGCTGCTTGTCGTTGCTGGCACCCTGCTGTTGGCCGGATTGGCCGCGCTGCTGTGGCTTTGGTTCGGGCGCGAGCCAACACTAGGCGCAGCACCTGTTGCCCCGCATGAGGTGGTGACGATGCCAACACCAACACCAACACCAACACCGATGCCGCCAGCGCCTTCGTTGGCACAAACGCCAGTGGTGCCGGCACTTCCTGTGGCGAAAGCTGCGGCACGGCCGACTGTCAAAGCGGCAGCGGTGGCAACGGTAACAGCGACCCTTGCAGCAGCCGAACCGGCAGCGTTGCCCCTGCTCGCCGAACTGCCGGAAGGCCTTCGGCGTCAGGTCGGGCCACTGACTGTTACCGGTGCGGTCTACTCACAAACCCCGGAACGGCGATTGCTGTTGGTAAACAACCAGGTTTTATCGCAAGGCAGCACCATTGCGCCTGAACTGAAGCTGGAAGAAATCCAGCCGCACAGCGCAGTGTTCAGCTTTCGCGGCACCCGCTTTCGCTTGACGCATTAATGCGCAGGCCAGTGCGTGGCATGCGCGCTTCTGAGCGGAGCTGCTCCTGACATGCTTTGCTTGGTCGGGTGTTAGGATGATTTCACGTTCCGCATAATGAGGGATCAAGGTGATGCAGATAATCTGGCTCGAATTTCTAGTCTGCGCCACGCTGATTGGCGTGGCCGGATTTCAGTTGACGCGTTATGGCGATGCCATTGCCCAGCGCACCGGCCTGTCGGGTAACTGGGTCGGCTTGGCGCTGCTGGCCACTGTCACCTCGCTGCCCGAATTGGCCACCGGCATCACCAGCGTCACGGTAGCCAATGCGCCGAATCTGGCGGTCGGAGATGCACTGGGAAGTTGTGTCGTCAATCTGGTGTTTTTGGTGGTTATCGACTTTGTTTTCCGCAAGGAGCCGGTCTGGCATCGCGCCAGTCAGGGTCATGTGTTGGCCGGTGCGTTTGGCGTCGTCATGCTCGGTTTTGCCCTGTTTAGCCTGCTCATCAGCCAGGTGCCAGCCAGCCGTGGCTTGGGTCTGGCGGCGGCCACGGCGCAAAAAGGCTTTGGCCTGGCCACGCCGGTGCTACTGGTGCTGTATCTGGTTGCCATGCGCACGGTTTTTTCCTACGAACGCAGTCACGC
>JBBQZI010000263.1:0-3801 GCA_038207855.1 Burkholderiales bacterium
CTTACACCGCAGTATCCACGGGGGCTGGATGCCTATTGACTACTGAAACGCCACCTCGGCAAAACTGCGCAGTTTGCGGCTATGGAGTTGGTCGACGCCCTGCTCGTGCAGCAACTCCAGCGCCCGCATGCCGATGCGCAAGTGCTGATCGACCCGCTCGCGGTAAAAGTGATTCGCCATACCGGGTAGCTTGATCTCGCCGTGCAAAGGCTTGTCGCTCACGCACAACAACGTGCCGTAGGGCACCCGAAAGCGAAAACCGTTGGCGGCGATGGTGGCGCTTTCCATGTCCAGCGCGACCGCACGGCTTTGGCTGAAACGGCGCTTCGGGCCGTTCTCTGGCAACAGTTCCCAGTTGCGGTTGTCTGTTGAGGCCACCGTGCCGGTGCGCATGATGCTTTTAAGTGCTGCGCCTTTGAGCTGGGTGATGTCCGACACGGCAGACTCCAGCGCCACCTGAATTTCAGCCAGCGCTGGCACCGGCACCCACAGCGGCAGTTCTTCGTCCAGCACATGGTCTTCGCGCACATAACCGTGCGCCAGCACGTAGTCGCCCAGCTGCTGCGAGGTGCGCAAGCCAGCGCAGTGGCCCAGCATGATCCAGGCGTGCGGGCGCAGCACGGCAATGTGGTCGGTAATCGTCTTGGCATTGGCTGGGCCGACGCCAATGTTGACCATGCTGATGCCACTGCCATCGGGCCGCACCAGGTGGTAAGCGGGCATTTGCGGCAGGCGCGGGGGCGGTGTGCCCGACCCGATTTCTTTTCCCCGCAGGGTGATCACGTTGCCAGGCTCGATAAAAGCCACATATTCGCTCGCTGCATCCTGCATGGCGGCATGGCCCAGCGCGATGAATTCATCAATGTAAAACTGGTAATTGGTGAACAGCAAAAAATTCTGGAAATGCTCGGGCGCGGTGCCGGTGTAGTGGCGCAGGCGCTGCAGTGAGTAGTCCACCCGCGGCGCGGTAAACAGGGCCAGCGGCTGCGCTTCGCCCCGCTGCGGCACATGGGTGCCGTTGGCGATGCCGTCGTCCATGGCGGCCAGGTCTGGCAGGTCAAACACGTCACGCATCAACTGGCGACGCTCAAAGCTCAGATTACCCTCAATGTGCTCATTGTCCGCAAACGAAAAATGCACCGGAATGGGCTGGTTGCTGGTGCCCACTTCAAGCTCAACTTGGTGGTTTTCCAGCAGCAAGCTGAACTGCTCCAGGTAATACCTGGCGAAAAGGTCCGGGCGCGTCAGCGTGGTCTCATAGCGCCCGGGCCCGGCCACAAAGCCGTAGCTCAAGCGCGCAGCGTTGTCAGAGCCAACACGCGTGACCGTGTCGGTTTGCACCCGCACAAACGGGTAGCAAGCCCGCACATGCGCCGGCATTTCGTCACCCGCCACATAGGCCTGCATGGCCTGGCGCAAATGGGCAATGCTGCTGTCGTAAATCAGCCGGGCCTGCGCCAGCGCGGCAGCCGGGTCGGTGAAGCGCTGTGGCGCGATGAAGGAAGGTAGGTAAGGCATGGCCTGATTGTTCCATGCTTGTGTGACCACGGCTGGACTCCGGGCAACACAACGGTGCCATACTCTGAAACCACAAGCGATTCAGTCAGGGTGCTGGCGCGATGATTTAACCGACAAAAAGAACCGATTCACTATGCTGAAATTTACCTGCTGCAGCCAGATCCGCCAATTTTCCGATGCCGCTCATGCCCAGGTGCTGCGTGGCATCCAGCGCGGCTATGAGCGCGAATGCCTGCGCGTCGACCGTACCGGCCAAATGGCGCAAACGCCCCACCCCAGCGCGCTGGGCTCCAAACTGACCCACCCCTGGATCACCACTGACTACGCCGAGGCGCTGCTTGAATTCATCACGCCGCCGTCCACCGAGCCCGGTTTCCCCCTTGAATTCCTGACCGACATTCACCGCTTTAGCGCCCAGCAATTGGGCGGCGAGTTTTTATGGGCCGGCTCCATGCCCTGCAAAATTGGCACCGATGCCGACATTGCCATTGCCGATTACGGCAGCTCCAATGCCGCGCGCTTCAAACAGGTCTACCGTGAAGGCCTGGGCCTGCGCTACGGCCGCGCCATGCAGACCATTGCCGGGGCGCATTACAACTGGTCGCTGCCGGAGGAATTCTGGCGCTCACTGCGCGACTGCTGCGAGAGCAAAGAAGACCTGCAAGACTTCATCAACCGCCGCTACTTCGGACTGATTCGCAACTTTTTGCGCTATGGCTGGCTGGTGCCCTACCTGTTTGGTGCGTCGCCCGCGCTATGCCAGTCGTTTTTGCAGGGCCACCCAACTGACCTGACCGAACTGGCCCCGGGCACGCTGCACGGGCCGTTTGCCACCAGCCTGCGCATGAGCGATCTGGGCTACCAGAATCGGGCGCAAGACAAGCTGGCGGTCAGCTTTAATTCGCTGGCCGAGTACACCGCCGCGCTGGAAGCGGCAATTCGCACGCCCGACCCGTATTACGAAGAACTCGGCGTGCGTGACGGCGACCGCTGGAAGCAGCTCAACGCCTGCCTGCTGCAAACCGAGAGCGAGTTTTACGCATCGATTCGCCCCAAACGCATTGGCCTTAAAGGCGAGCGCCCGGCGCTGGCCCTCAGCCGCTACGGCGTGCAATACATCGAGATGCGGCTGTTTGACCTGAACCCGTTCATCGACATTGGCATTGCGCCCGAGCAAAGCCTGTTTGCCGACGCGCTTTTACTGATGTGCCTGTTTCGCGACAGCCCGCCCATCACCAGCCGTGAGCAGGGCGAAAACGACGAGAACAAGCACCGCGTGGTGACACGCGGCCGCCAGCCCGATTTGCAATTATTGGTGCACAACCACGAACAACCCTTGCGCACGTTGGCGCATGAGCTGTTTGACGAAATTGCCCCGTTTGCCGACATGCTGGATGCAGCTTACAGTGGCGCACGCTATGCCCTCGCGCTGAAAAAACTGCGCAAGCGCATTGACCAGCCCGAGTTAACGCCTTCGGCCCAGGTGGTTGAAGCGGTCAAAAAACATCAAGGCTATTTCAACTTTGCTTTTGAGCTGTCCAAAGAGCACACACAAAGCCTGCAAGCGCAAGCGCTGGGCGAGGCAAGCTATGCCAACTTCAAAGCTAGCGCGCAGAGTTCGCTGCTTGAACAGGCCAAGATTGATGCCGCGCCAGAAGCCCCGTTTGAGGACTTTGTGGCGGCCTATTACGCTTGACCGGCTGCCAGCCATTTTTATATGCTTTTTGGGCCTCTAGCCCTTACAGAATAAGCGCAACTAGCTATTAATGTTATAGCTTATCAAGCACCACCAGTAGCGGCTGCAACACGCTGGCACCGAGCCGTTTGGCGCGCTCGCCATTCCAGCCCACCTGCGGGTCGGGCAAATCAGCGTTGTCTTTGAACGGCATCTCGATGGTGAAGGCCAGGCAGGCAAACTGCTGACCGATCCAGTTGGTGGCCAGCGTCAGGTTGGCCTCGCCGTGCTTGCCGCGCGGGTAGCCGTGGGTGGTTTGAAAGTCCGGACTGGCTGCCAGCCAACTGGTTTTGAAAGCGTCTTGCAGCGCTTCGATGCGGGCGTTGTAGCCAGGGGTTTCTTCGGTGCCGGCAACAAAGTTGTACGGCAAGGCCTCGTCACCGTGAGCATCCAGGCTCAGGTCGACACCAACCTCCAGCATCTTCTGGCGCACCCAATACACCTCGGGCGATTTTTCAAGACTGGGCGCAGCCCACTCACGATTCAGGTTGGCACCGGCGGCATTGGTGCGCAGGTTGCCGCGCACGGCGCCGTCCGGGTTCATATTG
>JBBQZI010000264.1:0-3778 GCA_038207855.1 Burkholderiales bacterium
TTGTCAAGGTGCAGTTTGATCCACGGAATATTGCCAAAGAAATAACCGATGGTGACGATGCCTGCCACCCACAGCGTGCCGCCAATCACATCAAACAGCATGAAGCGGCTGCGCGTCATCTGCGCCACACCCGCTACAAACGGTGCAAAGGTGCGTAAAAACGGCATGAAACGCGCCGCCACGATGGTGATGCCGCCGTATTTTTCATAAAACGCATGCGCCTGGTTAAACGCCTGCTTATTGAACCAGCGTGAGTCTTCCCAGCCGAACACCTTGGGACCAAAGTAGCGCCCGATGGTGTAGTTGGACTGGTTGCCCAAAATGGCCGCCGCCAGCAGCAAGCCCACCGTCAGCGGGTAGTTCAATAGACCGACACCGCACATGGCCCCCACCACAAACAGCAGCGAGTCGCCCGGCAAAAACGGCATGATCACCACGCCGGTTTCAACAAAAATAATCAAGAACAGCAGTGCATAAACCCAGCCACCGTAGCTTTGCACAAACACCTCCAAGTGCTTGTCAACGTGAAGAATGAAGTCAAAAAGTGTCATGAGAATATCCATGACTGAATTATCCACGGTGAATTTTTCAGTCCCCAACAGCCGGCTGCGGCAATGCCACATTAGAAATATTAATAAATAATTAAAAATCTGTTTCCATTGATTCAGATCAATCAATCGACAGCCCAGAACCTAGGGTTTACCCTGAGTTGAAAATACAATCAACGCTTCACGAAGGAGTACGTTATGGCGTTGTTGTTACAAATTGCAGTCATCCTGATCTGCCTGTTTTATGGTGCCCGCAAAGGCGGCGTGGCGCTGGGCTTGCTGGGCGGCATTGGTGTCGTCATCATGACCTTTGTCTTTGGACTGACACCCGGAAAACCTCCGGTTGACGTGATGCTGACGATCATCGCGGTGGTGGCCGCATCAAGCACCTTGCAGGCCTCGGGCGGGCTGGAGGTGATGCTCAAGGGGGCCGAAAAGCTGTTGCGCCGTAACCCCAAATACGTGTCGATCCTGGCACCGTTCACCACTTGCCTGTTGACCATTTTGTGCGGTACCGGCCATGTGGTTTACACCATGTTGCCGATCATTTACGACGTTGCCATCAAGAATGACATTCGCCCTGAGCGGCCGATGGCAGCCTCGTCGATCGCCAGTCAAATGGGCATTCTGGCCAGCCCGGTGTCGGTGGCCGTTGTGTCCTTGGTGGCTTTTCTGGCCAAGGTGCCGGTTAACGGCCATGTCATCGATTTCATTGGGGTGCTGTCCATCACCATTCCATCGACCTTGGCTGGCGTGTTGGTCATTGGCATCTTCAGCTGGTTCCGCGGCAAGGATCTGGACAAGGACGAAGCGTTTCAAAAGCGCATCGCCGACCCCGAACAACGCAAGCTCATCTATGGCGAGAGCACCAGCCTGATGGGCAAGACCCTGTCGGCTGACCAATGGACCGCCATGTGGATTTTCCTGGGCGCGATTGCGGTGGTGGCCTGCCTGGGCGCATTTCAGTCGCTGCGGCCACTGGTCAACGGCAAACCCTTGTCGATGGTGCTGACGATTCAGATGTTCATGCTGCTGGCCGGCGCGCTGATGATCATTTTCACCAAGACCGACCCCTCCAAGATTGGCAAGACCGAGGTGTTTCGCGCCGGCATGATTGCCGTGGTAGCCGTGTTTGGTATTGCCTGGATGGCCGACACCGTGTTTGACGCCCACCTGGCTGAACTGAAGGCGGTGCTCACCGACTTGGTCAAAACACAACCCTGGACTTACGCTGTTGCCCTGTTGCTGGTGTCCAAACTGGTCAACTCGCAGGCTGCGGCCATCGCCGCCATGGTGCCGGTTGGTCTGGCCATTGGTGTGCCACCCGGCTACATCGTGGCCTTTGCCGCTGCGTCTTACGGTTACTACATCCTGCCCACCTACCCCAGCGATTTGGCCGCGATTCAGTTTGACCGCTCCGGCACCACCCACATCGGCAAGTACGTGATCAACCACAGTTTCATCATCCCCGGCTTGCTCGGTGTCAGCACCTCCTGCCTGGTCGGCTTCCTGCTGGCAGACTTGGCCGGTCTGATTTGAAAACCCATACCAGATGAGACCTCTCGAACCGCGCTAAACTAGTCAGACCACTAGTCATCAAGGAGTCATCATGAGCACATGGCCAGTGCAGGATGCCAAAGCGCGGTTCAGCGAATTTTTACAAGCATGCCTCACCAGCGGGCCACAACTGGTGACCCGTCGGGGTGTGGAGGCGGCCGTGCTGGTACCCGTGGCGCAGTGGCGTCAGTTGCAAGTCGAGGCGCCGCCGTCACTCAAGCAAGTGCTGCTTGACACGGCCGCACGCGGTGACTTGGCCGTGCCCATTCGTGGACCCCTGCAGCGGCGCAAACCAGTGCGTTTTTGATGTTTTTACTTGACACCAATGTGGTTTCAGAATTACGCAAAACCAAGCCGCATGGTGCCGTGCTGGTTTGGCTCGAAGCTGTTCCCGACGCTGCTTTATTCATATCGGCGGTGACCCTGGGTGAAATCCAGCGCGGCATCGAACTCACGCGCGATCAAAACCCGGGCAAGGCGGGCGAAATCACCCTGTGGGCGGATCGCCTGGCCAGCACCCACCACATTTTGCCCATGGACGGGGCCACATTTCGCCTGTGCGCCACCTTGATGCACCACCAATCCGACGCCCTGTTGGAAGATGCCATGATTGCAGCCACCGCGCTGCAGCACCACCTAACCGTGGTCACCCGCAACACGCGCGACTTTGCCAACTTCAAAGTGACGCTGTTTAACCCATTTGAAACCGCCCCGTGACTGAAATTTCTTCTGTCTTGCCCTCAGCCCAGCGCCGCCCGATCCGTGAACTGCCCGACGAGCTGATCAGCCAGATTGCTGCTGGCGAGGTGGTCGAGCGCCCGGCCTCGGTGGTGCGCGAACTGGTCGACAACGCACTTGATGCCGGTGCCAGCCAGATCACCGTGCGTTTGCTGGCCGGCGGCGTACGGCTGATCAGTGTGGAAGACGATGGGGCAGGCATCCTGCCAGACGAGTTGCCGATTGCCCTGAAGCGCCACGCCACCAGCAAGATTGCCAGCCTGTCTGATCTTGAATCGGTCGGCACCATGGGCTTTCGGGGTGAAGCCCTGGCCGCTATTAACTCAATAGCTGACTGCGCAATACTGTCAAGGGCTAGAGGCCAAAATCATGCTTATCTTTTGGAAGGGCAAACGGGTGAACTCAAACCGGTGGCACGCGCTGATGGCACCACGGTCGAGGTCAAAGAGTTGTTCTTTTCAACCCCGGCGCGACGCAAGTTTTTAAAAACCGATGCCACCGAGCTGGCGCATTGCATTGAAGCCGTGCGTCGCCACGCCTTGGCCCGCCCGGATGTCGGCTTTGCCATTTGGCATGAGGGCAAACTGGTTGAGCAGTGGCACCGCTGCTCGACAGAAGGCTTTGCGCTGGCCGCGCTGGAGCAGCGCCTGGCCGACGTGCTCGGCGCAGAGTTTGTGGAACGCTCAGTTTGGGTGGATTTTGAAACCCGCGCGACACCGGGGCGCGCCGATTACGCGCCGGTCATCAAGGTTTGGGGCCGCGCCGGTATTCCGGACGCGGCCCGCAGCCGAGCCGACCAGCAGTTTTGCTACGTCAACGGCCGCTTTGTGCGCGACAAGGTCATCAGCCACGCCGCCCGCAGCGCCTACGAGGACGTGCTGCACGGCCAGCGCCAGCCGGTCTATGCGCTGTATATCGAGATTGACCCAACGCGC
>JBBQZI010000265.1:0-3682 GCA_038207855.1 Burkholderiales bacterium
CATTCCACACATTTGAAGAAGCGCGCAGCGCCATTGAAGCCCTGGTGCCCATGTCCAGCAGAGCCGACGCACTGACCAAATTGGGCATTGATCCGGTTCAGCAACCCAATACGGTGATCCTGACGCACGATGACATTGTGCGGCGTTTTGTACCTAGCAATATGCTCAAACGCGAAGACCTCGACCCTGGCGTATTGGCATGCCTGGACGCGCGTGAAGCCTGCCGTGGCTTGGAAATTACGGCAGCGCGCGTGCTGCGGGCGCGCACGGGCGGCTTCTTCCTCGATTTCACCAACTTCAAACGCCGCACCGAAACCACCGGCTGGCGCTTGAACGCACTGATCCTGCTGGTCAATGATGTGGTGGTCTACCGATCCTGGGGCGGCCAGCCCCAGTTAATGGAGGTAGAGGTCAATACCAACCCCTTGGGCCCGCTGCAGGAATTGGGCCCGGCGCTGGTCACCAACCCTTGAAGTCGGGTTTGCTGCACCGACAAAATGCAATAGCCCTACTTTGAAAATATCACAGGCGTGAGAAAATCATGCCACTTTGGGTGAGCGTGCGCAAGGCCGTCCGACCTTGCATCCCACCTGTTCATCCTGACTGAATTGCGCATTCAAAATCCCATGACAGACCGTGACCCCCACCGCGTGATACCACTGCAAGATCTGCGCGCTGCGGCGCTTCCCGTGCCTGCGGGTGCCTTCACGCCAACAGGCCGCGTCGAAGCCAGCGGATTGATGGCCGACACCCGGGGTCGCCCTCTGCGCGATCTGCGCATCAGCGTCACCGACCGCTGTAACTTTCGCTGCAACTATTGCATGCCAAAAGAGATTTTTGACCAAAACTACGCCAACTACCTGCCGCACTCGGCACTGCTCTCGTTTGAAGAAATCACCCGGGTTGCCCAATCATTCATCGCGCGCGGGGTGCAAAAAATCCGCCTAACTGGCGGTGAGCCCCTGTTGCGGAAAAATCTGGAGCAACTCATCGCGCAACTTTCAGGACTTCGCACGCTCGATGGCAAACCGCTCGATTTAACGCTCACCACCAATGGTTCACTGCTGGCGCGCAAAGCCCAAGCGCTCAAAGCTGCGGGGCTGCAGCGCGTCACCGTCAGCCTCGACGGTCTTGACGATGGCATATTTCGCAGCATGAACGACGTCGACTTTCCGGTAGCCGACGTACTGGCTGGCATTGAAGCCGCACGCGCTGCCGGCTTGGGCCCGATCAAAATCAACATGGTGGTCAAACGTGGCACCAACGCTGATCAAATTTTGCCCATGGCGCGGCACTTCAAGGGCAGCGGCATGGTGCTGCGGTTCATTGAATACATGGATGTCGGTGCCACCAATGGCTGGCGCATGAACGATGTGATGCCGTCGGCTGAGGTGGTCAAACTCATTCACAGCGAACTGCCGCTGGTGCAACTGGAGCCCTCCAACCCCGGCGAGACCGCTGAACGCTGGGGCTATGCCGATGCCAACGGCCAGCACGATACCGCCGCCGGTGAAATTGGCGTCATCAGCAGCGTCACACAAGCCTTTTGTAAAGACTGCAACCGCGCCCGCCTGTCCACCGAAGGCCAGTTGTACCTGTGCCTGTTTGCTGAAAAAGGCTACGACTTGCGCAGTCTGATTCGTGGCAATGCCTCAGATGCCGACCTCGCCAATGCCATTGGTCACATCTGGCAAGCTAGGTCAGACAACTATTCAGAACAACGCAGCAGTTTGGGCCCCGACACCGGCACACCAGTCAAGCGCGTTGAAATGAGTTACATCGGAGGTTAATATGCCCCCACGGTCGCCCACTCCGTGTGGCTCCCTGCCCCCCAAGGGGGCCGCATTTTGCCTTGGGAGCGGCCCAGCGGCAAAACATCCTGTTAGGACTTCAATATGATTCCTGCATCTGACATCACTGCCCTGATCCTGGCGGGCGGGCGTGGCTCGCGCATGGGTGGTGTCGACAAAGGCCTGCAAACTTTTAACGGCATGCCGCTCGCATTGCACACCCTGACGCGGTTGCGCGGCGAAGTCGGTGAAATCATCATCAACGCCAACCGCAATCAGGCGGCTTACGAGTCCTTTGGGGTGTCGGTTTACCCTGATGGGCTGGCTGACTACGCCGGGCCATTAGCAGGCTTTTTGACTGGCCTGGAGCGTTGTGAAACGCCTTACCTGCTGACCGTGCCATGTGACACACCGCTGCTGCCGCTTGACTTGGCCAGCCGCTTGGCCAGCGCTCTGGACGAGCAGCAGGCTGACATCGCCATGGCTGCGGCCCCCGAGGCTGGCCGCGATGGGCACATGCAAGTTCGCACCCAGCCAGTGTTTTGCCTGATGCGCGTTGCGTTGCTGGATAGCCTGGTGACATTTACCCAAAACGGCGGCCGCAAGGTTGATGGGTGGACCGCGCTTCACAAGACTGCTGTCGTGCCGTTTGATCTGCCAGGCGACAATCCACAAGCGTTTTTCAACGCCAATACACTGTCAGAACTGCAGCAACTCGAAAGCCACGGCGCATGAAAACTCTGGACCAAATTGCGGCCGAATTGGCGGGTTACGACCCGCAAGCCTTGAGCGCCAATACTGTCAATGTTTTCCTCGAAAAGCTGGTGGAGCCTGTCACTCAGCGAGAAAGCGTTGGTATTTTTCAGGCGCTGGGCCGGGTGCTTGCAAGTGATGTGATCTCGCCCATTAGTGTGCCGCCGCACGACAACTCGGCCATGGATGGCTACGCGTTCGCCGGAGCGCAATTGTCTGGCACTGAACCGTTGATTTTGTCGGTCGTTGGCACCGCGCTGGCAGGCAAAGCCTTCAGCAGCCAGGTCGCTCGCGGCCAGTGCGTTCGCATCATGACCGGGGCCATCATGCCCGCCGGGCTCGACACCGTGGTGCCACAAGAGTTGGCCAGCGTGACCGGCGATGTCATCACCATTCCTGCGGGCATCCTGAAACTGGGCGACAACCGGCGCTTCCAAGGCGAAGACCTGCTGCAAGGTCAGCCAGCACTACAAAAAGGTGAGCTACTCACGCCGGCTGCACTTGGGCTGGTGGCCAGTTTGGGCATTGAAACCCTATCGGTGCTGCGTCGCCTGAAAGTCGCGTATTTTTCAACCGGTGACGAAATTTTGAGCTTGGGCGAAGCCCCACGCGAAGGCGCTGTGTATGACAGCAACCGCTACACGGTGTTTGGCATGCTCACGCGTTTGGGCTGTGAGGTGGTCGATTTGGGCGTGGTGCGCGACCAGCCCGAACTGCTGGAGGCCGCCTTCACGCAGGCTGCACTGCAGGCCGACGTTGTAATCACCAGCGGTGGCGTCAGCGTGGGTGAAGCCGACTACACCAAAGCCATGATGAAAAAACTTGGTGATGTGGCCTTCTGGAAAATCGCCATGCGCCCAGGGCGACCCATGGCTGTGGGCCAGCTTTTAAGAGAGAAATTAACCTATAGCCCTTATGGAATAAGCGCAGATAGCTATTTAAAAAATAGCAACAACTCGGCCATCCTGTTTGGCCTGCCCGGCAACCCGGTCGCGGTGATGGTGACCTTTCTGGCCTTTGTACGCCCTGCACTGCTGCGCATGATGGGCGATAACGCGGCCACGCCACCCTTGCTCAAGGCACGCAGCAGCGAGGCCATCCGCAAAAAACCGGGGCGCACCGAATACCAGCGCGGCATT
>JBBQZI010000266.1:0-3676 GCA_038207855.1 Burkholderiales bacterium
AGGCCAGCGCTAAGCGGGCGCTGATTTGCGGGTCATTTGGCAAGGTTGGGGCGGTGTTTGGGGTCATCATGGGCGCAATGATACGTTTGCGACTTTGACCCGCGCAGCGGCAGTCTTTGGCAGCCTCCTCATACTGGCGTAGCAGAAATCGTCAGCCGCCAAAGCCAGCCACTGCACTAGCTGCTACTGGGTCAGTGAAGGCCAAAACTCATGGCAAAGCAGCAATGATGTCCGCCAGCAGGTGGCTGGCTTGGGCGCTGCCCAACTGCGCTTGCGCCAGCGTGTGGGCGTGGCTCAACTTCTCTTGTGACAGGCCCGCCCCAAAGTTCGTGATGAAGGACAAGGCCAGCACCCGCAGCCCCAGATGCCGCGCCAGAATGGTTTCGGGCACGGTGCTCATGCCCACGGCATCGGCGCCCAGCGTTTGCAGCATGCGGATTTCGGCCGGGGTTTCAAACTGCGGGCCAAAAGCCCAAGCGTAAACGCCTTCAAAAAGCATAGCGCCTTGCGCTTTTGCGACAAGGGCTGCATGCCTGCGAAGGTCTGCATCATAGGCGTCCACCATGTTGACGAAACGCGCGTTGCCGTTTAAGCCGACCAGTGGCGAGCGCTGCGGCAGATTCAGGTGGTCGCTGATCAACATCAGGCTTTGCGGTGGCATGTCCAGGCGCAGGCTACCGGCCGCATTGGTTTGCACCAGCGTGTGGCAACCCAACTGTTGGAGCACCTGCAAGGGCAGCGCCATGCCATCCACCGCGCCGGTTTCATAGCCATGTTTGCGCCCGCTCATCACCGCCACCGGCTGCTGGCCCAACTGGCCCAGCCACAACGTGGCGCTGTGTCCGGCCACCGTGGGCTGCGGGAAACCCTCGAGCTCGGTGTAAGGAATCTGGACCGCATCCGTCAGGTGATCGGTCAGGCCACCCCAGCCCGAGCCCAGCACCACCGCAACACGCGGCTGGCTGTGCGGTGCGCGCTGGGTGATGGTGCCAAAGGCGTTCATAGGTGCATGTTTGCTTGCCGTGCCACAAACTGGGCAGGCGTGATGATGGGCACATCTCGCCAGCACTCCAGCGTCAGCAGGTCAGCATCGCTTGACACCAAGGCAACTGAATGACAAGCCAAAGCGAGTGCCAGAAATTTATCATCTTTTGGGTCACGACATGCACCGTCTGAAGCCTGCTCGCTTGCCGCATCGACATCCCACAGACGTGCGTGCGTCGTCAGCAAGGCCAAAAAATCCAAGCGCAACTGCAACGGTGCATAGCGGTCAAATTTGGGGCGGTACAACACCAGCGTCAGCTCGGCTAGTGTCGCCTGACTAATGCACAGTTCATAAGCTTTGACCGCAGCCAAAAATGCTTTGCGTGGTGTCGATGCCGGACGCAGCACCGCACCAATCAGGGTGCTCGTGTCGATCACAACTTTGGACAACTCGCTCATCGCGATTCATGCACCAACTGGACAATATCTGCATTCGTCAGGGTTTTTGCGGCCGGCGTGAGAACGCCATCAGCATTGGCAAAAAAGGCATCAAACGCCTCAACCGCGCTGATTCTTTTCCGTCGGGCTTCCTGTAAATCCTGCATGTCCTGGGGCGACACCATGAATGCCGCTGGGCGTCCATGGCGCGTGATCGTCACAGGTTCGCGTTGAACGGTGTCAAGCAATTGCCCAAAACGGTTTTGGGCTTCTACAGACGTTAGCGTGATCATGATAAAGCTCCTTTAAACTGGCTAAATTGTACAGTTTAGCTAGAACTTTAGCCCACGCAAAGATCAAGGTGATCGGGCCCAAAGCTCTCGGGCAGCAATTGCGCCAGGGTGTACTGCGGCCCTGCGTTGTCAGCATTGGCGCAAAAAATGGGCAAATCAGGCGCGCCAAATTCACGCAATTTCTGGCGACAACCTCCGCACGGCGTCGTCCAGTTGCTATTGTTTTTGCCGCCATCGCCGACCACCAGCACGGCCTGCGCGCGCGTGCCACCGGCCAGCACCATGGCGGCCAGCGCGGCGGCTTCTGCGCACACGCCTTCGGGGTAGGCGGCGTTTTCGACGTTGCAGCCGGCATGGATGCGGCCTTGGTCGTCGAGCACGGCAGCACCCACTTGGTAATTGGAATACGGCGCGTAGGCTTTTTGCTGGGCGCTACGGGCGGCTTGCAGCAAAGCCTGCTGCTGGGAGGGAGTGGGGGTGAGGGCGCTTTTGGTCATAGCTGGACTTTAACGGCAGCGGCTCACGGCGAATGGCGATGCCGCACTCTGCTACACGGATTCACAGTACCACCAGGTGCTCAGCTTTTGCCCCGTGAACGGCACTCAAAGGCATGCGCTGGTCAAAGCGCGTGATGCGCAAACGCCCGCTTTGCGTCAGAGGTCTTCGGAATCTTGCAAGCGGTCAATCAGCTCGTTGCTGACGACACCGCCGCGCGTCGGCAAAGGATAAATGCCGTAGGTGGCTAGGCGCTCTGAAGCCTGCGGCGCTGCGATTGAACCATCGGGAAGGACGCCATCTTCCAAAGCCAGGTAATCCACGTCGTCTTTCAGGCCCACGCCGGTGAGCTGGTGCAGGCGGGCTTGCGTGAGCAACTGGTGCAAGGTGCGTGCTGCAGCGTCGATCGACAGGCCAGCCGGGCGCACGTTCGAGATGCAATTTCGCTGGGCATCGTGCTGGCCCACCTGCGGTGCCCAGGTGATGTAAAGCCCCAGGCTATCGGGCGAGCTCAGGCCCGGGCGCTCGCCAATCAGCAGCACCACGATGTCGGCTCTCAATTGCGCGCCGATCTCGTCGCCAATCGCCACGCGGCCCTGTTCCACCACCGCCACCGGGGCCACCTGCCAGGTCTGGGTTGCATCGGCTTTGAAAAGCGCCAATATGGCGGAGATCAGCGGTGCCGCGTTTTGGTGAATGGCCAAGGCAGACAGGCCATCGACCACCACCAACGCCAGGTCAAAACGCCCGAGTTCGGGCTGGTCTGGGTCGCGCAGTTGGGGTGTTGCCGGTTGCGATCGGTTGGCGGCTGGTACTTCAGGCAGCAGGTGCTGCGCTTGCCAATGAGCCATCGTTTGCAACGACGCGGCATCAAGCCTGCGCCCCAAATCTGGCCTTTGCAAATACTGAGCGCGATCAAGCGCCTGGCTGTGCAGCAGCAGGGTTGGCAAGCCCAGGTCTTGCAGCGCCGCCGCAACACCGATTGTGTCAAGAGGCAAATGCACCGCATCACGGGCCTGCGCGTGGGCCAGTTGAAAGGCCAGATGTTGCGCTGTAGGCAGGCTGCAACCGGCACGGCCCAGTGCAATGCGGGCAGCGGTAAAGCGGCGCAAATCGTCCCAAGGAGTCGGTGTTACCAGGGCGGGGGGCTGTGCCTCGGGCAACGGCGTGCTGGCTTCGCTCTTCATGATTTGTCGGGACCCGTCAGGCGGCCAATGGCGGCTGCAAACGGGCCAGGCAATTGGCTGGCCAAGCGGGGTCGCCAATCTGGCGCAAGGCCCGGTGTGCAAATGCCCATTTTCTCCAGCCAGACTTCAAATTCCGGTGCAGCGCGCAAGCCGAGCAACTGGCGCAGCACCTGCGCATCGTGAAACGAGGTGCTTTGGTAGTTCAGCATGATGTCGTCCGAGCCCGGCACCCCCATGATGAAATTGCAGCCGGCCGCGCCCAGCATCAGCATCAGGCTG
>JBBQZI010000267.1:0-3576 GCA_038207855.1 Burkholderiales bacterium
AGCCAGCCGTCGATCCCGGGCCATACGGTCAAGCTGGCCATTGACATCAAACTGCAAAAACTCATCGAAGACATGTATGGCGAACGGCGCGGTGCCTTGGTGGCACTAGACCCCAAGACTGGCGAAGTGCTGGCCTTTGTCAGCAAACCCACCTTTGACCCCAACCTGTTTGTCGAGGGTATTGACCAGGAAAGCTGGCAAATGCTCAATGAGTCGATCGACAAGCCTCTGCTCAACCGGGCCTTGCGCGGGACCTATCCGGCGGGCTCCACATATAAGCCGTTCATGGCCATGGCCGCCCTGCAAACCGGCAAGCGCTCAGCCACTGCGCTGGTCAACGACCCGGGGTTTTTCATGTTCGGCGGCCACCGTTTTGGCAGCCCGGAAAATGAAAAAGGCGGCATCATGGACATGCGCCGGGCGATTGTCGAATCGAGCAACGCCTACTTTTATTCGCTGGCCAATGAACTCGGCGTGGACACCATGCACGACTTCATGAAACCGCTGGGGTTTGGCCAGATCACCGGCATTGACATCCATGGTGAGGTGCGCGGCGTGCTGCCCAGCACCGCCTGGAAGCGCAGCTACTTCAAACGCCCCGATCAGCAAAAATGGTATGCCGGAGAAACCATCTCGCTGGGCATTGGGCAGGGCTACAACAGCTTTACTATGCTGCAACTGGCCCAGGCCACAGCGACGCTGGCCAATGGTGGCATCAAACACAAACCGCAACTGGCCATCGCCACGCAGGACCCGAGTACACGGGTCGTTGTTCCCATTGCGCCAGCGCCACCTGAGAGTCTGGGCTTCAAACCGGAAAATGTCGACATCATTCGCCGCGCCATGGTCGGCGTGACACAAGAGGGCACTTCAAGCCGCGTGTTTGCTGGCGCAGGCTACCTCAGTGGCGGCAAGACTGGCACGGCCCAAGCCGTATCGCTAGGCAAAAATGAAAAATACAACGCGTCCCGGATGGAAGAACGCAGGCGTGACCACGCACTCTACATTGCCTTCGCCCCGGCTGATGATCCAAAAATTGCAATTGCGGTGATTGTCGAAAACGCCGGCTTCGGGTCGGCCTCGGCTGCACCGATTGCCCGTCGCGCCTTTGACTACTGGTTACTGGGCCAGTACCCGAGCGAAGAAGACATGGCCGCCGTCACCAAAGGTCTGGCCGCAGCGCCGATTGGCAAACCGCGCTTGGCCGCAGAAGTGCCGTGGCCACGCGAATCAGCACTGACCGCGCCTGCAGCACACGCCAGCGCCGCCGCCAGCGCGGTTACGCGCAGGTAACGCGGTCGCGCCCGGCCTGCTTGGATCGGTACAAAGCGGCGTCGGCACGCGCAGTCAGCGTTTGCGCATCGTCACCCGCTTGCATCAGGGCCACACCGCCTGAAATCGTCACGGTCAGCACAAGCTCCTGGGTGCGCCGGTCACGAACCTTCAAGGCTTTGGTGCGCAAGCGCACCAGCTCGGCCAGCTTCAGACTGTCGGCTGGCGTACTGTCGGGCAGCAGCGCGGCAAACTCTTCGCCGCCATAGCGCGCCACGCTGCCCGCTGAACTGTCGGGCAAGCAACTGCGCAGGACCTCACCGAGCGCCTGCAACACCCGGTCGCCCATGACGTGCCCATGGGTGTCATTGACGTTCTTGAAATGGTCGATGTCGAACATGACCAGTCCGTGGGAGCGTCCGTGCGCACAGGGTTGGGCCAACATGTCAGCCAGTTTCAAATCGAAACCCTTGCGGTTCAGAACCAGCGTGAGCGCATCGCGCAAAGACTCGTCACGGGCGCGTGACAACTCGCCTTGCAAGCGCTTGATTTCCAGTTGGTTATGTTTGACCTCGGACTCCAGCGCATGCGCGGAACTGCGCATGCGGATCGTGCCCTCAATCGCTTGGGCGATGACGGGAGTCATCAGTTTTTCACTGACGCTTTGAAGATTGGTCGCCATGGACTCCAGCTCCGCACCAAACTCGCCCGCCTGATTGCCGGTGCGTGATGCCGCATCGGCCATGGTTTGCATCATGTGCTGCAACTCGCCGCCAATGCGTTGCATGGCCTGCGGATCAACATCAGACACAAAGGCCTGGTACAGGTGCAACATGTCGGCATCGCCCAGTCGGGGCTGCGCCCTCAACTGCTCTTCCACCGCTTGGGACAGCTGCGCATTGATGCCCGCCACATGCTCAAACCAGACCGTGAAAGTGGTTGGGTTGAATGCGGCATCATGCTGACCCATGCGCGCCAGAACGACCCGCAGCAGCTCGGCACTTTTTTCTTTTGATTGCGAATACCGCATGGTCGATGTTCTTCTAGGTAGAGCCAACAAATCCAACAGAGCGGGATGATAACCAGCTAGCGCATAAAGGCATCAAAGCTGGTCTTCATAATCAGCGCGCTGACCACCAGCAAAAATACCCCACGCACAAAACCGGTGCCGTGTTTGAGCGCCAGACGCGTGCCCAGCAAACTACCCAGCACGTTGGCAATCGCCATGGCCAGCACAAAGTGCCACCAGATGTGCCCTTTGGCGATAAACAGCGCCAGCGCCGACACATTGGTGGCGGTGTTGATCAGTTTGGCGGCGGCCGATGCACTCAAAAAATCGTAGCCCAGCACGCGCACAAACAAAAACACCAGAAAGCTGCCGGTTCCAGGGCCAAAAAAACCATCATAAAAGCCGATCACCAGGCCGATCAAAGCCGCGATGAGTTGCTCTTGCAGGCCTGAATAGTGCGGCGTATGGGTGCGCCCGAGTTCCTTTTTGACCAGCGTGTAGCCCAGTACCAGCAGCAAGACAAAGGGCAGCACTTTGCGCAAAAAATCTGGCGACACCACCGTCACCAGCCAGGCACCGGCAAACGATGCCACCAGCCCGGCTACAGCTGCTGGCAGCAGCGCGGCCCAGCGCATTTGCACCTTGCGGCTGTATTGCCAGGTGGCAATACCGGTACCCCAAACCGACGCACCCTTGTTGGTGCCAAACAGCGTGGCCGGGTGCGCAGTGGGAAAAGTGGCAAACAAGGCAGGCACCAAAATCAGCCCACCACCACCCACAATCGAGTCCACAAAACCGGCAAACAGCGAGGCGAGCGAGACGATGAGTAATTCCATACGCTGATTGTCGCATTCGCCACGGCATTAATTTGCTACAAAAAAAATAGCTACTTACGCATATTACATAAGGGCTAGAGGCCAATTAGACTTATAAGTTAAAAAGCACCGGGGATTAGCCGGTGCTTTGTCTTTTTTTGCCTGACCACTGCGGGTCGGTCTCCTGGGGTCTTTCAGCTTGGACAGACTTGTGGTCTGCAAGTGATGGATCAACTGTAAGTCCGCGTCCTCCAAAAACCATCCGGACATACCCTTTTCGTGTTTACCCTTGGGTCGCGCTGGTCATCAACGGGCAGCCGCGTCTTGCACGATCCAGCGCGCCGCCTTTTCGGCAATCATCAGGGTCGGTGAATTGGTGTTGCCGCTGGTGATGGTTGGCATGACGCCGGCATCGACCACGCGCAGGCCGGCAATCAGACCGCCTGGGCCGCGCACGCGCAAACGCGCATCAACCACCGC
>JBBQZI010000268.1:0-3565 GCA_038207855.1 Burkholderiales bacterium
GCCTTGTCGGTCATCACATCGGCCAGAATTTGATCCTCGGCCACCACATCGCCGACCTTGACATGCCAGGCAACCAGCTCGACTTCGGCAATGCCCTCGCCAATGTCGGGCATCTTGATTGTTCGTACGGACATGGTTCAGGCCTCCATCACACGTTTGAAGGCCGCCGCAACGCGCGCCGGGCCCGGAAAATACGCCCACTCCTGGGCATGCGGGTAGGGCGTGTCCCAGCCGGTGACGCGCTCAATCGGGGCCTCCAGGTGGTAGAAACAATGCTCTTGAATCAAGGACATCAGCTCAGCGCCCAGCCCATTGGTGCGGGTGGCTTCATGCACGATGACGCAGCGTCCGGTCTTTTTGACCGATGCCACCAGCGTGTCCAGGTCAAGTGGCCACAGACTGCGCAGGTCGATGATTTCAGCATCCACACCGCTCTCAGCCGCCGCCGCTTCTGCTACATAGACCATAGTGCCATACGCAATCACTGTAAGGGCTGCACCCGGTTTATAGATAGACGCCGAGTCGAGTGGCACGGTGTAATAGCCTTCGGGCACGGCACCCAGCGGGTGCTTGCTCCACGGCACCACCGGGTTTTCATGGTGGCCGTCAAACGGGCCGTTGTAGAGGCGCTTGGGCTCCAGAAAAATCACCGGGTCGTCGTTTTCAATCGAGGCAATCAGCAATCCCTTGGCGTCATACGGGTTGGACGGCATGACGGTGCGCAGACCGCACACCTGGGTGAACATCGCCTCTGGGCTTTGGCTATGCGTTTGCCCGCCATAAATGCCGCCGCCGCAGGGCATGCGGATGGTCATCGGGCAGGTAAAGTCGCCGGCTGAGCGGTAGCGCAGGCGCGCCGCTTCCGAGACGATTTGGTCGGTGGCCGGGTAGACGTAATCGGCAAACTGGATTTCAACCACCGGACGCAAGCCATAGGCACCCATGCCGACGGCGGTGCCGACGATGCCGCCCTCCGAGATGGGCGCGTCAAACACGCGCTGGTTGCCGTATTTTTTTTGCAGGCCTTCGGTGCAGCGGAAAACGCCGCCAAAGTAGCCGACGTCCTGGCCGTAAACCACCACATTGGGGTCGCGCGCCAGCATCACGTCCATGGCCGAGCGCAGCGCCTGGATCATCGTCATGGGGGTTTTGTTCAAGGGCGTGTCGCTCATGACAAGGCTCCCATCTCGCTGCGCTGGCGCTGCAGATGCGCTGGCATGTCTTTGTAAACATCCTCGAACATGCTGCCGATGTCCGAGTTGTGCGCATCGGCCAGCGTGCCGTATTTTTCGGCTTCTTTTTGGGCGGCGACCACTTCGGCTTCAAGCTCTTTTTGCGTTGCTGCGTGCTCGGCTTCCGACCAGGCATCCAGCACCATCAGGTGTTGCTTGAGGCGGGCAATCGGGTCGCCCAACGGAAAGCGCACGGCATCGTTGGCGGGGCGGTATTTGCTCGGGTCGTCGGAGGTGGAATGCGGCCCGGCCCGGTAAGTCACCCACTCGATCAGGGTTGGGCCAAAGTTACTGCGCGCGCGCTCCAGCGCCCATTGGGAGGCCGCGTAGGCTGCTAAAAAGTCGTTGCCATCAACCCGCAACGAGGCAATGCCGCTGCCGACACCGCGCGCGGCAAAGGTGGTGCCTTCTCCGCCGGCAATGGCTTGAAAGGTTGAAATCGCCCATTGGTTGTTGACCACGTTGAGGATCACCGGGGCCCGGTACACGTGCGCAAAAGTCAAGCCGGTGTGAAAGTCGGCTTCAGCCGTGGCACCATCGCCAATCCAGGCCGATGCCACCTTGTCGTCGCCCTTGATGGCCGAGGCCATAGCCCAGCCCACCGCCTGAATCACTTGCGTGGCCAGGTTGCCGGAGATCGAGAAAAAGCCTTGCTTCTTGCTGGAATACATGACCGGCAGCTGTCGCCCTTTCATCGGGTCGCGAGCGTTGCTGTACAGCTGGCAAATCATCTCGACCAGATTATTGTCTTCGCGGGCCAGCAGCAAGCCCTGCTGACGGTAGGTGGGAAAGCACATGTCGCCATTGCCCAAGGCCAGGGCGTGGGCGCAGGCAATGGCTTCCTCGCCCAGGCACTGCATGTAAAACGACATCTTTTTTTGTCGCTGGGCGATCAGCATGCGCGCATCAAAAACGCGGGTCAGCATCATGGCGCGCAGGCCACGGCGCTTGAGCGCCACGTCCATGTTAGGAGCCCAGGGCCCGACGGCTTGCCCGCTGTCATCAAGCACGCGGATCAGCGCAAAGGCCAGGTCGTTGGTTTGGGCAGCGGCCACATCAACCGGTGGGCGGCGTTTGGCACCAGCGGCGGAGAGGGGCAGGTAAGAAAAATCCGTGTCACGGCCGGGACGCCCGGTGGGCTCTGGCACGTGCAGGTGAAGCGGCTGGCGCTGGGGCATGGGTTTGTCTCCTTGCAAGTTTTTGTCTTGCATTAAAACGCTTGAAACCCGGCGAGTTGCGTGGCGGATAGCCTTGCTTGTCACCGGACCGATGCAGTCAGCGCAGCGGGATCACCGTCGGGCTGAATTGCGGGGTAGAGCTTAGCGGATTTTCAGACGGTAAGTCCCCAAAATTTTGTCAGATTTAGGGTGCCGCTTAAGCTCTTGACCTTTAACCAACCGGAGTCACCCCATGCTCAGCCACGATCAAATGCAAGATTTTTCGGCCTTGTTGCCAGGTCAGTCAACCGAAGCCGGCGCCAGTCGCCGCACCGCCCTGAAAGTGGCGCTGGGCGTCGGTTATGCCGCCAGCGTGATGCCGATCATGGCGCAGACTGCTATCAAAACCTCAGCTGAAGGTTTGACAAGTGGCGAAGGCATCTACGACGTGGCGGGCTTCTCGGTGCCGTTTTTCTACGCACAGCCCGCGGGCAAAAAAAACCTGCCTGTGGTGCTGGTGGTGCAAGAGATTTTTGGCGTGCATGAATACATTGCCGATGTCTGCCGCCGCTTTGCCAAAGCCGGTTATCTGGCGATTGCCCCCGAGCTGTATGCGCGCCAGGGCGACCCCAGCCAATATGGCGAAATGGCCAAGCTGATAGCCGAGGTGGTCTCCAAAGTGCCCGACGCGCAGGTGATGGGCGATCTGGATGGCGCCGTCAAATGGGCCGGCGAACACGGTGGCGATCTGAAAAAAGTCGGTATCACTGGCTTTTGCTGGGGTGGTCGCATCACCTGGTTGTATGCCGAGCAAAGCAAGCATTTGAAAGCCGCCGTGGCCTGGTATGGCCGACTGGTGGGCACTGCGTCCGAACTAAATCCGAAACAGCCGCTAGAGCTGGCCGCTGCGCTGAAAGCGCCGGTGCTGGGGCTGTATGGCGGGCAAGACAGCAGCATTCCCTTGACCACCATCAATCAGATGAAAGAAGCATTGGCCCTAGCCGGCGCACAAGGCAACGCCGCAGCCAAAGCCTGCGAGTTTGTGGTTTACAAAGATGCGCCGCACGCGTTTCATGCGGATTACCGACCCAGCTACCGCAAGGATGCGGCCGAAGATGGATTCAAGCGCGCGCTGGCTTGGTTCAAGCAACATGGTGTGGCTTGACGCAAGCTTGC
>JBBQZI010000269.1:0-3522 GCA_038207855.1 Burkholderiales bacterium
CGCACAAGACGGCAAAGGCCTGACCTGGAGCGACAAGGCTGACACCCCCAACGGCGGCAATTGCTACAACTGCCACCAGTTCGATCCGAAAGAAATCTCGTTTGGCACCATTGGCCCGAGCCTGCTGGGCTATGGCAAGACACGCGGTGTGATCGCTGACCCGACCAGCCCGGCTTCCAAAGCCATCATCGCGTACACCTGGGGCAAGATTTACAACGCCAAGGCGTACAACGCTTGCTCGGTGATGCCACGCGCGGTGCACAACGGCATCATCACCGAGGCGCAGGCCAAGGATCTGATGGCTCTGCTGCTGGACCCTAAGTCGCCGGTTAATCAGTAACAGCAACTCCCACAGAAATGGCTCTGCGCATGAATGTTCCACGCCGACACTTCTGCGCGAGCCTTACGGGGCTGGGGGGACTCGCGTTGGCTGCGGGTCATGGTTTCGCGCAAGCCCAAATGCCAACACCAACGCCGGCCGCCCTTGAAGCCATCGCACCACCGATGCCAGCCGTTGGAACAGCGCTGACGCTGCCAACGGTCACTTTGTTTGATGGCAGCGTGTTTCACCCCGAGCAAGCGCAGGGCAAGATCACGCTGGTTTACTGGTGGGCCAGCACCTGTCCGTTTTGTGCCCAGCAAAGCCCGGAGATGCAAAAGCTCTGGGTCGCCCACAAGGCAGAAGGCTTGCAGATGCTGGCCTTGTCGGTCGACCGCACGCCACAAGAAGCCACCGCCTACCTGCAAAAAAAGGGCTACACCTTTCCGTCAGGCTGGGCCACCCCGGATATCCAGCGGGTTTTCCCAAAACCCAAAGGCCTACCCATCACCCTGGTACTGGGCCGCAACGGCAAACTGTTGCAAGCTGAAAAAGGTCAGATGTTCCCCGAAGACATCGAAACGCTGGCCCGCTGGCTCTGATTACCAAAGCATCTAACGCTACTGTTTATATAGCTGCTTGCGCAGAATCCATAAGGGCTATAGTCCTTTTTGGTATAAATAAATGTCAACTTAACACCAAAATTGCGTCACATGAAACCATTCCATAAATCCTGGCTTGCCGCCACCTTGGTCACCCTGATCAGCCTACCCGCCTGGGCCGTCGAGGTCAGTTTCAAACCCGTAGTGCAAGACGTGTATGCCTTTGTCGGCGAGATCGACGGCCGCAGCTATGACAACGAAGGGCTCAACGCCAACATCGGCCTGATCGTGACCCCCGCCGGCGCAGTGCTGATCGACAGCGGTTCAAGCTTTCAGGTGGCGGGCAAGATCGAGGCGGCGGTCAAACAAGTCACCAGCCAGCCCATCAAATGGGTCATCAACACCGGCGACCAGGATCACCGCTGGCTCGGCAACGGCTATTTCAAAGCCAAAGGCATCGAGACCATCGCCCACCAGGATGCGCAAGCCGACATGACCGCCCGCGCGGGTGAGCACATGGAGGGCCTGAAAGTGCTCAAAGAACGACTGGATGGCACTGTGCCGAGCCTGCCCTCACGCTTCATCACCGAGCCCGACACCCGGCTTGAACTGGGTGGCACGGTGATTGAGCTCAAGCACCGCCACGGCGCTCACACACCCGGAGACACACTGGTGTGGCTGCCACAAAAGAATGTGCTGTTCAGCGGTGATGTGGTGTATGTGGACCGCACACTGGGATTGCACCCGGTCAGCAGCAGCAAAAACTGGCTCGAAACATTTGCCGTGATTGAAGCCCTCAAGCCGCAAATCATCGTACCCGGCCACGGCCAGGTAACCGACTTGGCAACCGCGCAAGCGCAAACCCGTGACTTGCTACTGGCGCTGCGCGCCCACATGAAAAAAGCCGTGGATAGCGGCACCGACTTGAGCAGCGCCGTTAAAAGTTTTGACGCAACGCCATTCGCTAAACTGAAGCATGCAGAGGTGTGGATTCCCCAATTGGCCAACCAGACTTATCTGGAGATGGAGCGCGAATAGCGCTACTATTTGAATAGCTACTTGCGCACTGTTTACAAGGGGCTAAAAGGTGTTTTTATGTAAAATTTTCGGCCTTGAGTTTCAACCCAGCGAATAACAAAAAAGGGTACCCGTAATTTGTTGTTGATTTGAGGCCGTCTGTCCAGTCTGTTTATTCAATGTAAAACATGAATTTGCTGTTGACGCCCGCGCAATGCAAGTTGTACATTAAATCGCAATTCATTGTTTATTTATGCCAACCATTAGCACCTTCTACGGCATCCTCATTCGGATGTTTTTCAACGACCACGCGCCTCCGCACTTCCATGTGCAGTACGCTGAGTTCAAGGCCACCGTTGATATTCAGTCGCTGACCCTCTCTACAGGCCAACTTCCACGGCGTGCCCAGGAGCTTGTTCTTGACTGGGCAGAACTTCACAAACAAGAATTGCTGGAGGACTGGCGGCTCTGTATGGACAAGCAGCAGCCTAAACAAATTGAACCATTGAAGTGAGGTCTGATATGGAATGGGATGTTGTTGACGTAAAGGCTATTGCACCTCTTGCACTTCAAGTGCAGTTCGCGGATGGAACGGTGGGCAAGGTTCAGTTTGAACGAAGCCATCTGACTGGCGTTTTTTCCATCTTGCGCGACCCCATTATTTTTCAGCAGGCGTATATATCCGATGGTGCCGTGGCCTGGCCCGGCGACTTAGATTTGGCGCCTGATGCGATGTACATGGCGATCAAAGCACAAGGCGAATGGGTCTTGCGGTGAACGCGTGTTGGTCTGCAGGTATGCCGCGATTGCCGACATTCGGGGATGCTTGCCGATAGCTGCACTGGAGGCCATCTTCTCTCATATTCAAAATGTCATCAATTCGAATCGCCGGTGCGCAGTCCATTTCCGTAGCGGGCAACATCTCCGCGAATGTGCAAATGCATCTGGAGTTCATTGCGGCAGCACGTCAAGCTCAGGTCAGTCTACTGGTATTTCCCGAATTGTCCCTATGTGGCTACCAGCTTCCTATGCTCCATGAGTGCCTTTTACACGCGGATGACAGCCGTCTGACTGCTATTCGGGATATGGCGTTCGAGGCCAAGATGACCGTTGTGATTGGTGCTCCTGTTGCTAATGACATCAGCATGGGCCCAGCCATTGGGGCGATATCCTTCTTTCCAGACCGAACGCATTCAAATTATCGAAAGCAGCACCTTCACCTCGGCGAAGAACTATTCGCATCCAAGGGCAATGCGGTCAACGGCAACGAAAAACTGCTTGACACGTCATATTCTCTTGCAATTTGTGCGGACACCGCGCATGAAGCTCACGCAAAAAATGCAGCGGAATCAGGTTCTTCGCTTTATCTGGCCGGCGTTCTCGTCTCCGAGGCTGGATACGCAGTGGATAGCGCCAAGACGCAGCACTATGCAACAAGCCTCCATCTCGGTTTTCTGATGGCCAATCATGGTGGGCCATCCGGCGGTTATGTATCAGCAGGCAAGAGTGCCTTTTGGGCTCCGGGCGGCAAACTGGTAGTGCATGCGCCAGGACCCGGCAATGCTCTTATTGTTGCCTCAAATA
>JBBQZI010000270.1:0-3516 GCA_038207855.1 Burkholderiales bacterium
GTGAGGCGTTGGCTCGACCGTTTGCACCGCCGCCGTTGGCGCAGCAATTAAATCATCAGACATAGAACACTTTCACAATTCAACGACAGATTTTTTCGAGCTGCAGGCAATTTTTGCAGCGGTTTTTCGCGCGATTATCGCGGTTGTCGGTTGTCATCAGTTTATCCCGAACAATTCAATGATTAAATTTTTTGCTTGTTCTTTTTGCATGCCATATTCCATTTTCAGATCGATAGGAGCGCGAGAAGCGAAGCCGCAGACAGTGCAGACGCACGGCAAGGCGAAGCAACAACAGATCCTATTGATATGGAAATGGAATTACGTCTGTGCTGAAGTTCTCAGCCAGGCGGCATTTGAGCAATTGACCGGTCTGTCTTGCGATGTGCGGCGCAAGTGGAAGTTGCGCTACCAGTTTCCAAGGCCCAGCCGTGGCCAGCGCTGTACCGCGCGGACGATTCCCACAAACTGCAATCGATGGCGCGCTTGCTAGAGCGCGGTCATCGTGCCGGGAGCCTGGCGGCGCTGTACCACTATGCTCTCAATATTCCGGCGCTCAAGTCCCTTTCGCTGGTTGCGGCAGCCACCCACGTCCTAAAATATAAAGCAAAAGGGATAGAGCAACCCCAACTTTTTCATTGAAAGTGACACCAGCATGACCACTACATCCTACGAAAAAGACGTTGTAGCTTGGGCTCGTGAACAAGCCGCGTTACTGCGCTCCGGCAACTTTTCGGCGCTTGACATTGCGCACATCGCAGAGGAGATAGAAGACGTGGGTAAAAGCGAACAACGTGAGCTTGCAAGCCGCATGACGGTACTGCTTGCGCATCTGCTCAAGTGGCAATTCCAGCCTCTATTTGGTGGCAATAGCTGGTCACAAACCATCAAAGTACAGCGCAAAGGTATTCACCGAGCCATTGAGGCGACACCGAGCCTTAAAACATCCTTGGAGTCGCAGTCCTGGTTGGAAGGCGCGTGGGATGACGCGGTGGCGCTGGCCATGAAGGAAACGGGCATCAGCAACTTTCCAGAGTTTTGCCCGTGGTCTATGGATGAAGTCCTGACCGAAAGCTGGCTACCGGCAGACGCTGCGCAATAACGGGGGCCAAGGCCTTAACTGTTACCCGCGGATTTGGCGGTACTTTTGTCATCCTGGTGTTGTAAATAACGGATCGGCCCGGATTGGCAACAACTCGAAAATTTATGGCAAAACGGTCGCTGACCCTTATTGTATATGCGTGACGCGCTATGAATTTTGTAAAAAACTGGATAGCGCATCGAGTAGTTGATCGGGTGCTTCGGTCATCTGGTTGTGGCCGACCGGCAGGCTAACGAGTTGTACTGTTTTGTCGTTAGCACGGGCGGCGTTGATCAGGCTTTGCGCGGCCGTGGGCGGAGTCATCTGGTCTTGTGCGCCCAGCACAAACAGCACCGGGCAGGTGATTTGCGCCATTGCGTCTGGCCCATGGGTGTAACTGTCGCAGGCCTTGAAGCCGGTGTAAAACACGTTCACTGACGGGTTGCTGGCCAGTACGCGGCGACCCAGCGCCATCGATGCACCATAGACCCAGGTGCCAGGCCCGAGTGCCGACGGCGGCGGGGCCAGTGTGCTGCGCGACAACACGTTAACCAGTTTCAGGGCTTTCATCGGCTCGGTCTGTGAACTCTCCAGCAGTGCCGACGACACCCGCATCGGAAAAGCCGTGCCCACCAGCACCAAGTGGCTGATACGGCTTTGCAGGCGGGCGGCTGCCTCCAGCGCGATCAATGAGCCCCAACTGTGGCCGACTAGCGCGGCGTTTTGCACGCCTGCCGCGTCCAGCAGCGCGCCGATGAAATCTGCCGCATCTTCGACCGTCGCAGGCGCGTTCCCGGCGCTGCGGCAATGGCCGGGCAGGTCGATGGCGAGCACGTTCCAGCCGTGGTGGGCCAGGTAGCGGCTTTGCAAAATCCAGACGCTGTGGTCGTTCAGCACGCCGTGGATAAAAACCACGCTGGGTTTGGCAGCATCAAAGGCTTTGCCGCCGGTGTAGCAGTAGGTGCGGTGGCCATTGACGATCAGGTTCATGCTGATTTCTCCGCGGTCTTCAAAGCCGACTTCAGATCAGCGATCAAATCATCCGCATCCTCCAGGCCAATGCTCAGGCGAATCGTGCCTTGCGTGATGCCGCCTGCGGCCAAAGCCTCATCGGTCATGCGAAAGTGCGTGGTGGATGCCGGGTGAATCACCAGGCTGCGGCAATCGCCGACATTGGCCAGGTGGCTGAAGACTTTGAGGCTTTCAACAAACGCCTTGCCCTGCGCACGGCTGCCTTTGAGGTCAAAGCTGAACACCGAGCCGGCCCCGCGCGGCAACAGCTTTTGCGCCAGCGCGTGACTGGGGTGACTCTCTAGCAGCGGGTGGCCGACGCGCGCCACAAAGGTTTGGCTGGCCAGAAATTCCACTACCTTTTGCGTGTTTTGCATGTGGCGCGCCATGCGCAAGGAGAGCGTTTCAATGCCTTGCAAAATCAGCCAGGCCGAATGTGGCGAAAGGCAAGCGCCAAAATCGCGCAGGCCCTCGCGCCGGGCGCGCAATAAAAACGCCCCCACGGTGGATTCTTCAGTAAACACCATGTTGTGAAAGCCGTCGTAGGCTTGCGTCAGTTCAGGGAAGCGGTTCAAGCCCGTGACTGCGTCGTGAGCCGCGTCCCAGTCAAAGCTGCCGCCATCGACCACCAGTCCGCCAATCACGGTGCCGTGTCCGCTCAGAAACTTGGTGGCTGAGTGGTAGAGCAGATCAGCGCCGTGGTCAAACGGCTTGATCAGCCAGGGTGTCGTCAAGGTGGAGTCGACCAGCAGCGGCACGCCGGCTTCGTGTGCCATGGCTGAGACGGTCGGAATATCCAGCACATCCAGCCCCGGATTGCCGACGGTTTCGCCGAAAAATAGCTTGGTGTTGGGGCGCACAGCGGCGCGCCAGCCGTCGATGTCGCCGGGCTTGACGAAGGTGGTGTCGATACCAAAGCGCTTGAGCGTGTAGTTCAGCAGGTTTTGTGAGCCGCCATAGAGCGCCGTGCTGGCGACGATGTGCGAACCAGCGCCCATCAGCGTGGCAATGCTCAGATGCAAGGCGGCCTGCCCACTGGCCACCGAGATGGCACCAATGCCACCTTCGAGTGCCGAGATGCGCTGCTCCAGCACGGCGTTGGTCGGGTTGCTGATGCGTGAATAGACGTGGCCGGCGCGCTCCAGATTGAACAGCGCAGCAGCGTGGTCGCTTGAATCGAACACAAACGAGGTGCTCAGGTGAATCGGCACGGCGCGTGCGCCTGTCGTGGGGTCGGGGGCGCTGCCGGCGTGCAGCGCGAGGGTGTCAAAACCGGGGTCAGCGTAGCCAGGCATGGGCTCTCCAGAATAAATGGGTCGAAAAATGAGTGAAATCGCGTATGGTTTTGGCGCCTATTGTGGGCTATATTTCAGCATTCGGCACCCATGCCGTGCAATGCAACACCACCGAGGAGCACCATGAAAGTT
>JBBQZI010000271.1:0-3500 GCA_038207855.1 Burkholderiales bacterium
CGGTCATCAATATCCAGCCATCTTCGCAGTCTGAAACTTCCAGTTGGCAGTAGGGTGCATAGGCAGCTTTGAGTTCATCCGCCTGGCGCTCCAAGATGCCGGCCAGTACCAAAGCCCCGCCAGAGGCCACGCGGGACCACAGCAGCGGTGCCAATACCTTCAAAGGCGTTGCCAGAATATTGGCCAGCACGGTCATATACACACCCGTCACAGTCTCGGGCATTCCCGCCCGCAGTGTCTCGTGATTGGCTTGGGCATTGAGCACGGTGGATTCGACTGCCGCAGTATCAATATCAACAGCATCAATGTCCGTCGCACCAAACTTGGCAGCCGCAATAGCCAAAATACCCGAGCCACAACCGTAATCCAGTACACGCGTCAACCTGCGATTCTGCTCGCCGAGTGGCACGTTTTGCCTGGCAATCCAGCGCAGGCACATGCGAGTCGTGGGATGCGTCCCGGTGCCAAATGCCAGACCTGGATCAAGCCGAATCAAAACGCGTGCCTGAGCAGGGGGTTCGTGCCAGGTCGGGACAATCCAGAAATCGGGGGTAATGTCGACCGGCGCAAACTGTGACTGGGTCAAGCGCACCCAGTCCTGCTCCGGCACATCCTGAAGTCCCAATACCTCGCAGTCGGCAAAAAAATCCTGCGCTTGCAGCAGCGTCAGCGCTTCCTGCGCCAATTCACGCGTGTCATAAAGCGCCAGCACACGCGAGCGCTGCCAACCATCTTTCGGTGGCGGCATGCCGGGCTCGCCAAACAAGGCTTGCTCAGCATCGGTTTGTGCATCTGCGTCTTCCACGCTGACACTCAATGCATCCAGGGCATCAAGCGCATCGCTGAGGGTCTCAACCCGGTTTTCCGGGCACATCAATCTCAGTTCAAACATAGCAGATAACACTCAGCGTGCATGGTTGGCCAACCAACCTTCAAGGTAATGAATGTTGGTGCCGCCTTCCATGAACTTGGCATCAACCATCAGTTCGCGGTGCAACGCAATATTGGTATTGATACCTTCAATCACGGTTTCACCCAGCGCTGTGCGCATGCGCGCCAGAGCCTGCTCGCGGGTATCACCATGAACAATGATCTTGCCGATCATTGAGTCGTAATTCGGTGGTACGAAATAGTTGGTGTAGATATGCGAATCAACCCGCACGCCAGGCCCACCCGGTGGGTGCCACATGGTGATGCGCCCGGGCGATGGCGTGCATTTGTAAGCATCTTCGGCATTCAAGCGACATTCAATGGCGTGACCACGAATCTGAATCTGCCGTTGCGTGAATGGCAAGCGCTCCCCGGCGGCCACCATGATCTGCGTCTTGACGATGTCAATGCCGGTCGTCATTTCGGTCACCGGGTGCTCGACTTGCACGCGGGTGTTCATTTCAATGAAATAGAACTCACCATCTTCATATAAAAACTCGAACGTTCCGGCACCGCGGTAGCCAATTTTTTTGCAGGCGGCAACACAACGCTCGCCAACCCGCTCAATAATTTTGCGAGGGATACCGAGTGCGGGAGCTTCCTCAATCACCTTCTGATGGCGGCGCTGCATGGAGCAGTCTCGCTCACCCAGATAAACCGCGTTTTTGTACTTGTCGGCCATGATCTGGATTTCGATATGGCGCGGGTTTTGCAGGTATTTCTCCATATAGACCGCTGGATTGCCAAATGACGCACCAGCCTCGTTTTTGGTCATGGCAACCGCATTGACCAGCGCCGCTTCCGTGTGCACCACCCGCATACCGCGACCACCGCCGCCACCGGCCGCCTTGATGATGACCGGGTAGCCAACGGCCTTGGCAATGCGCCTGATCTGCACCGGATCATCCGGCAACTCGCCCTCCGAGCCTGGAACACAAGGCACACCGGCCTTGATCATGGCCTGCTTGGCAGACACCTTGTCGCCCATGATGCGGATTGACTCGGGCGTGGGGCCAATGAATTGGAAGCCACTGCGCTCAACCCGCTCGGCAAAGTCAGCGTTTTCACTCAGAAAACCGTAGCCAGGGTGAATCGCCTCCGAATCGGTCACTTCGGCGGCCGAAATGATGGCCGGCATATTGAGATAACTCAGTGCCGAAGATGCCGGGCCAATGCACACCGCCTCTTCGGCCAACTTGACATACTTGGCATCACGGTCAGCCTCCGAGTACACCATGACCGCCTTGATGCCGAGTTCCCGGCAGGCGCGCTGAATGCGCAGGGCAATTTCCCCACGATTGGCAACCAGAATTTTTTTAAACATGTAATAAACCTGACATCACTCGATGATGAACAGCGGCTGTCCGTATTCCACCGCTTGGCCATTTTCAGCCAGGATTCGTTTGACGGTGCCGGCTTTGTCGGCCTCAATTTCATTGAGAATCTTCATGGCCTCAATGATGCAAATGGTGTCGCCTTCTTTAACGGCATCGCCAATCTCGACGAACGATTTCGCCCCAGGCGTCGCAGCGCGGTAAAACGTGCCCACCATGGGTGATTTGACGGTGTGCCCCGTTTCGGTCGCAACTGGCGCTACGGCTGCTACAACAGGTGCAGCTACTGGAACCATCGCGACCGGCGCGCCGGCCTGCACATATTGCTGAACCAGTCCTGTACCACCCTTGACGATGCGTATTTTGCCTTCAGCTTCCGTGATTTCGAGTTCCGAGACATTTGACTCTGATACCAGGTCAATCAGGGTTTTGAGTTTTCTTAGGTCCATGAGATCTCCAACGAAATTAGGTTAACGCCTATGTTAACTTCTTTTAAATTACAACAAAAATGTATTAAATTTCAACTATTCCAGCCTAAGGCGTTGAATTTTACAGCTAAGCCCAATCAGAACGATCAGGACTCCAACTGCGTCCATGCCTGCAAATCATCGGGTGTCAACTTGCCTATTTTACGGTGCGCCACATTTCCCGCCGAACTGAAGACCACCGAAAATGGCAAGCCGCCGCTCAAATTACCCAGCGATTGACTCAACTCAATCCCCGGGAAACCGGCCAAAGCGACAGGAAAAGACAAAGGGGACTGCGAGAGAAACCGCTTGACCGGAACCTGTTGATCAACCGCCAAGCCAACAACTTGCCAGCCTTTAGACTTGTTTTGCTCAAAGAAAGCGTTCAAAAGCGGCAACTCAGCGACGCACGGTGGGCACCAGGTGGCCCAAAAGTTCAATACCAGTGGATGCCCTTTGTACGATGACATCGCCAGCACCGCGCCGTCCACCTGGGTGAACTGCTGTTGCCAAAAGCCGGCCTCAGCTACTGATATCTCTTGCGACTGCCGCTGCGCACTGCGCCAAGCCAGGCCCGCACCCCCAACAGCAGCAGCCACCCCGACTGCAGCGGCCAGCCAGCCGCGTCGCGACCCGTTTGCAGCACTCATGCGGATGCCTGAGCCAACAGTTGACGCAAGACCTGCGCATCAGCCCGTGGCTTGCGCCCTTTGGCATCTGGTCGCAAGGCTCCACGAACATCATCGCGGTCATAAATCATCAAATGCAC
>JBBQZI010000272.1:0-3431 GCA_038207855.1 Burkholderiales bacterium
GGGCAGCGCATTCCCAGCGTGTACCGCAACCCGTGGCTGGCGCGGGCCATGACTGAAATTGGCATGATTGACAAGGGCGGCTACGGCATTCGGGAGATGGTGGCCAGCCAGCGCAAGCGTTATTTGCCGCTGCCCGATTACAAGAGTTCAACGCCAACGGAGACGGTGTTCAACATCTACGGTCAGGCGATTGACGAGAACTACAGCAAGCTGCTGATGGAGCGTTCTGATTTGCCGCTGGAGCAAGTGATCTGGCTGGACCGGGTGCAAAAGAAGGAGCGCGTTGCAGATGAGCAAGCGGCTTTGCTGCGGCGCAGGGGGCTGATCACCGGACGTAAACCGAATCTTTTTGTGTCTGCTGCCATTGCCAAAGTAACCAAAACAGAAAACCAGTACGTATTGAATAAAGGCTTGGATGATGACTATTACAAGCGGATCATCATCAACCGGCTGAAACTGGGGCCAGCATCGGGTACAGAGCTAAGGCAACTTGTTTTTGACAAACTGTCTGCTGTGCTAACAGCCCAAGAAAAAGAGACAAAAGTAAAAAATTTACGCACCGCCTTGCGTTTGCGCGGACTGGACGGTGTTTTTATTGAGGTGCTGCCATCTGGCCCTGGCCGTGGCGCTGGTGCGATCTGGCGCATCAAGGCGTAATGATTGTTTAGCAAGGCTTTTATTCGGTCAAGTTAACCAACTGTTTAAACAACTCTCAGAGATATAACTTAATTAAATCAACAACTTAAGTTGTTTACCGCTGCGCTTTAAGGCAAAAATTAAACAATCACCACAGAACCCATGACCACCCTCGCCCTCAAGTCCTACCAACAAGCCGCCCTTGACGCACTGGCCGGTTTCGCCCGCGCCGCGCAATTGAAAGGCCCGGCGCTGGCATTTGGCGAGCTGGTCGGGCGGCCCTACAACCCCGACCCGTTTGGTGGCGTGCCGTGCGTGTGCCTGCGTATTCCCACCGGCGGGGGTAAGACGCTGCTGGCAGCACATGCGGTAGCCACGCTGGCGCGCGAGTGGCGCGCTAACGATGCGCCGGTGGCGGTATGGCTGGTGCCCAGCGACACCATTCGCAGCCAGACGCTCAACGCGCTACAAACCACCGGCCACCCCTACCGCGAGGCGCTGGAGGCCCGTTATGGCGCAGAACTGCGGGTGTGCGTGCTGGAAGACCTGGCCAACATTGCCCCCAGCGACTGGGGCCAGCGCGCCATTGTGGTGGTGGCCACGATTCAGAGCTTTCGCATTGACGACACCGATAAGCGCAACGTGTACAGCTTCTCAGAGCACTTCGAGCGACATTTCAAAGGCTGCGACGCGCAGCGCCTGCGGGTTTTGCATGATTTGCCCGATGCTATGGTCACCGAAGAAGAAGCCGCTGCCGATAGCGCAGGTGTGCGCGGCGGTATTTTGAAAGGCTTTGTGGGCCAGCCGCGCTGGAGCCTGGCCAACTGGCTGGCGCTGCATGAGCCACTGCTGATAGTGGATGAGGCGCACAACACCAAAACCGACAAGAGCTTTACCGCCCTCAAGCGCCCCAACCCGAGCGCCATTCTGGAGCTGACCGCCACGCCGATTCCAACGCAGACCAATGTGCTGTACCACGTCAGTGCGCAAGAGCTGGCCGCTGAGGCGATGATCAAGCTGCCGATTGCTTTGGCCGAGCACCCGCTGGGCTGGCAGCAAGCGGTGTTTGCCGCGGTGCAAACCCAGCTTGGGCTGGAGGGCGAGGCGCTCAAAGACGAGGCTGCGGGCTACGGCTATGTGCGCCCCATCGTGCTGTTTCAGGCGCAAAACGAGAACGACGAGGTACCGCCCACCGCCTTGCGCCAGCACTTGCACGAAGAGTTACACATCCCCCAAGAGCAAATCAAAATAGCCACCGGCGACACCAAGGAGCTTGAAGGCCTGAACCTGGCTGCACGCGATTGCCCGGTGCGCTTTGTCATTACCGTGCAGGCGCTGCGCGAGGGCTGGGACTGCCCGTTTGCCTACGTGCTGTGCTCGTTGCAAAAGCTTTCCAGCGCGACGGCGGTAGAGCAGTTGTTGGGGCGCGTTCTGCGCATGCCGTATGCCAGCCGACGCGGGCGCGAGGCGCTGAACCGGGCCTATGCGCATGTTTGCGAGGCCAAGTTTTCAACCGCCGCCAGCGCGCTGGCCGACCGCTTGATCAACCACATGGGCTTTGAAGCACTCGACGTGGCCAGCATGCTGGTGCAACAGTCTTTATTGCCAAGTTTTGAAGCAAATCAGCCTCTAGCCCTTATTGAATATGCGCCAGTAGCTACTGATTTTGCAGCAACTTCACTGCCGCCAGCGCTGCAGAATGCGCCGGGTATCGAGGTGCTGCAGTTGGCCGGCGAGCAACGCGTGGTGGTCACCGGGCACATTGGAGCCGAGGTTGAAGCGCTGCTGATGGCGCAGGTGCGCGGCGCCAAAAAGCAAGCGCAGGTGAAAGACCAGGTGGCGCAGCACAACGCGCTGGTGGCCGCGCAAGCTGCCCCGGCCTCACGCGGGGCGCACTTTGCGCCAGTGCCTACGCTGGGCTACCGCAGCACGGCGCAAGGTCAGCTCTGGCCGCTGGAGGTTGAGGCTGTGCTGGAAACCGTGACGCTGGATTTGCTCACGCCCGAGGCGCTGCAGTTGCCAGACTTTCATATCGTTGAGCAGTCCAACAGTTTCGAGATTTACCTGAAAGACGCACACGTCCAATTGCGCGCGGCCGATGCCAACCAGATTGCGCTGGATTACGGTTCAAGCAGCATCACGGCTGATGATCTGGTGCGCTGGCTCGATCAGTCGCTGTTTCAAAAGCTGCCTGAATTCACCCAGAGCCAGCGCAGCGCTTATTTCGCCGCCGTCGTCAACCGCCTGCTGCATGAAAAAGGCCTCTCACTGGTAGCGCTGGCCAAGGCGCGGTTCAAACTGGCGCAAGATATTGAGGCCCGCGTCACCGACCTGAAAAACCGAGCAGCCAAGGCACAGTTTCGCCAACTGGTGCTGGAGGAAAGCTGGACGATTGAGCCCGACTGGGCGCAGCCGCTGCTGCTTCTGGCCAACCGCTACCCAGCCCCGGCGCTGTCGCGCTATGGCGGGCGCTACCAGTTCAACAAGCACTTTTACCCGGTGCTGGCCGATTTGAAAGACGGTGGCGAAGAGTTTGCCTGCGCCCAGTTGCTTGATGCGCACCCCGCCGTCAAACACTGGGTGCGCAACCTGGACACCGCGCCTTGCGGCTTTGCGCTGGCCACGTCACGCGGGCGCTTTTTTCCGGACTTTGTGGCGGAACTGGCCAGCGACGGGGTCAACGCGGGGCGCATTGCGGTGCTGGAGTACAAGGGTGCACATTTGCTCAACGACCCGTATGAGATTGAGAAACGCCAGGTGGGCGAGCTGTGGGCGCGCAACAGCCAGGGCCGCTG
>JBBQZI010000273.1:0-3426 GCA_038207855.1 Burkholderiales bacterium
TCAAGCGCTACGCGGGTTTGCCGGCGCACCTGTTTGTTGAAAAACGGCGACCAGCCCAACACCCAGCCACCCATGCCGAGTGCCTGGCGTGACCAGTGCCAAAAGTTGAAACGGTCCCGATGGGTGGCAATCAGGCCGTCAGATGTGAAGGTGAAATCGGCTTCGACGATGTTGTGCACCAGCCGCTTGGTGGCGCTGAAGCGGTAGTGCGCCTCCCAATGCGCGTGGCCGCTTGTGGCATCGGCTTGGACAGCGCTGAAATCAAGCCGCCAGTCCTGGCGGCCTTTGCCGCGCGTGGCATCGCACAGCATGTGCCACATGCCACTCACTTCGCGTCGGCCCTTGAGCGAAAACGCCGGATCGTCAAACGTGGCATCTTCGGCGTAACACGCGGCCAGGGTGTCGGCATCCAAGGCAGCAAAGGCGGTGTAGAAGTGGGCAATGGTTTGTTCGTTCGGGTGCATGAGGTGTACCGGGTGCGTTCAGGGGAAAGTGTGGCGGCATTATTGGCCAGTTTCACGCCCACATCAGCGTGGCCGCCAGCGTGACCATGATCAGCGCGATCAGGCTGTCGAGCACGCGCCAGGCGATGCTGGTCTGAAACAGCGGGGCCAGGAATCGCGCCCCAAAGCCTAAGCTTGAAAACCAGAGCACACTGGCCATCATGGCACCTGCGCCGAAAATCCAGCGTTCGGGGTTGGGCCGCTGGTTGGCGATGGAGCCGAGCAGCACCACGGTGTCCAGGTACACATGCGGGTTCAAAAAAGTGAAGCCAAAGCAGGCCATCAGGGCGCTTGTCACAGAGGCCCCGGTGCTGCTGTCGATTCGCATTTGGCCACCTTGCCAGGCCCGCCGCGCGGCCAGCAGGCCGTAGCCGGCCAGAAATGCCGCGCCGCCATAGCGGCTCACGGTCATCAAGGTCGCATTACCGCGAATCAGCACACCGGCGCCGCCAATGCCAGCGGCAATCAGCAGTGCGTCAGACAGCGCACAAAATGCCACGATCGGCAGCACATGTTCGCGTCGGATGCCCTGGCGCAGCACAAAGGCGTTTTGCGAGCCAATGGCAACAATCAGCGCCAGCGAGGTGACCAGGCCGGGCCAAAAATCAGCGTTCAATGCTGCAGGGTGGCGTCTTCGATGAGTACTTTATAGCTGTAGCCAGAGCCAAAGTCCTTGTTGGTGTGGACAACGCCAGACACCGTCACCACGTCGCCGACCTTGGCCTCGGCAGTGGTGGTCACCAGCACGTCATTGGTGCCGCTGGCATCTGTGCCCGTGCCGTCTTGCAGGTGAATCCAGTTTTTGCCCATGATGCCGCCGTTGAATTTGACCACCTTGCCGCTGACCTTGACCGGTTTGTCTTTGAGCGCGGTCGCCTTGGTCACCACGTCCGAGACGGTCTGGGCATTGGCCCCCGTGGCCTTGGCAACCTTGATGGGGCCAGTGATGACCGCTTTGGCCATGCCGGTGTGTGGGTCTGCCGCCGCCTTGGCGTTGTTGCCAGCCAGCGTGCCAAAGAAGATGATGGGAAAGGTCTTTTTAAGTGTCTTGCTTTCAAAATTGGTCATGACGGACACGTTGTCGATGGTGACTGTTGTACCTTTTTTGACGGGTGCTGTCGTGACCGCGGCCCAGGATTCACCTTGGCTGGTTTTCAAGCGCAGGTAGGTGTAGCTGTCAACGTCCTTGACTTCCAGAACTTCGCCGGTAACCGGGGGCGGTGCCGTTGGCGCAGCGGCCCAGGTGGGGGATGTGAGTGCCGCACACAGGGTCAGTGCAAGGGTCAATAGGGGTTTGATTTTCATCGGGGTCCTTTGGTAGAAAAGGCGGCGATCGTCATGCCGCCGCGTGGATCAGATTATCAGGGTTGGCGCAAAATTTCTGCTAGTCTCGTGAAGGCATGCTGCACGGTGGCGGAGCGCACAGCCGCGCGGTCGCCGGCAAAGTGTTGTCGTTCGCTGATCACGCCCACCGGTGTGGCCCAGGCCAGCCAGACCGTACCAACCGGCTTTTCAACGCTGCCACCACTGGGCCCGGCAACACCCGTCACGGCCACCGCCACCTGGGCGTGTGAGTGCGCCAATGCGCCGGCTGCCATGGCGCGCACCACTGGTTCGCTGACGGCGCCGTGCTGCTCAATCAGCGCTGCAGGCACGCCCAGCAGTTCGGTTTTGGCGGCATTCGAATAGGTCACAAAGCCACGTTCAAACCAGTTACTGGAGCCCGCCAGGTCGGTGCAGGCAGCGGCAATCAGGCCGCCCGTGCAGCTTTCGGCGGTCGCCAGCATCCACGACTTATTTTGTAACAAATTAGCTGCTAACCCGCATAGAGCCTGCGTAGATAGCTCTTTATTTAATAGTAAATTTGAATCAAACAACATCACAAAATCCGCCACAGCGCAATCACCAGCAGCGTGCAAAACGCTGCCACATAGTCATCGAGCATGATGCCCCAACCGGCCTTGCGCCAAGCCCACGGGTCGGTCGCCGGGTCTACATCATGAAACAACTGATCGGCCCATTTGACCGGGCCAGGCTTGACCGCATCAAAAAAACGAAACAGCGCAAAGGCTGCCAATTGACCCCAAAAGCCGGTCGGGCTGACCAGCCACAGCACCAGCCAAAAGGCGGCAATTTCGTCCCACACCACGCTGCCGGGGTCCAGCACGCGCATGTTTTTGGCCGTCACCGTGCAGGCCCACCAACCCAGGGGGAGCGAAGCGGCGATGAGGATGCCCCACTTGATGTCGGTCAGCCACGGTTGTAGCAGCGCAAACATGCCCCAGGCCCACAAGGTGCCCATGGTGCCGGGCGCTTTGGGGCTCAAGCCAGAGCCAAAACCGAGCGCCATGACGTGCGCCGGATGCGCCATCATGAAGTTAAAACTCGGTGCAATCGGCGCGCGTGGCGAAGCTGCGCTGGTCGGCGCATCGGTAAAAGCAGACTCTTGATCAAGCATGCCGTGATTATCGCGAAGCCGCCAGCCTTGGCCCAGGACAGATTAGGATGGCACTGTTTGCAACCCCATTTACCCCCATTTCTCCATGCCACGCACCACCGTCTGCCCGTCCTGCCACGCTCCGATGGCCACCCATGTACTGGCCAGTGTGGCGGGTGGCACGCTTGAGCTTGATCTGTGTTTTCAATGCCACGGCATCTGGTTTGATCCGATGGAAAACCTCAAGCTGACCCCCGCCGCGGTGGTTGAATTATTCGGTCTGCTGCATGCCCACCGTGACAGCGCCCGCCAGCCGCTGGCGCTGAAGATGGATTGCCCGCGCTGCAGTCGAACCCTGAGTCAGGGCTTTGATATGGTCAAGAGCGGGCGCTACATCACCTACCGCTGCACGCAGCGGCATGGGCGCTTCAGCGCGTTTTCATCGTTCATGATTGAAAAAGGTTTTGTGCGGCAGTTGACTAAATC
>JBBQZI010000274.1:0-3318 GCA_038207855.1 Burkholderiales bacterium
GGCCGGTGATTTCATTGAGTGCCTGTAGTGTGACTTTTTTCTTGCTCAGGGTCGGTCCCGCCAGCTTGATCAGCTTGCGCCGAAAGGTATCGCCGGAAAGCATCAAAAAGTAGGTGAGAAAAATAACCGCCGTGGCCTGGCCGATCAGGGTGATCAGTCCAATCGTTCCCGACCACAAGTAATCTTTGACATCGAAGCGCGAGGGCTCCACCACCACCCGCATGGCGCCACGGCTGGTGGCGGCCGGGGCACCACTCTCTTGCGCGGCCTGCTCAATCTGCGCGGCTGCCTTCTGCACGGTTTGCAGCGTACTGTCCGATCGGTCGCCGCGCAGCGGCTTCATGGACGCTCTCAATTTTTGCGCGGCGGCCGGCAACGCCTCCACCATTTGCGCGGCCTCGTTGCTGAACGAATAAGCGGTCGACCCAATCGTCCCGAAAATCGTCACCAACAGCACCGCAGCACCCAACCAACGCGGCACCCGTTTAAGCTCCAGCCAGTTGACCAATGGAGAGAGTGCGTAGCTGAACAGCACGCTGAGCATCACCGGTATAAATACAGCTTTGGCCCAGTGAAGCACAAACAGGCTGGCCAGAAAGGCCAGTATCACCAGCGACATGCTGCGGATGTCAACCGGCATATGAAGCAGCACCTGCGCAGCTTCATGCAACGCCACCGGTTCCGGTGCCGCGGGCCGGCCTTCTGGCATCTGTTCATCAATCATCTTGTTCCTCAGAGGGCGCCACGACGACGCGTGAGCGTTGGAAGACTTGGTCAGCGGCAGTCACCACCAGCCGCAATGCAGACATTCAAGCCGGCCAACGCTTGAAAAACAAAATTGTCATTCCAGGCGAACGATCTGAATGGGCAGCCTGATTATGGGGCCACCCCAGGAGTCACGGCAAGCGCCCATCCGCCCCCTGCTGACGGCGCAACGAGCGGCGCTACCCGCTCATTCATCCGCCAGGGTGTCGGGCCTGAAAGCACTGGCCAGCCGCTGCTGCGTGTCGCTGCCAACCTGCGCATAGTGCGAAAACGCCATGCTGTAAGACCCCTGGCCGGCGGTGAGTGACTTCAGGCGGCTCTGGTAATCACCCAATTCAGCCAGCGGCATGATGGCGCTGATGGCCACTGCGCCGGCCGGGCGCGGCTGGGTGCCGGTAATGTGCCCACGTTTGCTGGCCAGATCGCCGGTCAGGTCGCCAATGGTGGTTTCAGGCGACACCACTTCGACAGTCACCAAAGGCTCCAGTACCACCGGGCTGGCATGGCGCACCGCCTGCAGCGTCGCTTTGCGGGCAGCGGCCACAAAGGCCACTTCCTTGCCATCCACGGCGTGGGTTTTGCCGTCAAACACCGTCACGCGCAGGTCATGCAGCGGAAAACCCGCGACCGCCCCTTCAGCCAGCGCCTGACGCACGCCTTTTTCGACCGCCGGCATGAACACGCCAGGAATGGCACCGCCCTTGACAACATCGACAAACTCAAAACCGGCACCGCGTTCCAGCGGTTCCACCCGCAGCATCACCTCGCCAAACTGGCCGGCACCACCGCTCTGCTTTTTGTGGCGGCAGTGGCCTTCGGCGTTACCCGTGATGGTTTCGCGGTAGGCAATTTGCGGCTCACTGGTGTCGAGTTCAAGCTTGAACTGCTGCTGCAGGCGCAGCATCTTGGCGCGCAAGTGCATGTCGCCCAGTCCACGGATGACGGTCTCGTTGGTGCCGGGATGGCGCTCGACCTTGAAGCAGGGGTCTTCCAGCTCAAGCTTGTGCAGCACTTCAAACAGCCGCTGCTCGTCGCCCTTGCGCTTGGTTTGCACTGCCAGGCCCTGCATCGGCTGCGGAAAAACCAGCGGTTTCAGGTGGATGTGGCCATCTTCGACGGCATCATGCAGCACGCAGTCAAATTCAATCTCGTCGACCTTGGCCACCGCGCCAATGTCGCCTGGCACCAGCGCGGGCACTTCCACATAGTCCTTGCCCTGCAGGCGGTACAGGTGGGCCACCTTGAAGGGCCGCTTGGCTGAGCCGACAAACAATTGCGCGTCTTTGCGCACGGTGCCCTGATGCACGCGGAACACGCCCAGTTTGCCAATAAAAGGATCCACCACCACCTTGAACACATGCGCCAGCACATGCAGGTCAGCATCGGGCTGGGCGACAAAGGCTTCGGTCTCGTTGGTGGCGTCATCCCGGTAAAACGGCGGCGAATTGCCCTCGGCTGGGTTGGGTGCCAGTTTGACCAGTACATCGAGCAGCTGCGGCACACCCGCGCCGGTTTTGGCCGATACAAACAGGATCGGAATCAGGTGCCCAGCGCGCAGGGCGGCTTCAAACGGCGCGTGCAGCTCTTGCGGGCTCGGGTCTGCACCGTCTTCGAGGTAGCGCGCCATCAATGTGTCATCTTCTTCGACCAATTGGTCAATCAGGGCGCGGTGCGCCGCCGCCACGTTGGCAAAGTCGCTGTCGCCGTCGGCGTGTCCCAGCAATTCCACCACATCTTGTGCCTGGCGCGTGGGCAAGTCCAGCAGCAGGCACTGCTTGCCAAAGCGCTCCCGAATGTCATCGACCAAGGCGCTTAGGTCGATGTTGTCGGTGTCGATCTTGTTGATGAGCAGCATGCGGCACAGGCCGCGCTCGCCGGCTGCGTCAAACATGCGCTCGGTCATCAGCTCAATGCCGGTCTGCGCGCTGATGACGATCAAGGCGGTGTCGACCGCGGCCAGCGCACCCAGCGCCTGACCGGCAAAGTCAGGGTAGCCGGGGGTGTCGAGCAGGTAAATACGGGTGTCGGCGCTGTCCAGGTTGACCAGGGCGGACTGCAAGGAGTGCCCGAGTTGTTTTTCAACCGGATCGAAGTCGCACACCGTGTTGCCTTTTTCAACCGATCCGCGGCTGCTGATGGCCCCGGTAGCGGCCAGCAGGCTCTCGGCCAGGGTGGTTTTACCGACAGCGCCGTGCCCAAACAGGGCGACCGTGCGGATGTTTGTCGACAGGTTCTGACTCATAAAAAAATCTCTTTGAATGATGATGACGGCTAAGTTTACGCCTGCCGCCGGGCCGTTTTTGCGTTGGTTGCGGGGGTGCGATTCAAAGTGATGTGCAGCAGGAGTCGGTCTGGACGCGAGCAGGATCTGCTGCCCCAATACGGCGCAGATGCGGCGTTCAAATGAATTTGATGCAGAAAATAACCATCAAGCCCTTATTTAATAAGCGTTGATAGCTATGTTTATGATAGCAAATTGACAATATTTCGAAGATAGACAGACAAGTTTGGTGGCCTTAGCTAAAACATTGGGGTCAGAGCACGAGTTTTGGG
>JBBQZI010000275.1:0-3281 GCA_038207855.1 Burkholderiales bacterium
GGCCATGACCGCTGCCACCTGGCGCGGCAAAGTGGCGCTGTCGATCAACCTCACCGGCGCAGTGTTCGTCAACCAATCGGCGGCGTATTCTGATTACCACGGCACCGGCGGCAACCCGGCGGCCAATGCCTCGTATGCCGACTCGGCGTTTGTCGCCAACCGCTTTCGCGTGGTGCAGCGCCGCGACCACGTCTAAAGGCCGCGCCATGAGCTACCAGAACATCCTTTTTACCGTTGAGGCCGGCGTGGCCCGGTTGACTTTGAGTCGCCCGGACAAGCTCAACAGCTTTAACACTGCCATGCACGCCGAATTGCGCGCCGCGCTGGATACCGTGCAGAGCGATAAAAGCATTCGCGTGCTGGTGATTACCGGTGCCGGGCGCGGTTTTTGTGCCGGACAAGACCTGGCTGATCCCGAGATGACGCTGGGCCCGTTGCAACCCGACATTGGCAACGTGGTTGAGCAAAACTACAAGCCATTGATTCTGGGCCTGCAAAATCTGCGCGTGCCCACGGTGGCCATGGTCAACGGCATTGCTGCCGGCGCCGGGGCCAGCTTGGCACTCGCCTGCGACCTGGTGATTGCGGCCAAATCGGCGGCTTTCCTGCAGGCTTTCAGCAAGATTGGCCTGATTCCCGACACTGGTGGCACCTGGTTTTTGCCGCAGCGCGTTGGCATGGCACGCGCCATGGGGCTGGCCCTGCTGGCCGATAAATTGCCGGCCGAAAAAGCCGCTGAGTGGGGCCTGATCTGGCAAGCGGTGGACGATGCCGATCTGGTGGCCACGGTTGACAAACTGGCCGCGCAACTGGCGGCCATGCCGACCAAAGCCTTGGTGCGCACCCGTGCTGCCCTGCACGCCGCACCCAACCACACGCTGGAGCAGCAGTTGTCGATGGAAGGTGGTTTCATGCGCGAGCTCGGCTGGAGCGCTGATTTCATTGAGGGTGTGACCGCTTTCATGGAAAAGCGCGCGCCCAAATTCACCGGAAACTGACATCCCATGACCCACGCTCTACCGCTACAAACCGTGATCGCCGTCGTCGGGGCTGGTGCCATGGGTGCCGGTATTGCCCAGGTGGCTGCCGCTGCTGGACATACCGTGCGGCTACTGGACAACCGCGAAGGTGCTGCAGCTCAGGCGATTGCCGGCATTCGCGCCCAGTTCGACAAGATGGCCGCCAAAGGCAAGCTCACGCCCGATGCGGCGCGCGCCGCCGGTGAGCGCCTGCACCCGGCACAGCAGCTTAGCGACTTGGCTGATGCCGGTCTGGTGATCGAGGCCATCGTCGAAAACCTGGCCGCCAAGCAGCAGCTTTACAGCGACCTGGAAGCCATCGTGTCCGAGGCCTGCATTTTCGGCACCAACACCTCCTCCATTTCGGTCACGGCGATTGGCGCTGCTTTGAAGCACCCGCAGCGCCTGGCTGGTTTGCACTTCTTCAACCCTGCCCCCTTGATGGCGCTGGTGGAAGTGGTGTCTGGCCTGGCCACCGACCCGCAAGTCGCAAGCACCCTGTTTGCCAGCGCCGCCGTCTGGGGCAAGACCCCGGTGCATGCCAAATCCACCCCCGGCTTCATCGTTAACCGCGTCGCACGGCCGTATTACGCCGAAGCGCTGCGGGTGCTGACCGAAGGCGGGGCCGACTGCGCCACGCTGGATGCTTGTTGCCGCGAAGCCGGTGGCTTTCGCATGGGCCCATTTGAACTGATGGACATGATTGGCCACGACGTCAACTTTGCCGTCACGCGCTCGGTCTGGAACGCGTTCTTCAACGACCCGCGGTTTTTGCCCTCGTTGGTGCAGCAAGAGCTGGTCGATGCGGGCTTTCTGGGTAAAAAATCGGGCCGCGGTTTTTACAGCTACCAACAAGGTGCGGCCAAGCCGGTGCCCGCCACCGAGGCGGCGCAAGCCACCCCGACCGACATCGTGATCCACGGCCAATCAAAGGCGGCGCTGGCGCTGGCTGAGCGGCTGCAGGCGCGCCAAGTCAGTTTCACCCAGGCCGGTGCCATGGCTGGTAGCCACAGCGATGTGCTGGCCACGGCCGGCGGTGCCTCTTTGCGCGTGACCGATGGCCGCAGCGCGACCCGCTGTGCACACGACACCCAAAGCCCCGATACCGTGCTGATCGACCTGGCGCTGGACTACCAGCGCGCCACCCGGCTGGCGGTAAGCGTGGCCGTGCAGTGCGATGCGGCCAGCGCGGCCAGCGCTATCGCTGTGCTGCAAGCAGCAGGTTTTGCCGTTTCAAGGCTGGGTGACATTCCCGGTTTGATCGTGATGCGCACGGTGGCCATGCTGGCCAACGAAGCCGCTGATGCTGTCAACCAGGGTGTCTGCTCGGCCCAAGCGGTCGATACCGCAATGCGTCTGGGCGTGAATTACCCCTGCGGCCCGCTGGCCTGGGCCGAGGCAATCGGCCTGCAACAAGTCGGCACCGTGCTGGCGAATCTGGCGCAAACCTATGGCGAAGACCGCTACCGCAGCTCGCCACTGATTGCGCAACACATCTATTCATCAAGGACTTTTCATGACTGACGCTTACGCCAACCCGCAGGAACTGGCCGATGCCGTCACGCGCGCCATGTGGTCGCGTGACCGCGCCACGCAAGGCTTGGGCATGCAAATTGTCAGCGTGCGCCCCGGCTACGCCATGATGGCCATGCCGGTGCGTGGTGACATGGTCAACGGCCACCACATCTGCCACGGTGGCTTTATCTTCACGCTGGCCGACAGCGCTTTTGCCTTTGCCTGCAACAGCTACAACCAGAACACCGTGGCATCAGCCTGCCACATTGATTTTCTGACACCGGCGCGCGAGGGTGAAGTCTTGGAGGCCGAAGCCATCGAACGCTCGCTGTCCGGTCGCACCGGTGTCTATGACATCACGGTGCGCACCCGCAGCGGCAAAACCATTGCGCTTTTTCGCGGTAAAAGTTACCGTATCAAAGGTGAAGTTATCGCCGGTCTGGAACAGGCTGACGCAGCCACCTAAGTCCGCCTGATTCAACTGACTGCCGCCCCACCCACTCACAACCTGACGACCAGAGGAGACCTGTATGACCGCCAAAACCCCACAACCCGGTGAGCTCGAAGCCATTGAAACTGCCAGCCGCGACGAAATTTCAGCGCTGCAATTGCAGCGCATGAAATGGTCACTGCAACACGCTTACGACAACGTGCCGTTTCATAAAAAAGCGTTTGATGAAAAGGGCGTGCACCCCAGTGACCTGAAGACGCTGGCTGACCTGGCCAAGTTTCCGTTCATGACCAAAA
>JBBQZI010000276.1:0-3250 GCA_038207855.1 Burkholderiales bacterium
CATCACCGTCGAAGAAGTTGAACTTGATGTGGACTTCCGAGAGCCGCGCGCTGCGGCACATTTTCATCGCCGAGCGTGCAGCATCAAAAGTGCCAGATATCCCCGCAGATACTGAACTTCGTGCTATAAACTCAGTAGCAATCATCGGTGCCGGCACGATGGGCGGTGGTATCGCCATGAATTTCTTGAACGCCGGCATGGCGGTGAAAGTGCTGGAGATGACCCCCGAGGCGTTGGAGCGCGGTGTTGCCACGATTCGAAAAAACTACGAGGCGCAAGTCAAAAAAGGCAAACTCAAGCAAGACAGGTACGAGCAGCGTATGGCGTTGTTGAGCACCACCTTGAGCTATGACGATTTGAAAGACGCCGACCTGGTGATCGAAGCCGTGTTTGAAGAGCTGGGTGTCAAAGAAATTGTGTTCAGGGCACTTGACCGCGTGATGAAGCCGGGCGCGATTCTGGCATCCAACACCTCGACGCTGGATGTCAACACAATTGCAGCCTTTACAACGCGGCCGCAAGATGTGATCGGCCTGCACTTTTTCAGCCCGGCCAATGTGATGAAGCTGCTTGAAGTGGTACGCGGCGAGCTGACGGCCAAAGATGTGCTGGCCACGGTGATGGCGCTGGCCAAAAAGATCAAAAAGACGGCCGTGGTGTCAGGCGTGTGCGATGGCTTTATTGGCAACCGCATGATTGAGCAATACGGCCGGCAGGCGGGATTTTTGCTCGACGAAGGCTGCACACCCGCACAGGTGGACAAGGCGATTGAAAAATTCGGTTTTGCCATGGGACCCTTTCGCATGAGTGACCTGGCGGGTAACGACATAGGCTGGGCCGTCCGCAAGCGCCGGTATCAGGAAAAACCTGGCATGAAATACAGCAAAACGGCTGACTTGCTGTGCGAAAAAGGCCGTTTTGGCCAGAAGACGGGTGCCGGCTGGTACGACTACGTGCCCGGCAAACGCGATGCCATTGCCAATGCCGATGTGCTCAAGATGATTGAAGACCACCGTGTCACGCTGGGCCTTGCGCCGCGCAACATATCAGATGAAGAAATTGTGCAGCGGCTGGTGTATTCGCTGGTCAACGAGGGCGCGCGCATTCTGGAAGAAGGCATTGCCAGCCGCGCCAGCGATATCGACATGGTCTACCTGATGGGCTATGGTTTTCCGCTCTGGCGCGGTGGCCCGATGAACTACGCCAATGAGGTCGGCTTGTTCAACGTGGTGCAGGCGATGCAGCGGTTTGCCAAAAATCCAGCTGATGATGCCATTTTCTGGCAACCCGCGCCGCTGCTGGCCAAACGGGTGGCAGAAGGCGAAACATTTAGCTAAATTGGCCTCTAGCCTAGGTAAATCAAGCGTTAGCAGCTATCAAAATAGGAATTCATATGACATCCGCCGTAATCGTATCCACCGCCCGCACCCCCTTGGCCAAGAGCTGGAAGGGCGCTTTCAACATGACGCATGGGGCCACGCTCGGTGGTCATGCGGTCGAGCACGCCATCCAACGCGCCGGCATAGATGCCGCCGAGATTGAAGATGTGATCATGGGCTGCGCCTTTCCGGAAGGCGCCACCGGCTCCAACATTGCGCGTCAGATTGCCCTGCGCGCCGGCTGTCCGGTGACGGTAACCGGCATGACCGTCAACCGCTTTTGCTCCTCTGGCTTGCAAACCATTGCGCTGGCATCGCAACGCGTTATGGCCGGCGAGGGCGATATTTTTGTCGCGGGTGGCGTTGAGAGCATCTCGTGCGTGCAGCAAGAGATGAATACGCACATGCTGCAAGACCCGTGGCTGGTCGAGCACAAGCCCGAAATTTACTGGAACATGCTGCAAACTGCCGAAAACGTCGCCAAGCGCTACGGCATCACGCGTCAGGCGATGGACGAATATGGCGCAGCCAGCCAGCAAAAAGCTGCCGCGGCACTAGAAGCAGGTTTATTTACACAAGAAATTGCGCCGATCACCGTCACCATGGGCGTGGCTGATAAGCTAATGGGCCTGATCACCCGGCAGGTCACGGTCAGCCAGGACGAAGGCATTCGCGCTGGCACTACCTATGAGGGCATCAAGGACTTGCGCTCGGCCTTGCCGGGTGGCTTGGTCAGTGCCGGTAACGCCAGCCAGTTCTCGGACGGTGCGGGCGCTGTGGTGGTCATGCACGAAAAAACTGCCGAGCGCAAAGGCTTGCAGCCGCTGGGCCGCTTTCTGGGCTTTGCCGCAGCGGGTTGCGAGCCGGATGAAATGGGCATTGGCCCGGTGTTTGCCATCCCCAAAGTGCTGGCCCGCCTGGGACTTGCGGTCAGCGATATTGACTTGTGGGAACTCAACGAAGCTTTTGCTGTGCAGGTGATCTATTGCCGCGACAAGCTCGGCATTGACAACGCGCGTTTAAACGTCAATGGCGGTGCGATTGCCGTTGGTCACCCTTACGGCGTGTCGGGTCAGCGCCTGACGGCCCATGCGCTGATCGAAGGCAAACGCCGTGGTGCCAAGCGTGTGGCTGTGACCATGTGCATTGGCGGTGGCATGGGCGCGTGCGGGGTGTTTGAGGTGCTTTGACCCCGGAATCAATGGCGGCTCAGAAAAAGTCCAGGTCTTCGGTAGGGGGCGCTTCGCGTTCGGCCAGTCCCTGGGCTTCCATGTCTTCAAAGAAGGTGACCTTGTTGCGGCCATTTTTCTTGCTGTGGTAGAGCGCCTTGTCGGCGTAGTCCAGCAGAGTGCCGGCAAAGGTATTGCGCACCATCTCGGTGGCGCCAATGCTGATGGTGACTTGCCCGACCTGCGGCACGTTGTGCGATGCCACTGATTGACGCAGCCGCTCCAACATGCCGGCGGCTTCAATGCGGCTCTTGCAGCGAATCATCAGCACAAACTCTTCGCCACCAAAACGAAACACCATGTCATCATTGCGCAGTGCGTGTTTGAGCAACCGGGCCAGCAAAATCAGCACTTCATCGCCGTACAGGTGGCCAAAACGGTCGTTGACCGTCTTGAAATGGTCAATGTCAATCATGGCCAGCCAATAGGATGCATTGCTATCGGGATGGCGGTGTTCCTCTGCAACTGCTTGTGTCGGCTGGTAGGCCGGGTTCAGTTCATAAACCCGGCCAAAGCATTCGTCAAAGGTCTTGCGGTTGGCCAAACCGGTGAGCGAATCAGTCTGCGATTCTTGCAACAAATCACAAAAGTTGCGATAAATTTGCAGCATGCCGTCGGTTAAATGGGTGTCCATGCGGCGCA
>JBBQZI010000277.1:0-3201 GCA_038207855.1 Burkholderiales bacterium
TGCTGCTGCCAAGTTCGGTGCTTGCAACACTTGAAGAATAACGCGGGCATCTGGGTCAACCTCAGCAGAGCCGACAGCCGCCTCGCTTGGGGCTGCCTCCAGGTAATGGTGGTCGGCCAGAATTGCAATCTGGCGCAGCAGGTCGTCCTGCAGTTCATTGGCATCCTGAAAGGCGGTTGCAAACGAGAACACGCCTGCCAGCAAAGCGATGCCTGTAATCACCGCCGCCAGCCAGAGTGAGAGCCTGAACTGCAGCGACTGCTTCATGTTTCCTTTGAGACCATCCATCCAACCCCCCTGACATTTTTGATGGCATCGCTGCCCAGTTTTTTGCGCAAGGAATGAATCAAAAATTCAACAGCGTTGCTCTCCACCTCTTCGTTCCACCCATACAACCGGTCTTCCAGATCAGCTCGTGACAGTATCGCGCCCGGTCGCGCCAATAGCGCCTGCAGCAAGGAGAACTCCCGAGCCGACAGGCGTGAAGCTTGGCCATTCAGGCTGACCTCACGGGTTACAGGGTCGAGCGTTATCTGTCCATTGGACAGCACGGGCCCGGCGGTGCCGCCCTTGCGTCGCACCACGGCCCGCATGCGCGCCAGCAACTCGGCCATCTCGAAGGGTTTGAGCACGTAGTCGTCGGCACCGCCATCGAGCCCGCGAATCCGGTCATCCAGCGTATCGCGCGCGGTAATCACCAGCACAGGCACCGGATTGTTCTTGGCACGGATGCTGCGCAGCACCTCCAGCCCATCTTTCTTCGGCAATCCCAGATCCAGCAAGACCAACTCATAGGCCTGATCGGCAAGCGTGTTCAGGGCAGCTTGCCCATCGCGCACCCAATCCACGGCATAGCTGGCGTCCTTGAGCGCCTGAGCGACCACCTCGCCGATCATCCGATCGTCTTCAACCAGCAATACACGCATGCTTACTCCGGTTCATTTGACACTTGGCATGACCTTATCAGAGCGCAATGTGCGCAGTGGACCGCTTCTCGCGGATTGTCATGTACGACACCAGCGCCAGGATGGTCAGCAAATAGAGGCTGCTGGTGACCACGTTACCGAGCCCCATGCCACCGCTGGCCAGTGGCTGGGCCAACAAGTCGCCACTGGAGGCACCCAGAGGTCGGGTCAGGATGTAGGCGATCCAGAAAGCCAGAATGGCATCGAGCTTGAAAACGTAATGTCCAAGCGTGACGGCAGCAATCATTCCACCGAAAGCCAGCACAGACACACCATAGCCCAGTTGCAAGCCCTCTGCGGCCAAATCGCCCGCAGCGGTGCCCAGGGCGAAGGTGAACAAAATAGCCGACCAGTAAAAGAGTTCGCGGCGAGTCGTGTGGACGGAGTGGATCGACAGGGTCCGCTCACAGCGATACCAGCCAACAAAGGTAGCGGCCAGCGCAACGCTGAAAATTGCGGTACACATTTCCAGTGACACGCCCATGTTGTCGACCAGGTTGTCAGTAATGAGTGTGCCAAACACGCTCAGCAGCACAACGGTGGCCCAATAAATCGCTGGAATGTATTTTTGCGAGCGCAGCTGAGCAACCAGAAAGGCCATCAGCACCGCGCCAATGGCGATTGAGGTTCCGGTCAGACCGAAATGCATGTTGACGTTGAGAAAGTCAGCGGCGGTCTCGCCGACCGTGGTGGCCATGATCTTGATCACCCAGAAAAACAGGGTGACTTCAGGGACTTTGTTCGGCATCTGTCGGATATTGCTGCCAGCTGGCGTGTTCATGTTTGAGTTTTCTTGACGAGGGTTTAAAAAGGAAGACTCGACTGTGCGGGTCAAGACTTAGGGCAGACTTAGGCCGTCAGCGTCGCACCCAGCCACGCCAAATCGGTATGGCAAATAGCTGGCGGTAAGCGGCATCTGCACCTTGGTACACATGGGCTAGCAACCAGCGTTCTTCACGCAGGCACAGATAGGCACTCAGACCGGCCACCAGCGCAGCGCCCACCATGTCCAGCGGAAAGTGCACACCCAGGTAGATACGCGCCCAAGCCATCGGCAACCCCAGCAAGGCCAGCAAGGCACCCGCCAGGCCTGATACCGTGGCTTCGAGCATCAGCAGGCGGGTTTGCGCACTGCCGCGCAGCCATCCGGCAATCAGCCCGATCGGCACCAGCCAGATCACCTGCTGGGCCAATAGCTTGGCGATCAGCAGCAACACCGCGTTGGGGTCTGCAGGCGCATTGATCCACAGGAACAACGCTTCATTGAGTTCTTGCATGGCGTGTCAGGTTGGCAGATCAGCCGGGTTGGCCGGCATGATCTGAGGTTGAGGTTGAGTGTTAATCTGGCTTGTCCTGGCCATCGTCTTGATCGGCTTGATCGACCGTGGCCACCATGACTGTGCCTTTTTCAGCATCAACCTTGACGTCGAATACCTTGGCGCTACTGACAACTTCGACGTCATAGGCGATACCGCTTTTGGTGTGTTCGAGCTCGGCGCGGGTTGCCCGTCCATTGGCATGTTGCTCGGCGGCTGTGACAGCCTGGCTCAGCGAAACTTTCGTGGCCGGCAGGGCTGCTGCATCGTTTTCCATGGTGGTTGCAGCGTAGGCGGCGATGCCGCTGGCCGCCAGGACGGCCCCTGTGATGGCAATTTTGGTGTATCGGAACATGCGTTTTTCCTTCAGGTGACTATAAAAATGGGTAGGTTTTAAAATTCAGCTTAGCGGTGTGTGCGCAACTCTTGCGACAGTCGGCCTACCTCGTTGCTGCTGATGGTGATGGCGCTGCCATCCATGGCTTGAACGACCTGCCCGATTGGTTTGGACACCACTTTGCCCAAGGGACTCTCCAGCGCCATCTTGCCGTCGCTGAACTCATGCAGCGACGAGCCGCCCTTGAGTGCGACGACCTTTTCAAAGTTGCCGTGGTTCCAGGCGAAGCCGGCTGCACCGGCCGCGGTGTTTGCCATTGGGATGCTGGCGCTGGCAGCCACCGCGGTGGTGGCGAGGACGGCGATCAGGGCGACGGATTTGATTTGCTTGAACATGCTAGTTCTCCTTTAAGTTGCACGCAGATATTTGCGTGATTTGGAGAATAGGACGGCAGACTTAGCGCACACTGAGCAAAACGAAATAGTTGAAATCAACAGCATCAGTTTATTTGGCGCCAGAGTTGCGGTTTAACTTGCCATCTGTTTTTTTGCCTATCATGGGCGACTTTTTCAAAGAAATACCA
>JBBQZI010000278.1:0-3178 GCA_038207855.1 Burkholderiales bacterium
GGACGAGCTGTTCTGAGTTTTAGCCGACGATAGCCAAAACGGCACCTGTAGCGATACCGGTGCCGTTTTGTTGTAAGTCTTTGCCGTATCGCCCATCACGCAACGTGACCAGCAGGCCATCAAATTGGGTGATCACACTCACCAGCCGGCCAACATTGCGCCACGACAGGCAGCTATTACAAAAACTCTGCAAAAATTCTGCAAATAGTTGCATCTTTTGGCAGCGCTCGTCGTCTACACAAGCATGAACGCACAAACCCGCTCTTTCAAAAACTGGCCAGCCCGCCAACCCGTGGTCTTTCTGGTGCTGGCCGCCATCAGCTGGCTGGCCCTGTACCAAGCCCTGAATCCCGCTGCGCAGGCGCTGGTAGCCTGGTTACCGGTCGATCCGAATAGCCACCTCGGCGGTGCCCTTCAGTTCTTCTTTTATGACACCCCAAAGGTGCTGCTGCTACTGACCGCCGTGGTGTTCGTCATGGGCATGGTCAACAGCTATTTCACGCCCGAGCGCACCCGGGCCTTGCTGGCCGGCAAAACCGAAGGCGTGGCCAACGTGATGGCTGCCAGCTTGGGCATCGTGACGCCGTTTTGCTCTTGCTCGGCAGTACCGCTGTTTATTGGTTTCGTCCAGGCTGGCGTGCCACTCGGCGTGACTTTCTCATTCCTGATTTCGGCACCGATGGTCAATGAAGTGGCGCTGACTTTGCTGTTTGGCATGTTCGGCTGGAAAGTCGCGTTGCTCTACATGGGCTTGGGTCTGAGTGTGGCCATCATCGCGGGCTGGATCATTGGCCGCCTGAAGATGGAAGCCTATCTGGAAGACTGGGTGCGCGACATGCCCAAGGCTTCGGCACAGTTTGAGGATTCGGGTGCCACGCTGGCCGAGCGCGTTCAGGCGGGCTTTGCGTCGGTACGTGAAATTGTCGGCAAGGTCTGGCCCTATATTTTGGGCGGCATCGCGCTCGGAGCGCTGATTCATGGCTATGTGCCCGAGGACTTCATGGCCGCGATCATGGGCCGGGAAGCCTGGTGGTCGGTGCCGTTGGCCATCTTGATTGGCGTGCCGATGTACACCAACGCGGCGGGGGTCATTCCGATTGTTCAGGCGCTGTTGGTCAAAGGTGCCGCGTTGGGCACAGTGCTGGCTTTCATGATGAGCGTGATTGCCCTGTCGCTGCCCGAAATGATCATTCTGCGTAAAGTGCTAAAAATCCGCCTGATTGCCACATTTGCCGGTGTCGTGGCCACCGGCATACTGATCGTCGGCTATGTCTTCAACGCCGTTCTCTAAGTATTCTCTAATTCTCAGCTTCAACCCACACAACAGGAGTCATCATGGACATCAAAGTTCTCGGAACCGGCTGCACCAACTGCAAAAACACCCAGTCCCTGATTGAGCAGGTCGCCAAAGCCCAGGGCGTGGCGATCACCTTGGAGAAGGTCGAAGACCTGCGCGACATCATGGGCTACGGCGTGATGAGCACGCCAGGTGTCGTTATCAATGGTAAGGTGGTTCACGCGGGCGGTGTGCCCAGCCGCGACAAAGTCGAGAAGTGGCTGACAATTCAGTAGCCAGAGAAGCCAAACCACACTTGCGTGGTGGTCACGACGATGCGCTGGCACTAAATTCTTATAAGGGGTTTTGAGATGGAAAAGCCAGTTCATTGTTTTCACGAGCTGTTTGCCCAGTTGGGCCTGCCTAACGGGGAACCGGACATCACGACATTTTTGACCACCCATCGGCCACTGGCTGCTGGCGTGGCTTTAGCTGATGCGCCGTTTTGGTCTCCGGCTCAAGCCATGTTTTTACAGGAAGCCAAGCTTCAGGATGCGGATTGGGCCGCGTTGGTTGACCAACTCAATCTGGCGCTGCGTTAGCCAGGCTAAGTCTGGGATGCGACCCCCAGCTTGGCCAAGCTGAGCCGGGCGTTGCTATGGATGCCCACCAAACAGGCTTTGCCACCAATGCCTGCGATTGCCCGGCAACGGTGCATCATCAACAATGCGAGTGGGCTGAACGCGGCTGAGCACCCAGCGCGGTTCAATTTTTGCGCCGCTGTGACCGCAAGAACTGCCCAGGTTGTGCGGGTCATAAATTTTGATGAGGCCAGGGGTTTGCCGGTCATCAGCATAGACGATGCCGCAATAGTTGTAATCGTGTTCACGACGCAGCAAGGTGTCCACTTCGGTGATGAATCGCGCCAGCGCGTCGCGGTCCATGGTTGCTTGCGGCGGCTCCTCGCCAATCAGACTGGCATACCAGCCCTCTGGGTTGCTACGCACCTGGGTCCAGAGCGCGGTCAAATCATCCCATTTCAGGATGCCGACAAAGTTGCCGTTGAGACGGCTGGCGAAATCGTTTGGCATATTTTTCCAGTCAACTATCAGGCCCAACTGCGCGGAGCAGACAAAACGCCCGCACTGCTGTTAATCATCGCACGGATGGCCAAAGAAAGGGCATCGCCCTGGCTCGCGCCGTGACCTAAGATGCTCACTGTTCAACATTTCCAGGATGCTCCATGGTCGCCAAACAAGCTGAAGCCCACCGCACGCAACATATTGGCTGGCTGCGGGCTGCCGTGCTGGGTGCCAATGACGGCATTGTCTCAACGGCCAGCCTGGTGATTGGGGTGGCTGCGGCCAATGCCCCGCACGGCGCGGTGATGGTGGCCGGTGTGGCCGGCTTGGTGGCCGGTGCCATGTCGATGGCGGCGGGAGAATACGTGTCAGTCAGTTCGCAGTCGGATACCGAACAGGCCGATCTGGCGCGCGAGCGCCATGAGCTCGCCACCGACAGCGCGCACGAGCACGTCGAACTGGCTGCCATTTATGTGCAGCGCGGTCTGGACGCGTCACTGGCACGCCAGGTGGCCCAGCAGTTGATGGCGCACGACGCATTGGGGGCGCACGCCCGCGACGAACTGGGCATTTCCGAGACCATGAGCGCCAATCCGCTGCAAGCTGCACTGTCATCCGCCTTGTCGTTTGTGGTGGGGGCGGCACTGCCCTTGCTGGTGGCGTGGCTGGTTGGGGTTGACAAGCTGGCCTGGGCCGTTGGCCTGGCCTCGTTGCTGTTTTTGATGGGGCTGGGTGCGCTGGCCTCCTACACCGGTGGTGCCCCCATTCTCAAAGGTATGTGGCGGGTCACTTTTTGGGGCGTATTGGCCATGCTGATGAC
>JBBQZI010000279.1:0-3170 GCA_038207855.1 Burkholderiales bacterium
TATGGCCGCGGTGCCGCCGACATGAAAACCTCGCTGGCGGCCTTTGTCGTTGCCTGCGAAGAATTCATCGCAGCCCACCCTGATACGCCGCTGGCGATCGGCTTTTTGCTCACCAGCGACGAAGAAGGCCCAGCACTCGATGGCACCATCAAAGTCGTTGAAATGTTGCAACAGCGCGGCGAAACGCTGGACTACTGCATCGTCGGCGAACCCACCTCGGTCAAGCGCACCGGCGACATGATCAAAAACGGCCGACGCGGCACGCTCAGCGGCAAGCTCACCGTCAAAGGCGTGCAAGGCCATATTGCCTACCCGCAACTGGCAAAAAACCCGATTCACCTGCTGGCCCCGGCACTGGCTGAGCTGGTCACGGTTGAATGGGACCGTGGCAACGCGTTTTTCCCGCCAACTTCCTGGCAGGTCAGCAATATCCACGGCGGCACCGGTGCCAGCAATGTCATTCCGGGGGCTGTGGTGGTCGATTTCAACTTCCGGTTTTGCACCGAATCGACGCCCGAAGGCTTGCAACAGCGCTTGCAGGCGGTGCTGGACCAACACGGCCTGGACTATGAATTGGCCTGGACACTCGGCGGGCGGCCATTTTTGACCACACCCGGTACGCTGGTCGATGCGGTGGCCGCGGCTATTCTGGCCGAGACCGGCATCACCACCGAACTGTCAACGACCGGTGGCACCAGTGATGGCCGCTTCATTGCCAGCATTTGTCCACAGCTCATTGAGCTCGGCCCCCCAAATGCCAGCATCCACAAAGTTGACGAATGCATCTCTTTGGCCGATATCGAGCCGCTGAAAAACATTTACCGCCGCACACTGGAGAACCTGCATGCACCCGCATGACGGTTCAAGGTCTCGGCCCATTGAAATGAACCTATGACACTACTCGAACTCATTGAAGCTGGCGAATGCCAACTCATCAAAGCCGGGGTTGCTTTTGGTCACGGCACCCAGAACGCCTTTGACGAAGCCGCCTGGCTGGTGCTATGGCAACTTGGGCTGCCACTCGACACCCCGCTGGACGCGCCATTGGACGACAAAAATTCAGTATCAAATCAGCCTGTAGCCCCTGAAAAACAAGCGCTGGTAGCTACACTTTTTGAAGCACGCATTGCCACCCGTAAGCCCGCCGCCTACCTCACCCACGAGGCCTGGCTGCAAGGCGTCGCGTTTTACGTGGACGAGCGCAGCATCGTGCCGCGCTCATTGATTGCCGAGGTGCTGGTCGAAGGCAGCATTGACTACTGGCTGGGTGAGGCCACCCACAAGGTGCTGGACTTGTGCACCGGCAATGGCAGCCTGGCCATCATCGCCGCCCTGACCTATCCGGACGTGCTCGTTACTGCCTCTGACGTATCCAGTGACGCGCTGGCCGTGGCCCTTATCAACGTCGAAAAACACGGCTTGCACCAGCGCGTGACGCTGGTCGAATCCAGTGGCTTTGCCAACCACACGCTGCAAACGCGCGGCCCGTTTCACCTGATTGTGTGCAACCCGCCCTATGTCAATGCGCAAAGCATGGCCACCCTGCCACCCGAATTCAAGGCCGAACCAGCGCTGGCACTCGATGGCAATGCCGACGGCGGTGCTGATGGCATGGACTTCATCCGCGACCTGCTGCGTGAGGCACCCGCCCACCTCGCCACGGACGGCATCCTGGTGCTTGAAATTGGCAACGAACGCGCCCATTTTGAGGCCGCCTTCCCGACGCTGCAAGCGATCTGGCTAGACACCAGCGCGGGCAGTGACCAAGTACTCCTGCTGACCCGTGAGGCCTTGCTGACCAATAGTGAAACCAGTCCATCGTTGCCTGTGAAGACGGCGCAATGAGGCTTTTTGCTTATGCGTCATGCCAAATTTTGGCACGATCAAGCTAAAATTTGGCTATGTTGAACTGCTCAAGAGAAGGAACCATCATGGAACTTGACTCTTCACCTTCTAATAACCTGAGCACTTATGTTGCTGAGTTAGCACGTCGACACGGCATCAGTTATGTCAAAACATCAAATGACGCACTAGCCAATGTAATCACTCGCCTCGCCGATGATGAAGTGTTCACCGATGAGACAGAGGACTTGATCGTCGCTCTAAAGCGCTCCAAAATTATTGACGGTCGGGCTATGGTCTCTCTGCTTGGTCGTTATCTTGATGAAAAACGCCATGTTCGATCCGTTCAAAGACTTTGACGCTGCCGGATACTTGCGTAACTTTCGCAAAGACAAAGATGAATCTGTCATCAAACATTTTGAACATAACCTTTTTCGCGCGAATTTTGATCATGCACTCGCTTACTTGGCTTCACGCAAGACCTTGTACTACCAAGACTCTCTCGAAATCCATCGCATACTTTTTTCTGACTATTACGCCTGGGCCGGACAAGATCGCGCAACAACGATGCCGCACTATGCGGTTAAAAAGGGTGACGTGCTCTTTTCGCGCCCACAAGGATCGCGTCTGGCTATCGAGTATGGATTACGTTTAGGTCAAGACCCGACGGCAATGAGCCTCAAGCCTGGCGAAATCATGGGTCTGTTTGCATACGGGCATCCATTTCTGGATGGAAATGGGCGCACGATGCAATTGGTGCATCTTGAACTGTCATATCGGGCTGGATATTCGATCGAGTGGCAAAACACCACAAAGGCTGACTATCTCGCATCCTTGAGTCAAGAAATCGAAAATCCTGGTCAAGGTGTTCTGGATGCTTATTTACTCGAGTTCAAAGGACCTCGACTCAATCGAGGCGAGTGGGGTAACGGCATTTTGTCAATGAAAGGCTTGGGCGGACTTGATAAAACCAATGAAGTTGATGGCGATTTGTCAGATCCTGCTGTGGCCGAGAAATACAAAAAATTTGAAATACAACGGGGGTACGCCTACTCCGCATTCGACCGTGCGTGTGCAATGAAGGCGGCAGCAAGCCTGTCTCCCGCGGGCAACGCATCGAATCCGGCTAGCCCTTTATCTGACGGACAATCTTGAGTTAACCTTAACCTGACCCTCTTCTTTTGATTACCCTAAAAAACGTCACCCTGCGCCGCAGCGCCAAAGTCTTGCTTGACGGCGCGACTGTCACCATCAACCCCGGCGAAAAAGTCGGCCTGGTCGGACGCAACGGCGCTGGCAAGTCCAGCCTGTTTGCGCTCTTCAATGGC
>JBBQZI010000280.1:0-3090 GCA_038207855.1 Burkholderiales bacterium
GATGCCGGGGTGTCGGCTGCGGCGCAGTCCATTCCGGCCGGCATCAAAGCCACGCGGGTGTATTTTGAAGTCAACCAGGGACCTTACGCGGCAGGCGAGTCATCGTTCATCGGCGAAACCCTGACGCGCCTGGGCGTGAAAAACATCGTGCCGCCCAAGCTCGGTCCGTTCCCCAAGCTCAACCCCGAGTTCATCGTGCGCGCCAATCCTGACCTGATCATGGTGGGCGAGCGCAACGCCGGCGGTATGGCGCAGCGCCCAGGCTGGCAAAGTATCCGCGCCGTGCGTGAAAACCGCCTGTGCGTGTTTGCCACTGCGCAGGCCGATGCGTTGGTGCGCCCGGGCCCACGCATGGCTGAAGGTGCCCGGCTGATGGCCCAGTGCCTGGTTGACAAGGCACCCCAATCAACCCCAGCCGGAGCCAAGCCTTGACCCTGCGCAGCATGCCATTTCTGCTCTGGTCGCTGGCTTTGCTGAGTCTGGCGCTGCTGGGCCTGGGCGTGTGCGTGGGCAGCACGGGTTTTGAGAATCTGTTGGGCCCGCTGCTGCATCCGCAAGCAGACCCGGCCACCACGGCGATGGCGCAACAGATTGTGGGCGAGATCCGCTTGCCTCGCACCCTGGGTGCCTGGACGGCAGGGGCTTTGCTGGGGCTGGCCGGTGCGGTGGCGCAGGGTTTGTTTCGCAACCCGCTGGCTGACCCGTATCTGCTGGGCAGTGCATCCGGTGCCTCGCTGGGGGTGGCGTTGGCGCTGGCAGCGCTGGGTGGTGGTGGCATGCTGGGCGGCAGCATGATGAATGGCGGTGCGGTGGTGAGCGTGTTTTCCGGCAGCGTGCTGGTGCGTTTGGGCCTGACCGGTGCGGCGTTTGTCGGCGCGGTGCTGGCGGTGCTGCTGACACTGGCGCTCTCGCGCGGGGTGCAGCACACGCTGCGCTTGCTGCTGGCTGGCGTGGTGGTGGGGGTCGTGCTCGGCGCAGCCACACAGCTGGTGCTGCTGTTTTCGCCCGACTCGCTGCAGGCCATGCAAGCCTTCATGTTGGGCTCCACCGCCTTTGTCGGCTGGACGGCTTGCCTGCTGATGGCACTGGTGTGGGCCGTGTGCGCGGTGGCTGGCGCGTTGCTGGGCCGCGTGTTGGATGGCCTGAGCCTGGGTGAATCCACGGCGCAGAGTCTGGGCTTGCCGCTGGGCACGCTGCGTGCGGCGCTGGTGGGGGTGCTGGCGCTGGCCACTGGTACGGCGGTGGCGCAGACCGGGTTGATTGCCTTTGTCGGACTGGCCGCGCCGCATCTGGTGCGCTCGGTCATTAAAACAACCCATGGCCGCCTGATGTTGCTGGCCAGCCTGATGGGCGGCACCTTGTTGATGGCCGCCGACACGCTGGCCAGGGGTCTGATTGCGCCGCAGGAACTGCCGGTGGGCGTGCTTACGGCGGTGCTGGGTGGTGGCTACCTGCTGTGGCTGATGCGCCGCAATAGTCGGAGTTTTCCAGGAGGTAGCCAGTGAAGAGTGCTATGGCTTGTGTAGCTATTGATGCAAGCCACATAAGGGCTAGCATCGGAAATGTCGAGATACTGCATGACATTCATCTGGTCTTGCCACGCGGACGCTGGACCAGCATCGTCGGCCCCAACGGTGCGGGCAAGTCGACCCTGCTCAAAGTGTTGGCCGGGCTGATGCCGTACACCGGCACGGTCAATTTGCTGGGCCGCAGCCTGTCCAGCCTGCCCAGTCGCACGCGTGCCCAGCAGATGGCCTGGTTGGGGCAAAACGAATCTTCCGGCGATGATTTGACGGTGTGGGACGTCGCCTTGTTGGGTCGCCTGCCGTACCAAGCCTGGCTGGCTGCACCCAGCACCGAAGATTTTGCGGCGGCAGAAAGCGCCCTGCGCGCCACGCAGGCCTGGGACTGGCGCCATCGCAGCCTGGGTCAACTCTCAGGCGGTGAGCGTCAGCGCGTGTTGCTGGCCCGCGCTCTGGCGGTGCAGGCGCAGGTGTTGCTGATGGACGAGCCGCTGGCCAACCTCGACCCGCCGCACCAGGCCGACTGGCTGGATGTGGTGCGCTGTTTGCTTGAAGTGGGTGTCACCGTGGTCAGCGTGCTGCATGAAATCAGCATGGCGCTGCACGCCGACGAGATGGTCATCATGGCCGATGGGCGCGTCACGCAGCAGGGTGCCTGTGCGGACATGGGCACCCACCGCGCGCTGGAAGCCGTGTTTGACCACCGCATCACCATTCACCCGCTGGCAGGGCAATGGGTGGCGCTGCCAAATTAATCGTTATCTGACCCCAATTAAATTCTTATCTGACCCCAATTAAATTCATGAATCTCGACTACGCCACCCTCGATGCCCTGCGCCGCCAGCACCCGGCTTGGCGGCTGCTGGTGGCCGACCATGCGCCGCTGATTGCCAGCTTTTTGCAGCGCGTGTTTGTGGCGCCCAATGTGCGTGTGATGGCGCAATCTGACTTGGTGGAGGCGCTGGAAGACACGCTTTATGGCCTGCGCGAGCAGTTGGGCGAGCAGGCTTTTCCCAAGAACGCCCATGAGTATCTGAACGACTGGGCCGCCAATGACAAGGGTTGGCTGCGCAAGTTTTACCCGGCTGGTAGCGATGAGGTGCACTTTGACCTGACACCCGCCACCGAGCGGGCACTGGCCTGGCTGGGTACTTTGAGCCAGCGAGCGTTTGTCGGCACCGAGTCGCGTTTGCTGACCTTGTTTGATCTGCTCAAGCAAATGCAGCAGGGCAGCGAAACCGATCCGCAACTGCGCGTAGCTGAATTGCAGAAACAGCGTGATGCTATCGATACTGAGATCGCACGGGTGGCCGCGGGTGACATGCCGCTGCTGGACGACACCGCTTTGCGTGAACGCTTTTTGCACTTCACTGCGCTGGCGCGTGAGCTGCTGACGGATTTCCGCGAGGTCGAGCACAACTTTCGGGCGCTGGACCGCACGGTGCGCGAGCGCATTGCGCTGTGGAACGGTGCCAAAGGTGCGCTGTTGCAGCAGATCATGGGCGAGCGCGATGCCATTGCCGAATCTGATCAGGGCAAAAGCTTTCGCGCTTTTTGGGACTTTTTG
>JBBQZI010000281.1:0-3086 GCA_038207855.1 Burkholderiales bacterium
CGGCGACATGGCGCATGCCGCCATTCCCGACAGCGGCACCGACGCCTTGCAGGGCGCAGTGCACATTTTGAATGCACTTTATGCGCTGAACGCAGACTACCTGCAAGTGACCTCCAATGTGGACGGCATCAGCCACCCCTACCTGAATGTGGGCCAGATCAGTGGCGGCACCAACACCAACGTGATCCCCGGCAAGGTGGTGTTCAAGCTGGACCGGCGCATGATTCCCGAAGAAGACCCGGCGCAGGTCGAAGCCGCTCTGCGCCAGACCATTGCGCAAGCTGTAGACAGCTACCAGCCGCCGCGCGGTGGCAAGCAGATCACGGCAGACGTGCGCCGCTTGCTGCTGTCGCGCGCCATGCAGCCGCTGCCCGGCAACCAGCCGCTGGTACAAGCCATCCAGAAACACGGCCAGGAAGTATTTGGCGAACCCATTCCCGCCGTCGGCACACCCCTGTATACCGACGTGCGCCTCTATGTGGAACGCGGTATTCCGGGCGTAATTTACGGTGCCGGGCCACGCACGGTGCGGGAGTCCAATGCCAAGCGCGCCGACGAACACCTTGACCTGCAAGACCTTCGCCGCGCCACGCAAGTGATTGCCCGCACGCTGTACGACTTGCTGTCCTAAATCCACCCGCGCAATCGCGTCAACCAGGTCTTTTCTGATGCGAGTCAAAAAAGTTCAAAGTCAACGGGAGTAAAGTCTGCTCAAACCAACACCGACAGGAGTCTTCATGAGTGAAAAACTTTCCCCCGCCGAACAGGCACTGAGCGACGCCGCCGCCGAATACCACCGCTTGCCAACACGCGGCAAGATTTCGGTCAACGCCACCAAACCGCTTTACAACCAGCGCGACCTGTCGCTGGCCTATTCGCCCGGCGTTGCTTACCCGTGCCTTGAGATTCAGGCCAACCCGGCCATGGCCCACGAGTACACCAGCCGTGGCAACCTGGTGGGTGTCATCACCAACGGCACGGCCGTACTGGGCCTGGGCAACATCGGACCGCTGGCGGGCAAGCCGGTCATGGAGGGCAAGGGCTGCCTGTACAAGAAATTTGCCGGCATTGACGTGTTTGACATTGAGCTTGATGAACTTGACCCCGACAAGCTGATCGAGATCATTGCTGCCATGGAGCCAACACTGGGCGGCATCAACCTCGAAGACATCAAGGCACCCGAGTGCTTTTACATCGAGCAAAAGCTCAGCGCGCGCATGGGTATTCCGGTGTTTCATGATGACCAGCATGGCACCGCCATCATCTCCAGCGCTGCATTGATCAATGCACTGGAATTGGTCGGCAAGCCCATTGACAGCGTGCGCGTGGCGGTGTCAGGTGCCGGTGCTGCGGCGATTGCCTGCCTGAATGTGATGGTTGGCTTGGGCGTGCAGGTCAAAAACGTTTACATGTGCGACTCCAAGGGCGTGGTCTACCAGGGCCGACCCGGTGGTTTTGATGAATCCAAAGCACGTTTTGCGCAAGACACCAGCATGCGTACATTGGCGGATGCAGTCGATGGTGCTGACGTTTTTCTGGGTTGCTCGGCCGCTGGCGTGCTGACGCAAGACATGGTCAAAACCATGGCCAACCAACCCATCATTCTGGCGCTGGCCAACCCCGAGCCCGAAATTCGCCCCGAATTGGCCAAAGCCGTGCGACCTGACTGCATCATTGCCACGGGACGCTCGGACTACCCGAATCAAGTCAACAACGTGCTTTGTTTCCCCTACATCTTTCGCGGTGCGCTGGACTGTGGCGCCACCAAGATCACGGAGGAAATGAAACTGGCTTGCGTGCATGAAATTGCCGCGCTGGCCAAGGCCGACATCAGCGAAGAAGTGGCGCATGCCTACGCCGGGCAGGAGCTGGCTTTTGGCCCGGACTTCATCATCCCCAAACCGTTTGACTCGCGCCTGATTTTGCGCATTGCGCCAGCCGTAGCCGCCGCTGCCGAACGCTCTGGCGTGGCAGCGCGGCCGATCAAGGACTTGGATGCCTACCGGCAGGAACTGTCACGTTTTGTTTACTCCACCGGCCTGCTGATGGAGCCGGTGTTCAATGCCGCCCGCAGCGCACCCCATGCAACCAAGCGCGTCGCTTACGCCGAGGGTGAAGACGAGCGCGTGCTGCGCGCCGTCCAGATCGTGATCGAAGGCAACCTGGCCAAGCCGATCCTGATTGGCCGCCCGGCCGTGATCGAGGCGCGCATTTTGAAGGCCGGCCTGCGCATGCAGCTCGGGCGTGACTTCGATTGCGTCAACCCCGACGATGACCCGCGCTTTCGCCAGTACTGGGAAACTTACCACCAGACCATGGGCCGCGATGGTGTCAGCCCTGAGGCCGCCAAGGCAGCCGTGCGCCGTTCCACCACCACCATTGCCGCGTTGATGGTCAAACTAGGCGATGCCGATGCCATGCTGTGCGGGGTGCATGGCCGCTTTGACGTGCACCTGGACCATGTGCGTGACTTGCTGGGCCGCCGCGACGACGCGCCCTGCTTTGCCACGCTCAACGCACTGATGCTGGAGCGTCACTCGCTGTTTGTGGCCGATACCTATGTCAATGAAGACCCGAGCGCTGAACAACTCGCCGGTATTGCCCGCATGGCTGCTGATGAGGTGCTGCGCTTTGGCCTGCCGCCGAAGGTGGCATTTTTGTCGCACTCGAATTTCGGCTCATCTAAACGCGCCTCAGCACAAAAAATGCGACTGGCGCGCGACTTGTTCAAGGCCGCCTGCCCGGACATTGAATGCGATGGCGAAATGCAAGGCGATGCCGCCCTGTCAGACGAAATCCGTCACAACGCCTTGTTGGCTACCAACCTGAGCGGCGCAGCCAATATTTTGATTTGTCCCAACCTGGACTCAGCGAACATTTTGTTCAATGTGCTCAAGATGACTGGTGGACATGGGGTGACGGTTGGACCGATTTTGCTGGGCGCAGCAGCCACCGCCCATGTGCTGACACCCTCTGCCACGGTACGCCGCATCGTCAACATGACGGCGCTGGCAGTAGCCGATGTCAACGCTATACGCTGACTTCAGCGTGACGGGCGATGAGCTGGCCAATAAAACCACGCAAAA
>JBBQZI010000282.1:0-3068 GCA_038207855.1 Burkholderiales bacterium
ACATGAACTTCATCCTGGCGATTGCCGAAAACGAAGTTCCCTCCACCAAAGAGCCCGACCCGTACATGCATGTGTTTCTGGATGCCGGTGGCGGCAACGTGCTGGCGTTTTTCGAGTTGCCAACCAAACCCGACATGGGCCGCGACGAGAACACCCCAGCTTGGACGCAACACCTGGCGATGCAGGTTGCCACAGTCGATGAGTTGCTGGAGACCAAGGCCAGGCTCGAAGCCGATGGCATTGAAGTGGTCGGCCCGACTGACCACACGATTTTCAAATCGATCTACTTTTTTGACCCCAGCGGCCACCGGCTGGAGCTGGCCGCCAACACCGGCACGCCCAAAATGGCCAAGCTGCTCGATGAGGCCAAGTGGGACATGCTCAACGAATGGGCCGTCACCAAAAAAGCCCCGCAGCATGCGCGCTGGATGCACGACGGCTCTTATGCCGGGGAATAAGTCACCATGAAACTTGCCACATTGAAACAAGGCGGACGTGACGGCACGCTGGTGGTGGTCAACCGCGCCTTGACCCATTGCCGCGCGGTGCCCGCGATTGCCCGCACCTTGCAACAGGCGCTGGACGACTGGGAGGCCTGCGAGCCGCAACTGCGCCAGGTCTATGAGGCGCTCAACAGCGGCGCTTTCACGGCACCCGATGCGTTCGAGCCGGAAAAATGCCACTCGCCGCTGCCGCGTGCCTACCAGTGGGCCGATGGTTCAGCCTACGTCAACCACGTGGAGCTGGTGCGCCGCGCGCGTGGTGCCGAATTGCCACCCGAGTTCTGGACTGACCCGCTGATGTACCAGGGTGGCTCGGATTCCTTTGTCGGCCCGACCGACCCGGTGCGCGCGCTGTCCGAAGACTGGGGCATTGACCTGGAGGCCGAGGTGGCCGTCATCACTGGCGACGTGCCGATGGGGGCCAGCGTGGCGCAGGCCGCCAAATCGGTACGCCTGTTGATGCTGGTCAATGACGTGTCATTGCGCAACCTGATTCCGGCCGAGCTGGCCAAAGGCTTTGGCTTTTTTCAGTCCAAACCGGCCTCGGCCTTCAGCCCGGTGGCGGTCACGCCCGATGAACTGGCTGCCGACTGGCGTGACAGCCGCGTGCACCGCCCGCTCACCGTGCACCTGAACGGCCAGTTGTTTGGCCAGCCTGATGCCGGGCAAGACATGGTATTCAACTTTGCCCAGTTGGTGGCCCACGCGGCCAAGACGCGCGAACTGTGCGCCGGTTCCATCATTGGCTCGGGCACGGTGTCCAACAAACAAGGCGGACTCCAAGGCTCGTCGATTGCCAACGGTGGTGTCGGCTACTGCTGCATTGCCGAGGTGCGCATGTACGAAACCATTGAGGGCGGCAAGCCGCAAACCCCTTACATGCAGTTTGGCGACAGCGTGCGAATCGAGATGTTGGATGCCCAGGGGGCTTCGATTTTTGGTGCGATTGCGCAAACCGTGCAACGCTACGCAGCGTAAGCGCAGTCTCGAATTTATATGACTTTTAAGCCTTTAGCCCTTATGCAATAAGCGCGGATAGCTATCTTTTTTAATTGACTCTTTTCAGGACAACGCTATGACTCACCCTCTGTTTGAAAAACACCGCGCCAAACTGGATGCCGCGCTGAACGCCATCCACACACGTGGTTATTGGGCCGCTTACAACGAGATGCCGAGCCCCAAGACCTACGGCGAAACCGCCGCTGATGACGGCAAAAAAGCCTTCGAGGCGCACCTCGGCAATAAATTCGAGCTGAATCAGCCCGGTACCACGGCTTGGGCCGCCACCGAGCAATCGCCCTATGGTGTGGCGCTGAATGTGCAGTACCCGGTGTGTGACATCCAGGCGCTGATTGATGCTGGACAAAGCGCCATGCCCGGCTGGCAGGCCGCCGGTGTGGAAGGCCGCACCGGCTTGTGCATCGAGATGCTGGACCGCCTGAACCAACAAAGCTTCGAGATCGCCCACGCCGTCATGATGACCAGCGGCCAGGGCTGGATGATGGCCTTTCAGGCGGGCTCGCCGCACGCGCAAGACCGTGGCCTGGAGGCCGTGACCTATGCCTACCGTGAGCAAAGTTTTGTGCCGGCTGAGGCCACCTGGGAAAAGCCGCAGGGCAAAAACCCAGCACTGGTGATGAAGAAGCACTTCGAGATCGTCGGGCGCGGCGTCGCCGTGGTGGTGGGTTGCGGCACTTTTCCGACCTGGAACACCTATCCGGGCCTGTTTGCCGCGCTGGCCACGGGCAACGCGGTCATCGTCAAACCGCATGAAAACGCTGTGCTGGCAGCGGCCATCAGCGTGCGCACCATTCGCGCCGTGTTGGCGGAAAACGGCATCGACCCCAATCTGGTGACGCTGTGCGTACCTGACAGGCGCGAAGCCACGCAAGCGCTGGTGACGCACCCGGCGGTCAAGTCGGTCGACTTCACCGGCGGCAACGCCTTTGGTCAGTGGCTGATTGACCATTGCCGCCAGGCCCAGGTGTATGCCGAGCTGGCGGGCATCAACAACGTGGTGATCGATTCCACCGATGCCTACAAGCCGATGCTGCGCAACCTGGCTTTCACCTTGAGCCTGTATTCAGGCCAGATGTGCACCACCTCGCAGGCGCTGCTGGTGCCCGCCGGTGGCATCGACACCGAAGACGGTCACAAGAGTTATGACGATGTCTGTGCTGATCTGGCGCGCGCGGTCGAAGGCTCTCTGGCCAAGCCCGAAGTGGCGCTGGCGGTGCTCGGTGCGGTGCAGTCGGATGCCACGCTGGCGCGTATTGCGCTGGCCGAGAGCGGCAGCCTGGGCCGGGTGATTCTGGCCTCCAAAAAGCTCGACAACCCCGAGTTCCCCAAGGCCGAAGTGCGCACGCCGGTGCTGCTGGCCTGTGATGCAGCGGACGAAGCAGCCTACATGGAAGAGCGCTTTGGCCCGATCACGTTTGTCGTGAAGACCGCAGACACGGCCAGCGCTATCGCCTTGTCCGAGCGCATCATTTCAACCCATGGTGCCCTCACCGCCGGTATTTATTCGACCCGCCCTGAGGTGATTGAGGCCATGACGGCGGCCAC
>JBBQZI010000283.1:0-3059 GCA_038207855.1 Burkholderiales bacterium
GGGTCTTCAATGTTGACCAGCTCCATGCGCGTGCTGGGCACCATCACATCGCCGGCGCTCATGTCGGCCATGCGAATCACGCCTTCAAGCATCTTGCGCGAGTCAGCACCAATGAGCTGGTTGTGCTCGGCCTCAGTCAACGTGCCGATCAGCTCGTCAACCGAGTCCGGGCCAGGATGAATGAACTCGGCGATTTTTTGTAAAAAAGTACGGGTATCTTCGCGCTCAGAGCGCGCGGGGTGGGGGTCAGACACAGCCAGTAGAGCAGGACATGCAGTTGTTCAACACACCCCAAGGATAGCGGATTAGCGTGGCAGGTGTTGTTGCGTCCAGCGCACGATGTCAGCCGCCCCCATGGCACCCGGCTGTCGCGCCACCTCGCGGCCACCGACAAACAGCGCCAGCGTCGGAATGCTGCGAATGTTAAAGCGCGCACCGAGCGCCTGGTTGGCCTCGGTGTCGACCTTGGCGACCCGCACGTTGGGCTCCAGTTGCGCGGCAGCCTGCTCAAAGGCCGGCGCCATCTGGCGGCACGGGCCGCACCAGGGGGCCCAGAAATCGACCAGCACCGGAATCTGGTTGCGGTTGATGTGCTTGTCAAACGCCGCTTCGTCCATCGCAGTGGAGTGCGCCACAAACAGCGGCTGGTGGCAACTGCCGCAATTGGGTGCCGTGGCCAGATCGGCCTGGCGCACCCGGTTGGTGGTGGTGCAGTGCGGACAAACAATGTGCAGCGAATCAGTCATGACAAACCCTTGTTGGCGTGATTAAAGAAAAGAGATTGCGGCAAGGCAGGCTTTATCAAGTCTTGCTGAGTGCTATCACAGTACTCTGGCAATGCCGGCCGCCACCATGCTCAACACAATGGTGGTGGTGAGCGGAATAAAAAACTCGCGGCCAAATAGCTTGAAGCGAAAGTCACCCGGCAGGCGGCCAAAGCCCAGCTTTTGCAGCCACGGCGTGACACCGTTAAGCAGCACCAAAGCCAAAAATACAACGATCAGCCAGCGAATCATGGTGTGGCCTTGTGCCTAAAGGGTGTGCGTCTTGTCGCCATGCTCAAAGCCCAGCGCGGCCCACGGCTCACCTTTGTAAAAGCCGATTACCTTGAATAATTCGCCCATTTCGTGCTCCATGATCAATTTTTGCGCCATCACCCGGGTTGGCAGGTCGGCTACTTCCATCTGCGTCAGCAGGCCGCAATTCATCAAGAACCGCGCCTGCGAACAATAGCCCAGCACACCCAAGCCGGCATCATTGCCGGCCAGCGCCACGCCGGTGAAGTTGACGTGCGCTGTGATGTCTTTTTGCCCGACACGCATCAGCGGATTGTCATCCACCTGGTGCGCCTGGTGGCACATCACGGTGCCCATGTGCCGCTGCGGATGGTAATACTCAGCCTCGGGAAAGCCATAGTCGAGCAAAAATACCGCACCCGCTTGCAGCTTGTCGCCCAGCGTGCGCACAAACGATTCGCCCTGCAGGTGAATTTCGGTCAGGTAATCGTGCTCGCCTGCAATGGCGAATGGCGCACGCAACTCGGTTGGCTGGTCTTGCCAGATAAAAGTCGGCTCACCCTGCTCCGTCGGCTGCCCTCTGGCGACACCGCGCTCATGCCAGATGCCAGTCACGCGCGCCAGTAATTTGACCGGCATGGCATCGAGCAACTCATTGCCCAGCACCACGCCACGCATGGCATCAGGCAAGGCATCGACCCAGCGCACCTGGTCAGCAAACGCAGCCAGCGTGGCGCGCTGGCGCTCGCGCAAGCTGCCTGAAATATCCACGATGGTGTAGCGCAGCAACGGCACGCCCTGCGCTTGCAAGGCCTGCAGCACTTGCAGCGCCAGCGCGCCAGACCCAGCACCAAACTCCCAAATCTCATCGGTACCCGTCACTTGCAGCGCCTGCGCCACCTGCTGCGCCAGCGTCCAGCCAAACAGCGGACTCATCTCGGGGGCGGTGACGAAATCACTGCCCACCACACGCGCGCCGTCTTGCACGGTGTAGGGCAGCTTGCCAAATTTAGCGCTGCCGTGGGCGTAATAGCCCAGGCCCGGCGTGTAGAGGGCTTTTTCCATGAAGCTGTCAAAGCCGATCCAGCCCGAGGCTTCGTCGATGTCCTGGGCAATCTGGCGGGAAAGCTCGCTCGTTAAACTCGGTGGTGTGTTCATAAGTTTCAGGATTGTCCCCGAATGTCGATCGAAAACCCCACTCCCTCTGAGACACCGCAGCAACGCACGGTTTTGGTCACGGGTGCCGCCAAGCGCCTGGGCCGCGAAATTGCCCTGACTTTGGCGCGTGACGGCTGGCGCGTGGCCGTGCACTACCGAGATTCTGTCGAAGAAGCTACAAAAACAGTAGCTGACTGCGCACGTTTGGCGGGGGCTAGCGCCGTTTTTCGTGCAAATCTTGGAAACGAAACCGCCGTGCGCAACCTGCTGCCCAGCGTGGTCGCCAAGTTTGGCTACGTGGACGCCATCGTCAACAGCGCCTCCACCTTTGAGCACGACACGCCTGAGAGTTTCAGCTTTGCTGCCATGGAAAAACACATGCGCTCGAACGCAGGCGCGGCGATTTTGCTCAGCCAGGCATTGCTGGCGCACCTGCAAACGCGCGCCGATGCGACCGGCGCGGTGGTCAACCTGCTCGATCAAAAGCTCTGGAACCCCAACCCAGACTTCATCAGCTACACCCTGTCCAAAGCCGCACTTGAATCTGCCAATACCATGCTGGCCCTGGCGCTGGCCCCGCGCGTGCGGGTGGTTGGCGTGGCTCCCGGCCTGACCCTGACCAGCCACATGCTGAGCCCGGAAAAGTTTGAGGCGCTGCACAAACTCTCGCCCCTGGGTCACTCGTCTACCGCAGCCGATGTGGCGGCCACCGTGGCATTTGCCCTTGAGAATCAGTCCATCACCGGCACCACGCTGCTGGTCGATGGTGGCCAGCATTTGATGAAGTTCGAGCGCGATTTTTCGCTGTTATAGCCATGACGACCAGCACACACATTAGCGCCCACACCCTGGGCCACCAAACCTTGACGCTTACCGGGCTGCGCT
>JBBQZI010000284.1:0-3024 GCA_038207855.1 Burkholderiales bacterium
TGCTGCTGGGCCAACTGGCCCCGCGGGTAGCACGCCAGACCTTGCCGCTGCTGGCCGTCGAGCGGGCGCGGCGCCAGCGCGACACGGCGGCCGTTGCGGTCAGCGGTGTGGTGGCTTCGCTGAGCCTGGCCGTTGCCCTGACGGTGATGGTGGCGAGTTTTCGTGAATCCGTCACCCAGTGGCTCAATGTCGTGCTGCCAGCCGACTTGTACGTGCGCAGCGCGGGCAACTTGAGCGCCAGTGACACGGTCTACTTCAGCCCCGAATTCGTCCAGGCCGCGACACAACTGGCGGGCGTGAAAACGCTGCAAACCCAACGCGTGACAGCGTTGCTGCTGCAAAACAGCTTGCCAGCCGTGGCCTTGCTGGCACGTGAGTTGGGCGACCCGGCGCGCAGCCTGCCGCTGATTGACGCACCGCTGGCCGTGCCGCCCGGCCAGATTGGTGTTTATGTGAGCGAGGCGGTGGTCGACCTGCACGGCGCAAAGCTGGGCCAGCCATTTCCACTACTTTCCAAGGCTTTTAGACCTCTAGCCCAAGTAGAGCAAGCGCAAGTAGCTACTTTTTTTGTAGCGGGTGTTTGGCGCGATTACGCCCGCCAAAGCGGTGCCATCGCCATCGACCGCGCCACTTTTGAGCGCCTGACGGGCGACCACCGGGCCAACGACCTGGCGTTGTGGCTAAACGACCCGGCCGATGCGCCGCGCGTGCAACAGGCCTTGCAGACGCTGGCCGCCGACCTTAACCGCCATCAACGCGCGACCTCAGACGGGCCCGCAGCCCCGGACGGGCCAGCCGCATCCAGTGACGTGCTGGAGTTCGGCACCGCCGCGCAGATTCGCGCCACCTCTTTGAAGATTTTTGACCGCAGCTTTGCCGTGACCTACTGGCTGCAGGCGGTGGCGATTGCGATTGGCCTGTTTGGCGTGGCGGCAAGTTTCAGCGCCCAGGTGCTGTCACGCCGCAAGGAGTTTGGCTTGCTGGCGCATTTGGGGCTGACCAAGCGGCAAATTTTGACGGTGGTCGCACTGGAAGGTGCCGCCTGGACCACGCTGGGCGCGATTGCCGGGCTCGGCTTGGGGCTGGTGGTGTCGGTGGTGTTGGTGCATGTGGTCAACCCGCAAAGCTTTCACTGGACGATGGACCTGATGCTGCCCTGGCTGCGCCTGCTGGCGCTGTGCCTGGCAGTTGTAATGGCGGGCACCGTCACCGCCTGGCTGGCCGCCCGCGCCGCAGCAGGCAAAGACGCAGTGCTGGCGGTCAAGGAAGATTGGTAGCCGTCCACGCCGGGTATGGCTGCCAGGTAGCCACCCAGGCCGGAAATTGTTCGGCCGGCATGGGCCTGGCAATACCATACCCCTGAGCCAGCTCGCAACCCAATTGCAGCAACAACGTGCCATGTGCGATGGTCTCAGCACCTTCGGCAATCACGCCCCGGTGAAACGCCCGCGCCAGCCCGATGATGCCTTCCAGAATAGCCCGGTCGTCAGCGTCTTCGAGCATGTCACGCACAAAGCTTTGGTCAATCTTGATCAGCGTCACCGGCAAATGTTTCAAGTAAGTCAGCGACGAGTAGCCGGTACCAAAGTCATCCAGCGCAAAGCTCACGCCCAGGGCAACACACGCTCCAATCACCTTCGCCGTGCGATTCAGGTCTTGCATGGCACTGGTTTCAAGCACTTCCATCTCCAGCAAGCCGGCCACGGTGCTGTGTTGCAACAGCGCATCGCTGAGCTTCTCAACAAAACTTTCATGGGCAAACTGATGTGCGCTGACGTTGACGCTAACCGGCAAGGCCAGACCTTGTGCGCGCCACTGAGTCAACTGCTGCAGCGCGGCATGGATCACCCAATCACCTAGCTGAACACCCAATGCGTGGTCTTCAATGACGGGTAAAAAATGGGCTGGACTCAATAATCCCTTCACCGGGTGCTGCCAGCGAATCAGCGCTTCAGCCCCAACCACTTCGCCGGTGCGCAGATTCACCTTGGGCTGGTAATGCAGCACAAATTCTTCCCGCGCGATAGCCCCTGCAATTTCATCCAGGCTTTCATGCAGCCCGCGCACACTGCGGTCTTGCGCGGCATCAAAGACGTGATATCGGTTTTTGCCCGACACCTTGGCTTGGTACATGGCCTGGTCGGCTTGACGCATCAACTGGTCGGCATCGACACTGTCGGCCTGCGGGAAAAACGTCACCCCCAGGCTGGCTGTTACCTGCAACTGGTTCTGCTCCACTTGAGTCGACTGACCCGCCGCGGCCAGCAGTCGTGTCAAGGTGACGGCACAGGCATTGGCATCGCTCATGTCAGACAACACCGCTACAAACTCATCACCACCCAGCCGCGCCAGTGTGTCGCCTTCGCGCAGCGCGCCCTTCATACTGGCTGAGACGGCAATCAAAAGCTGGTCGCCCGCATCGTGACCATAGGTGTCATTGATGACCTTGAAACCATCCAGGTCCAGATAAGCCACCGCCAGCAGTTGACCACGGCGCTGCGCCTGCACCATGGCTTGGCGCAAGCGGTCAGCCAACAGCACGCGGTTGGGCAGACTGGTCAGTGCGTCAAAGTGGGCAATGTGCTCAAGCTGCCTTTGGTGCTCTTTCAGTGCTGAAATGTCAAAGAACATGGCCACATAGTGCGAAATTGCACCCTGTTTGTCGCGCACCGTGCTGATGGTGAGCATTTCGGCATACACCTCGCCGTTTTTGCGGCGATTCCAGACTTCACCAGACCAATGGTCTTTGGCTTGCAGATCGACAAACATGGCGGTATAAAAAGCGGTGTCCTGACGGCCCGAATTGAGGATGCGCGGGTTCTTGCCGATCACTTCTTCGTGGCTGTAACCGGTGATCAAAGAAAACGCGGCATTGACTTCGATGATGTTGCCCGTGGCTTCCGTAATGACGATGCCTTCGCGCGCATGACGGAACACACCGGCGGCGAGTTGCAACTTCTTTTCGGCAAACTTTTGCTCAGTAACGTCTTCATAGACACCCAACATGCCATAAATCTGGTTGTC
>JBBQZI010000285.1:0-2983 GCA_038207855.1 Burkholderiales bacterium
TGATGGTGCTGCCGCTGGCACCGTGGGTGCTTGACACCTTTTTTACGATCAATATTTCAGTAGCGCTGATGGTGATGATGGTCGCCGCCTACATGATCAAGCCGCTAGACTTTGCCGCTTTCCCATCGGTGCTGCTGCTCACCACCCTGATGCGCCTGTCGCTTAACGTGGCTTCAACCCGGGTGGTGTTGCTCGAAGGCCATGCCGGACCTGGCGCGGCTGGCGCGGTAATTGAGGCCTTTGGCCACTTTTTGATCGGCGGCAATTTTGCCGTGGGCTTGATTGTTTTCTCAATTTTGGTGGTCATCAACTTTGTTGTGGTCACCAAAGGTGCCGAGCGCATTGCCGAAGTGTCTGCGCGCTTTGCCTTGGATGCCATGCCAGGCAAGCAGATGGCCGTGGATGCTGACCTGAATGCCGGCCTGATTGATGAAAAAGAAGCCAAACGGCGCCGCGCCGAAGTGTCTGAAGAAGCCGACTTCTTCGGCTCCATGGACGGTGCATCCAAGTTCGTGCGTGGTGATGCGGTCGCCGGCATTTTAATTTTGCTGATCAATATTTTTGGGGGCTTCGCCGTGGGTGTGTTGCAGCATGGCCTGACTGCTGGCCAGGCGGCTGACACCTACATTTTGCTGGCCGTCGGTGATGCGCTGGTAGCGCAAATTCCCGGCTTGCTGATCTCGGTGGCAGCAGCCATGGTGGTTTCGCGCGTGGGCAAAGACCGGGATTTGAGCAACCAGATTGTCAACCAGATGTTCATTTCGCCCAAAGTATTGGGTATTACCGGCACCATCATGGGCATCATGGGCATCATCCCCGGCATGCCGCACGTGGTTTTCATTGGCATTGCCATGGTGTTGGGCTACGGTGCCTGGGTGCTGGCCCACCAACCCGTGCCGGTCGACCCGAGCACCCTTGCGCCACCGCCACCCGCGTCTGACGGCGAAGCCAGTTGGGACGACCTGCAGCCAGTCGATCAATTGGGGCTCGAATTGGGCTACCGACTGATCACGCTAGTGGACAAAAACCGCCAAGGCGATCTACTGACCCGCATCAAGGGCGTTCGCCGCAAATTTGCGCAAGAAGTGGGTTTTTTGCCACCACCCGTGCATGTACGCGACAACCTGGAGCTCAAGCCCAGCGGCTACCGCATCACCCTGCGCGGCGTGATTGTGGGCGAAGGCGAGGCTTTCCCCGGTCAATTTCTGGCGATCAACCCAGGCGGCATCAGCACACCACTGATTGGCACTGCCACTACCGATCCGGCTTTTGGCTTGCCGGCGCACTGGATCGACAACGCGCAAAAAGAAGCCGCACAAATGGCCGGATTTACCGTGGTTGATTCAGAGACTGTCATGGCCACCCATTTGTCACACTTGATGCAAGTGCAGGCAGCCAAGTTGTTGAGCCGCACAGAGACCCAACAACTGGTAGAGCATGTGGCCAAGCTGGCCCCCAAACTGATCGAAGAAGTGGTCCCCAAAATGGTTCCCATTGCCGTATTTCAAAAAGTCTTGCAGCTGCTGCTGGAAGAATCTGTCCACATCCGCGACATTCGCACCATCATCGAGTCGTTGGCCGAGCACGCCACCACCGTGAGCGATCCGGCCGAATTGGCCCGGCGCGTGCGCATTGCCTTGTCGCCCGCCATCGTGCAACAAATTTATGGCTCAACCCATGAACTCAATGTGATTGCCATTGACCCAGCGCTGGAGCGGCTGCTGGTGCAGGCACTGGGCAACCCGACCGGTCAGGGCCAAGCACTTGACCCCGGAGTGGCCGATATCCTGACGCGAAAAGCCGCTGAAATGGCACTCAAGCAAGAAGAAATTGGCATCCCCGCCTGCCTGTTGGTACCTGATGCCATTCGCAGCGCCATTGCCCGCCTGGTGCGCCGCGTGGCACCCCGACTGCAGGTGCTCGCACACAGCGAAATCCCTGAGTCACACACGATCCGTATTGGCCCGATTCTTAAAGGTGCAGCATCATGAACATCCAACGCTTTACCGCTCCGTCCGCTCGTGAAGCCCTGGCCAAGGCCCGTATGACCTTTGGCGATGGCACACTGATTTTGTCCAACCGCACAACGTCATCGGGTGTCGAGGTGGTTGCTACCGGTGAAGACACGCTGGCCGCATTGGACCGGGGCGAGTTGGCTAGTCCAAGCAAGCGCCAGCCAGCCGCAGCGCGCCCGATGGCCATGAGCCAGGCCAGCGTTGACCCCAACAGCCAGGTGCTTGACGACACCACTCAGTTGGCGATGAGCACCTTGTCGTTTCAGGACTATGTGCGCGAGCGCATGCTGCGCCGTCGCCATGAAGCGTTGTCTGGCCAAACCCAGGCCAGCGCCGCACCGCCAGTCAGGCAAGAGCGCCTGCTGTCGGCAGAGCGCCCTGCCCCAACCCGGCCCAGCGCACCCAGTCTGCGCCCAGCACCGATTCAGATCCAAACCGCACCTGCGGCACCCGCACGCCCAGCGCCACGTCAACAAACCAGCGCCGCACCAGAGGTGTCACAAGGCATAGTCGATGAATTGCAGGCCATGAAAGCTTTGATTGAGGAACGCTTCACCACGTTGACCTGGCTGGGCCAGGCGCGCGCCAACCCGATTCATTCAAACCTGATGCTTAAACTGATCCGCTCAGGTTATTCACCCGCCTTGGCAAGAACCATTGTGGAACGCATGCCTGAGGACGTGAGCGCACCCGATGCCATGCGCTGGGTGATGGACGTGCTGACGCGCAACCTGAAGACCGATGCAAGCGCGCGCGCCATTCATGAAGAAGGCGGTACCTACGCGCTGGTTGGCTCCACCGGGGTTGGCAAGACCACGACCGCCGCAAAACTGGCCGGCTTGTGCGCGCACACCCACGGTGCCAACAGCGTCGGCCTGATTACGCTAGACACCTACCGGGTCGGGGCCCACGAACAACTGCGCGCTTATGGCCGCATGCTGGGGGTGGTAGCGCACCTGGCGCACGAC
>JBBQZI010000286.1:0-2956 GCA_038207855.1 Burkholderiales bacterium
ACCAACCAGCCAAACACACTAAATTAGTTCCGCCATCTGCAGCAAAGTCATTGACACGCTCCGGCGACGGCGAAACCTTGGAGCTTCGCGACGTGCGTTTTCGCACCGTCGGCGACATCACCTGCACCTGCCCGGTAGAAAGCCTGGCCGCTACTGCCGACGACGTGGTGCTGGAGACGCTCACGGTCGATGTGAGCGAGCGCGGTGCCACCCGCATGGACGACAAAACTTCTGAGGCTTCGATGGAGAAGCGAAAAAAGGACGGGTACTTCTGATGAATACTATTAATTCAATAGCTACTACCTTAGATGCGACGGGGGCTACAGGGCTAAATGACCATCAAGCTGCATTGAAGTTCATCACCTGCGGCAGCGTCGACGACGGCAAGAGCACGCTGATCGGTCGCCTGCTGATCGACAGCCGCTCAGTGCTGCTGGACCAGTTGGCCAACGTGTCCAAAAGCGGCGAGGCCGACTTGGCCCAGTTCACCGACGGCCTGTCGGCTGAGCGCGAGCAAGGCATCACCATTGACGTGGCCTACCGCTACTTCAACACCGCCACCCGCAAGTTCATCATTGGCGACGCGCCCGGCCACGAACAATACACCCGCAACATGGTCACCGCCGCCAGCAGCGCCGATGCCGCCGTGGTGCTGGTCGACGCCACCAAGCTGCAATGGCAAAACCCTGGCCTGGAACTGCTGCCGCAAACGCGCCGCCACTCCCTGCTGGCCAACTTGCTGCGCGTGCCCAGCATCGTCTTTGCGGTCAATAAGCTTGACGCATTGGAAGATGCCTCCAAACCAGAGACTGCCGGTCAGGCAAGGCTGGCATTCACCCATATTCGCGCCGCGCTCGAAGAGTTTGCGCTGGCTGCCGGCATCGAGATCGCCACCATCGTGCCGATTTCGGCCCTGAAAGGCCACAACGTGGTGGACGCGGCCCATGGCTGGTGCGGCTATACCGGCCCGAGCCTGCTCGACATTCTGGAACTGCTGCCAGTCACACCGGCCGACGCCGCACTGCCATTGGCTTTTCCGGTGCAGTGGGTCGAGAAACTGGCCTCATCCTCGGCCGACACCTCGCAAGGCCGGCGCGTGTTCTGGGGCCGGGTGGCCACGGGTCAGGCGCAAATCGGTCAAGTTGTCAAAGTGCTGCCAAGCGGTCAAACCGCCACCATTGCCCAAGTGCTGGGCCATACCCGCAAGCCAGGTGCCATAGATGCCGGGCACAGCGCCGGCATCGTGCTCGACCGCGAGGTAGATGTGTCGCGTGGCGACTGGTTGCTGGCCGTTGAGAGCGCCAGCAGCGTGGCAGTTGACGATTTCGACACGCCCCAAGCCACGACCAGCCTGCCGAGCAGCCGTGAACTGAGCGGCACCGTGGCCTGGATGGACGATGAGCCGCTGATTGCCGGGCGCACTTACTGGGCGCTGCACGGCCACCGTTGGGTCAAGGCCAAAGTCAAACGCATCGTGCACCGGCTTGATATCAATACGCTGGCCGAAGAAGCCGCCGACGCCCTGCCCGCCAACGCCATTGGGCACATCGAGTTGCTGTTGCAGGAACCGATTGCCGTGCGCCCCTTCGCCCGGTCACGCGTGCTCGGGGCCTTGATACTCGTCGATACAGCCAGCCACAAAACTGCCGGGGCGCTGCTGGTCAACAGTTAACCCAGCGGCAAGCACATTGGCAACCGCAGCGGCACCGGTAAATCCTGACGCGGGGTTCAGGTTCAACGTTCAACGAACTGCAGCAAGGTCAGACAAAGAAATCATCAAAAGATGGGCATCTATTGGCGATGGCTCAAAACCGACTTTTTCATAGAAGGCCTTCGCCTCATCCGTCAATGCGTGAACCGTCATACCGCGAATGCCGATGGCACTTGCCGCCTGGATCACACGCAAGCCTGCATCACGAACCAGCGACCTCCCGAAACCTTTACCGTGCAATGTCAGATCAACAGCCAATCGGCCCAAGACCACGACCGGAATAGGGTCAGGCATATTTCCGCGAAATCGACCTGTGGCATCCCGATTGGTAACAGCGCCAGATGCCAACGCGTAATAAGCGACAACGCGCGCCCCGTCACAAACCACAAAAGTTCGGGTGGCTCCTTGAATCTGATTTTTCAGACTACGGTGTTTTAGCCACTGATCCAGGCTGTCCTGTCCACATGAAAAACCATTGGTCAGGTGATGCTCCGTCAATGGCATCGGCACCGTCAATGTCATGGATTGTCCCAAGGTGCCGGTGTCTGCATGGTCTTGCGCAGGCGCTCATTCGGATTGGGTGGCATATCCAATCGGGCCAGGAACTCGTCATATGCCGCGGGGTCTACCGCCATGATCACTTGGTCGAGCAATATATTTTCGGCAGCCAAACGGGCAGAGTCCAGAATGAAATCGGTGCGATTTTTGTCACGAAATTTTGCTGCGCGATCAATCAGATCGCGAACTTCTGGCTTGATGCGAATGTTGAGCGTTTCGCGCTTTGCTCCGGTGACTGCGTGCATGGTGAATTCCCTTTGAAGTGTGGCTCACTTTACCAGAGCGTAATGACATTGTCATTGGTTTCTTTTGCAACATGATCAACGCTCTCGACACCCCTGAAATCTGAATGGCCGGTATTCCTCCAAGCCAAACCCGATCCAACAACCCAGGACGATCCGGTCACGCGTGCTCGGGGCCTTGACACGGTGAATTTGTTCTAAACGTGAGCGGTTGATTTATAGAGCGTCACTGCGAGCGCAGCGTGGCAGTCCATGACTTGCGGGGCCATGGATTGCCGCGCTGCGCTCGCTTGTGACGAGGGCCACGGTGAATTCCCTATGAAAGCACAGAGAACAAATTTACCCTGGGGGCCTTGATACTCGTCTATACAGCCAGCCACAAAACTGCCGGGGCGCTGCTGGTCAATTGATTCATATCAAGGCAGATAAGGGCCGCAGGGCTTAA
>JBBQZI010000287.1:0-2895 GCA_038207855.1 Burkholderiales bacterium
TTTGTAGTCCAGCACGTAATAACGCCCTTGATGGCAAAAAACCAAGTCCATGAAACCGGTCAACATGCCCTCCAACTGGCGGCGCTGCAGTGCGGCGCGGGCGTGCAGTGGCCAGACCTGCTGGGTAATCAGACGGTCCAACTGCTGGCTGGCCAGGCGCTGCACCGGCAGGCTAAAACCCATTTCAGGCCACATGTCGGTCGTCTTGAATGCTCCTAATTGAATAGCTACTTGCGCTTGATTGACGCGGGCTAGAGGCATATTTTTTATGCAAATTTGACGTATCCAGCCAGCCAGCATGGCACTGTGTTCGGGTGCCAGATTGAGCCGCTGGCTGTGCCGCGCCAGCAGCGCCGCCCAGTCCGCAGCCAGTGCCGTGCCTGACCCAGCGGGTGCGCTCAGCGCGTTGAAGTCAACACTGTCATGGGTCAAAACCAATGGCTCGTAGACTGTCGGCCAGCCGTGCCGGGCCTGCCACTCCAGCAGATCATGCAACAGCGTGCCGTACTGGCTACCGGCTGGGAACGCATTGAAGGGCGGCTCGATGGTCAACAGGTCAGTGGCCATGGCCTGATCCGGCGGCAACTTTGCATACGACCGATTTTGCTGGATTCCCGCCTGCGCGGGAATGACGGAATGGGTGGCCAGCGGGTTGTCGACCTGGCTGTCGAGCTGGGCATCAACTTGCGCATCCTTCAGCCGCTCGTCGCGCGCATCTGGCAAGGGCTGCGCGTTGGGCATGTCACTTTGACCGTTGAAGCCATGCGCCAAATCCCGCGTTAAAGCGCTGAAACTGGCGCTCCACCAGCCGCGCGCCAACACACGCTGGGGCACGCGGGCGTGCTTGACAGCTTTGGCAAGGGCCTCGGGCTGGTAAACCTCTGGCGTGGCTGCCGGTGCCGCCTGCACGGCGATGTCGTCGCAGGCCCAGGCCTGTAAACACGCCCACAAGTCACCCGGCTGGCTTCGCCCCAGCAAGGTCGACACCGCGCTCATGGCCTTGGGGTCTTTGCCATCGACATCGCCCTTGACCTGTGCCACGCCCAGCCACAGCGCCTGTTTGGCACGCGTCAGCGCCACGTAGAGCAGGCGAATATCTTCGCTCAAGCGCTCGGCATCAGGGCGGTCGCTGTCCTTGTCTTCGGCCCGAAAATTCGAGACAAACGGTAAAAACACCAACGGGTATTCGAGCCCTTTGGACTTATGCAGCGTCACCACCTGCACCAGATTGGCATCGGATTCGAGCCGCAGTTGCGCCGCATCGCCACTGGCTTTGGGCTTGCGCAACTGGTCTTCCAGGTAGCGAATCAGTGCGCCCTCACCTTGCAATTGCATGGATTGGGCTTGCAGCAGTTCGCCCAGGTGCAGCAGATTGGTCAGCGCGCGCTCGCCCTGCGTCGGGTTGCGCAGCAGGCGCGCCGCCAGTCCCTGGTCGTGCAGCAAGCGGTACAGCATCGGCAGCAGGCCCTGCGTTTGCCAGATGCGCTGCCACTGCAGGAACTGCTCAACGACACCGTCCCAGGCGGCTTCATCGGCCAGCAAGGCCGCCAGCTCAGCCCACGCCAAGCCCCAGGTGGCGGTGGCCAGCGCGGCGCGCACGGCCCGGTTGTTACCCGGCTGCGCCACCGCCCGCAGCAAGCGCCACAGGTCACTGGCTTGGGTGGAGGCAAACACGCTGTCGCGCTCGGACAAGTAAACGCTGCGCACGCCACGCGCTGCCAAGGCCTGGCGAATGGCCGCGGCTTCCATCCAGTCCCGCACCAGAACGGCCATATCGCCGGGTTGAACCGCGCCCGACGGGGTATCACCTGGCCGTATTTCAGCGGGTAATTTTTCACCGGCAGATGGCGCAGCCGCATTCAGCAGCGCCACCATGTGGGTAGCAAACACGTCCGCCATCGCGGCCATGAAAACCGCTTTGCGCGGTGTTTTAGCAAACGGCAAATGCCATACCGTCATGGCCACTTGCGACTGCCCCGCTACCTGCAGCGGCTGTACCTTGGGGTTGCAGGCCTCAACCGGTGCAAAAGGCACCTCGCGAAAAGGCTTGATCGCCGCCCCGAAAACCTGGTTGACGGCGGCGACCACACCGGGTGTGGAGCGGTAACTACCCGGCAGCGTGTAAATGCCCAAGGCTTGCTCTCGCGCCTTGAGGTAGGTCGCCAAATCAGCGCCGCGAAAGCTGTAAATCGCCTGTTTGGGGTCGCCAATCATGATCAAACCGAGCGGCTGTGCGGCCTCTTCTGCAAGCTCGTTTATAGATGAAATAGGGCTGTAGCCCCCGTCTGTATTGCGTGATTCGCTATAAATTTTGCTCAAACTGCCAAACTGCCAGGGGTCAGTGTCCTGAAATTCATCAACCAGCGCCACCGGGTACTGGGCAGCAATCGCATCCGCCAGCCGGCCATCGGGCGCTTGCAGGGCGTGGTACAGGTTTTGCAATAAATCTGAGAAATCAAACTGCGCGGCCTGTGCCTTGGCGCGCTGGTAGGCCCTCGCCACTTCAACCGCCGCATGGGCCAGCAAGCCACCGACCACATCCGGCTCGGCGCTCAAGTGATCGTGCAGCGCTTGAAGGTGGCCAAACACCGCATGGCTGTCCGCTTGTGCCCAGCCTTTGGCAAGCAGGTTGCTGGCAGTGAAGCGCTCCAGCGTTTTCGGGTCGATCTCATCGCCTTGCGCCCAGTCGGCCATTTGCGTCATCCAGCCGGCAAAATAATCTTGCCGGATGCCCTTAATGGCCTTGGCTTGCGCCGCAGCGTTGAGCAATTGCACGATGTCAACGGTCCAACCCGCGCGCGCATCGGCCTCCAGCGCCAAGCGCTGGTGCTGCCAGGCCGACCACTCCGCCAGCAGCGCATCAGGGGCCTGCAGCACGGCACTGGCAACTGCCGG
>JBBQZI010000288.1:0-2894 GCA_038207855.1 Burkholderiales bacterium
GACCAGCAGTTTTGCTACGTCAACGGCCGCTTTGTGCGCGACAAGGTCATCAGCCACGCCGCCCGCAGCGCCTACGAGGACGTGCTGCACGGCCAGCGCCAGCCGGTCTATGCGCTGTATATCGAGATTGACCCAACGCGCGTCGATGTCAACGTGCACCCGACCAAGATCGAGGTGCGTTTTCGCGACAGCCGCGAGGTGCACCAAGCGGTTCGCCACGCGGTTGAAAGCGCGCTGGCCGCACCGCGCGCTGGCACCTCGGCGGCGGTACCGTTCAGCCTGGGAGGCTCCAGCGTGCCAGCACCAACCCCGCCGACGGGCGCGACGCAAGCCGGTTTTGCAACCACTCCCTTTCCCGGTTCTTATATAGAAAATAGGCCTCTAGCCCCCGAATACAAAGCGCAATCAGCTATTAATTTCAGAGCAAATGATGACCGTATCGGCCACCGCGTCAACGACCTCGGGGCCCTTTGGGGGTTTGCGTCCGAGCCTGCCCAAGCTGGAGCATCACAGGGCACGCACCCTGCTGGAACACCAACAGAGCCCGCGCTCCAACCCGCTGTCCCGCTCGTCAACCTCGACCACGCCCCGGCCTGGCCACAAAGCGGCAATGACATCCAAAACGCCTGCCCCTTAGGCCGTGCCCTGGCCCAGTTACATGGCCTCTACATCCTGAGCGAAAACACCCAAGGGCTGGTGATTGTCGACATGCACGCCGCCCACGAACGCATTGTTTACGAGCGACTCAAGACGCAATGGGCGGCGGCCATAGGTGCGCGCGCCGACCGTAGCGGGGATGCGGCCTTGCCCAGCCAGCCGCTGCTGATCCCCGTGACCTTTGCTGCCACGCCCACTGAGGTCGCTACCGCTGAAGCCAACGCCGACACCTTGCGCATGCTGGGGCTGGAGATCACACCGTTTTCCGCCAAAACACTGGCTGTGCGGGCGGTACCGGTGACGCTGGCGCAAGGCGACGCGGTCGAGCTGGCGCGCAGCGTGCTGACTGAGTTGGCCCAGCACGAAGCCAGTGGCGTGATTGCGCGCGCCCAAGACGAGTTGCTATCAACCATGGCCTGCCACGGCGCAGTTCGCGCCAACCGCCGCCTGACGATCGAGGAGATGAACGCCCTGCTGCGCCAGATGGAAGCCACCGAGCGCTCTGACCAATGCAACCACGGCCGCCCGACCTGGCGGCAAATCAGCGTGAAAGAGCTTGATGCGCTGTTCATGCGCGGTCGCTGAAATGGCTGATTTAATGACCCATCACATGCCCCAGACGCTGATCAGGCGCTGGCCCTGGGAATGTTCTTCGCGGTAAATCTTGTCGTCCCAGTCGGTTTGCGGGTCACGGTCAAAGATCAGCAAGTGGGCGCTGTCAGCACCACACTGGTCAGCGTATCTGGCGGTTTGTAGCAGTCCAGCGGCCAGCGTGGCAGCGCGGCCCTTGTGCTGGATTTTGAGCTCCAGCACCACGTGCTGCATCGGGCCCAGAAAGCCTTGGTCACTCAAAGGCCACTGCAAAAACAAGTCGGTGCGGCCAGTGCCCAGCCCGTATTCCCGCGCAATGCGGCCCCCGCCGTTGACAACGCGTTGTAAAAAGGCCTGTAGCAGCAACTGCGGCCCGGCCTCTTTGTAGGCGTAGCGTTCCAACCAGCTTTGGGCGTTTTCGCGAAAGAACTGCTGAAAGGCGCTAAGCAGCTTGTCCATGTCCATGCGCCGGTCATCACCGACAAACCAGGGTTGCTCGGCGTGGCCTTGCAAGCTGTCTTGCACGATGGAGGTGAGCTCGCGCGGCAACACTTCGCGGTAAATCCGGTTGGCAATTTGCAACTGGCGGTCACGCCGGGCGATCAGCCCCAGGTCAATGCAGTATTGGCGGTCGTCCTCAAACACATCGGGTGGCAAGTCCACACCTTGAAGCATGGGTTCGATCACGCGCTGCACCCGTGGCTCGCGCAACTTGTCGGCCAACTGGTCCAGGTGGGTGTCGCGGCGCAGGATCAATGACTCGCGCGCTTGGCGCATTTGCTCTACCGTGACCGGCTGGCTGCGGTCGCGCTGTTCTGGTTTACGAAAGCAGGCTTCATACGCCAGGGCGTTGACCAGCCAGGGTTGGCCTTGGGTGTCTGCCCAGATTTCATCGAGCACACCCGCCTCAAACACCTGCCCGGTGGCATCGGTGTGTTGTTGCAGCAGGGCCGCCACATCGGCTTGCGTAAAGTCGCCCAGCCGGATGGATTCAGACTTGATGTTGAAGGCGCTGCCCCCGGTGATAACTTCGCCATCGCTGCGGTGCATGCGGTAGTCGCGCACATCGCGCACGCCGCACAGCACCATGCTTTGCGGAAAGGCCTCGGGGCGCTGCGCGTAACCGGCACGAATCTGGCGCAACAGCGATATCAGCGTGTCACCCACCAGCGCATCGACTTCGTCCAGAAGGATGATCAACGGCTTTTCGCTGGCCAGGCACCAGCTTTGCAGCACGCTGCTGAGGGTGTCTTTGCCTTGCGCCCCGGCACGTTCGGCCTCAGTCCAGGCCAGCACGCTCCAACGCGGCTCTTTCCAGTAAATGTCGGCAGCGCGCGCCATGGCCGAAATGATGGTGGCAATGCCGCTGGCCACGTCGCTGCGTGCCGCCTGCGCCGCCTCAATATTCACATACAGCGCCCGGTAGTGGCCCTCGGCATTGATGAAGTGCATCAGGTTGAGCAGCAAACTGGTCTTGCCGGTCTGGCGCGGGGCGTGCAGGATGAAATACTTGCGTGCCGCGATCAAACCAGACAGCTCCGGCCAGTTCACCCGGTCTTTGGGCAGCAAGGTGTAGTGGATGTCGGGTTGATTCGGGCCAGCGGTGTTGAAGAATTTGTCCATGACGCGATGGTAGCGGCTTTGCC
>JBBQZI010000289.1:0-2877 GCA_038207855.1 Burkholderiales bacterium
GCCCTGCCCACCAGCAAGGTGTCGAGTGACCCAATGTTGGATAAATCTTTGTTGGTGTAAGGCAATTTGTGAAGCACATAACGCATGGCGTTCAGGCGGGCGCGCTTTTTGCAATCAGATTTGATCACCGTCCAAGGCGCGTCGGCCGTGTCGGTCTCGAAAAACATGGCTTCCTTGGCCTTGGTGTAATCGTCCCATTTGTCTAGCGATGCCAAGTCAATCGGGCTGAGTTTCCATTGTTTGAGTGGATGCAACTCACGTTCTTTGAAGCGCCTGCGCTGCTCCTTGCGGCTGACGGAGAACCAGAACTTGATCAGGTGAACACCGCTTTGAACCAACTGACGCTCAAACATGGGGGCCTGGTGAATGAATTGCTGGTATTCCTTTTCACTGCAAAACCCCATGACACGTTCAACGCCTGCCCGGTTGTACCAGGAGCGGTCAAACAGGGTGATTTCGCCCGCCGTAGGCAAGTGCTGCACGTAGCGCTGGAAATACCATTGACCGCGCTCGGATTCGGTCGGCTTTTCAAGCGCCACCACACGCGCACCGCGCGGATTCAAATGCTCCATGAATCGCCTGATGGTGCCGCCTTTACCGGCCGCATCGCGTCCCTCAAACAGCACGACCACCCGTTGACCAGTCTCTTTTGCCCAGCTTTGCAATTTGAGCAATTCCACCTGGAGCTTGTATTTCTCAGCCTCATAGCGTTTGCGAGACAGCAGGTTTTTATAGGGATAACCGCCGGTGCGCCAATCGCTGGCCAACTCATCGTCAGGCTTGGTGAATTTGCTATTGGAGTTGTGGTCATCGTCCAATAGCATTTGACGGATGGCTGCAACATCGTCCGGGGAGCTTCCGGCCAGCAGTGTTCGCAGGGCATCGACTTTGTCCGCTGAGTTAGCCAAGATGGCTTTGACGGCGTTTTCCTTGGCACCCTGGGCTGCGTCCATGCTGGCCTGAACCACGCGTTTGGCAATGCCGGATGTGGTTTTGGCACCGCTGGTGTCGCCTTGCGTGGTGCGACGCACAGGCGCTGCGGCAGCATTGGCTGTGGCCGGGCGCCGTGGTTTAACCAGCCCTTTGGGTGGTAATACCGCTGCGTTTTGGGGTGCAACTTGAGTTGTACTTGTTTCAGTCATGGATGAGTTACCCGGAGTTGAACTGACCATTTTCAGCCGCTGCTTACCCGCATTGCTTGATGCGCATCAAACCAAATCGAAAATTCAACCTATTTTCTTCACCAGCACCTGGCTCTTGCGGTCCCAGTTGTATTTGCGTTTGCGAGCTTCGGGCAACCAGTCCGGGTCAACCTGGACAAAGCCACGTTTGATAAACCAGTGCATGGTGCGGGTGCTGAGCACAAAAATACTCTCTAGCCCAGCCAACTTGGCGCGCTGCTCAATGCGTTTCAAAACACGCTCACCGTCGCCTTGACCCTGCACATCGGGTGAGACGGTCAAGGCAGCCATCTCGGCGGTACGTGCTTCAGGGTAGGCATAGAGTGCGGCGCAGGCAAAAATCACGCCGTCGTGCTCAATCACTGAGTAGAGTCCGACATCGCGTTCGATTTCGGTTCGGCTGCGTTTGACCAGCGTGCCGTCTTTCTCGAACGGTTCTATCAGTTGCAGAATGCCGCCCACATCATCAACGCTGGCCTCGCGCAGGCTTTCCAGCTTTTCGTCAACCACCATGGTGCCAATGCCATCGTGCACATAAACTTCCAGCAGGATCGAGCCATCTACCGCAAACGGAATGATGTGACTGCGCTCGACACCGCCTTTGCAGGCCTTGACGCAGTGCTGCAAGTAAAACGCGGTGTCGCTGGGTTTGTCGGCACTGGGCAAATCTGCCAACAGTTTTTCAGCCGCAGCCAGCGGTAATTCGGTATCGATCGGGTTGTCTTCGCTGACCGCCTGGCTGACATCGGTGGCAATACCTGGCACTTCAGTGACAAAAATCAGCTTGTCGGCTTGCAAGGCGGTGGCGACCGAGGTGGCGACTTCTTCCATGGTCAGGTTGAAGGCCTCACCGGTGGGGGAGAAGCCAAACGGCGACATCAGCACCAGCGCACCCATGTCGAGCGAGCGCAAGATGCCAGCCGTGTCGATCTTGCGCACCACACCGGAATGTTGAAAATCCACGCCATCCACAATGCCCACCGGTCTGGCAGTCAAAAAATTGCCGGAAATGACGCGCACCGTGGCACCTGCCATGGGCGTATTGGGCAAACCCTGGCTGAAAGCGGCTTCAATTTCGTAGCGCAACTGGCCAGCCGCCTCTTGGGCGCAATCCAACGAAATTTCGTCGGTAATGCGAATGCCATTGGCATAGCGCGGCGTGTGCCCCTTGGCCTTGAGTTGCTCATTGACTTGTGGGCGAAAGCCATGCACCAGCACCACCTTGACCCCCATGCTTTGAATCAGCGCCAAGTCTTGCGCCAAGTTGGGCAGCTTGCCCGCCGCAATGGCCTCACCGCATACACCGAGCACAAAGGTCTGGTTGCGAAACTTGTGGATGTAGGGTGCCACCGAGCGAAACCAGGGGACGAAGGTAAAGTTGAAGGGCAGGCTCATCATGTCGGTAGCAACAGTTGTAGATTTTTTTTGGGCAGCAGTTTGACAAAATCCCGATCAAAGGTGGCAAGAACTTCTTGGTGCTGTAACACACAGGCAGCAATCCAGCCGTCGGGCAGTGCATTGGCGCTCAGGTTCTTGTTTAAACACAGTGAGCGCAATTGAGGCCATTCGCTGCCGACCGCAAGCATCGTCACGCCGGTGCTGCTCAACAGACTGTCAATAAATTCAACCGCTTGTTGCGTCGGGGTTGGCATTGTGAAAATTTTGGGGTGCGTCACCAGCCGTAAAAAGCTGGCAA
>JBBQZI010000290.1:0-2841 GCA_038207855.1 Burkholderiales bacterium
CGAACTGTGTCTGGGGCTGGAAGTGGTCACGGCACAAGGCGACATCTGGCAAGGCCTGAGCGGCTTGCGCAAGGACAACACCGGCTACGACCTGCGCGACCTGTTCATTGGCGCTGAAGGCACGCTGGGCATCATCACCGCGGCCACCCTGAAGCTGTATCCGCTGCCTGCCGCGCAGCTGACCGCCTGGGCCGCTGTGCCGTCACTGGATGCCGCCGTGACGCTGCTCGGCCTGGCCCACCGCCATTTGGGCGCCGGGCTCACCGGCTTTGAAGCCATGGGGCAATTTGCACTGCGTCTGGTGGCGGAGCATTTTCCAAATTTGCGCGTGCCCTTGTACCAGGACGCACCGTTTTGCGTGTTGCTGGAAAACTCTGACCATGAATCCGAATCGCACGCCAGAGCGCAGTTTGAAGCCCTGCTGGAGGCCGCGCTCACAGAGGGTTGCGTGCTGGACGCGGTCGTGGCAGCAAACCTGACGCAAGCCAAAGCGCTATGGCAGATCCGCGAGAGTATTCCGCTGGCGCAGGCGCAAGAGGGCCTGAACATCAAGCACGACATTTCGTTGCCGATATCGCGCATCCCGGAATTCGTCCGCACGACCGATGCACTGTTGCAAGAAGCTATTGCCGGCGTTCGGCTGGTCAATTTTGGCCACCTGGGTGACGGCAATTTGCACTACAACGTGCAAGCGCCCATTGGCGTGGATGCAGCGGCCTTTCTGCGTGACAACGAGGCACAGGTCAACACCATCGTGTTTGATTCGGTGTTGGCGCATGAAGGCTCAATTTCTGCCGAGCATGGCGTAGGGAGCCTGAAGGTAGAGCACCTGACGCACTACAAGTCGCCAGTCGCATTGGGGTTAATGCGCGCCATCAAACAAGCGATCGACCCCTTGAACCTGATGAATCCCGGACGTATCATTTCAGCATGAAACACCACCCGGTCTTGCCGATTGTCTGCCGCTGCCTGCTGGGCCTCGTGCTCAGCTGGTCGGGGCACAGTCTGGCTGCCAGTGCTGACCCGACTCAGGCCGCTCAGTGGCGTGAGCAGGCGCGTGCACTGGAGCATGGCGAAGGTGTCGCGCGCAACATCGAGCAGGCGATTGATCTGTATTGCCAGGCGGCGATGGCCGCTGATACACAAGCCGCCTACAACTTGGGTTGGATCTACGCCAACGGCCGCGGCATTGAACGCAGCGATGCTTACGCGGCTTACTTTTTTGCACAAGCCGCCGCCCAGGGTGATGCACCGGCACAACGCATGCTGGGCGTCGTCGGCAGCAACAGCACCAAGCCACCCTGCGTCACCGCTGCCGAACTGGCCGAACAACAACGGCGCATCGTGCAAGGCATCCGTGAGCGCACTGCTGCCACAGAAGCTGAAATGGCCAGGGAAGGCTCCAAATACGAGCTGATGATCGGCACGCCCAACCAGAAACAGATCATGGGCATTGTGCGCCGCGTGGCACCCGAATTTGGCATTCACCCCGGACTGGCGTTCGCCTTTATTCGTGCTGAATCCAATTTCGATTCACATGCCGTTTCGCTCAAGAACGCGCAGGGACTGATGCAACTGATTCCCGAAACCGCCACGCGCTTTCGGGTAAAAAAGCTGTTTGACCCGGAACAAAATATCCGCGGTGGTCTGGCTTACCTACGCTGGCTGCTGGCTTATTTCCAGGGCGATGTGGGTTTGGTGGCCGCTGCCTACAACGCCGGTGAAGGCACCGTCGAGCGTTACCACGGCGTACCTCCGTTCAAGGAAACGCAGGACTACATCATCCGGATTCGCCAGGCCTTTGGCTTGGACTTTCACCCATTCGACCCGCGCGTGACCTTGCCGTCACCCGAACTGGCATTAATCAAACCCGCCCGCGCCCCATGAGCACCCACCCTGTCCGATCCCAATACGAAGATTTCATGCGCCATGTGGCGAGTACCGGTGTCTTCAAGCCCGACCGCACTGGCACCGGCACCACCAGTGTGTTTGGCTACCAGATGCGCTTTGATTTGAACGAAGGCTTTCCGCTGGTCACCACCAAAAAAGTGCATTTGCGCTCCATCATCCAGGAGCTATTGTGGTTTCTCACGGGCTCCAGCAACAACAACTGGCTCAAAGAACGCGGCGTGTCAATCTGGGACGAATGGGCCCGCGCCGATGGTGATTTGGGCCCGGTCTACGGTGTGCAGTGGCGCAGTTGGCCAACGCCCGATGGCGGTCGCATTGACCAGATCGCCGAGGTCATCAAAACCCTCAAATCCAATCCTGACAGCCGGCGCATCATTGTGAGCGCCTGGAATGTGGCCGAGTTGGACAAGATGGCGCTGATGCCCTGCCATGCGTTTTTTCAGTTTTACGTGGCACCCGCCACCGAGCCGGGCGGCAAAGGCAAATTGAGTTGCCAACTCTACCAGCGCAGCGCTGACATCTTCCTGGGCGTGCCATTCAATATTGCCAGCTACGCGCTGCTGACACACATGGTGGCGCAGCAATGCGACCTGGACGTGGGTGATTTCATCTGGACCGGCGGCGACTGCCACCTTTACAGCAACCACGCCGAGCAGGTGGCACTGCAACTGAGCCGCACGCCTTTTGCCTACCCCACACTGCATATCAAGCGTCGCCCCGCGTCCATCTTCGACTATGAATTTGAAGACTTTGAGGTGTTGGGCTACCAGTGCCATCCTGCCATCAAGGCACCGGTGGCGGTTTGATCAGCCGCAAGCAACTCTGGAGCCTGGTCGCCCTCACGCTGATGTGGGGCGTGAACTGGCCGATGATGAAGTATTCGCTGCGCGAACTGTCGCCGCTGTATTTCCGCGCCTTGACCATGACCGG
>JBBQZI010000291.1:0-2835 GCA_038207855.1 Burkholderiales bacterium
CACCGCCTGCAGGTTCAGCCCGCACTGGTTGATGGCGCGGGCCAGCAAGCCCACATCATCACAGCGGTTGAGGTTCAGGTCTTTTGGGGGCTCACCCGTGGCCACTTGCTGGGCGGCGGCCTTGATGTGCTTCAAAGGCGAGGTCAGTTGTGATTCAATAAATCCGTTGGCCAGCAGCAAGCTGGCCGCCAGCGTGGCCCCGGTGCCCAACAAGGCCATGCCTGCCAGGCCCGACAGTCCAAGCGCCAGACCGCCCGCAACGGCCACACCCAGCAGTGGCAGACGCACCCGCCAGGGTGAAGGCAGAATCTGCAGCGCGCTGGCCCAGCGCATCAGCCCGGTGCGCACGACCAGTCCGCGGTAAAAGGCCAAGCCTTTCGCCTGGCCGGCTTTGAAGCGCGCATACAGTTGTTCAACGGCGGCCACTTCGGTGCGCTCCGGTGGTGTACGCACCGACACATAGCCGACGATTTGGCCGTTGCGTTGCATCGGCGCGGCGTTGGCGCAGACCCAGTAATGGTCGCCGTTTTTGCGGCGGTTTTTGACCACGGCACGCCAGGATTGACCTTCTTTGAGGGTGCGCCACATGTCTTCATAGGCTTCAGCCGGCATGTCCGGGTGGCGCACGATGTTGTGGGGCTGCCCGATCAACTCATGGGGTGCGAATCCGCTGGTGCGCACGAAGGTGGCGTTGGCGTAGATGATGTTGCTGTCCAGATCAGTAGTGGACAGCAAGGTTTCGTGGCCAGGGAATTGGTATTCCTGCTGGCTGACGGGGAGATTCGTGCGCATGGCTGGGTCGCTCGGTGTTAGGTGCTGGGGGTGCAGGAATTCAACAAGACGTTAAAAGTGCGGAGTCAGTGTAGCAAAAAAGATAGCATCAAAGGACCTAAAAACAGAGGTTCTTGACCGGAGATAACTTTGGCTCAGGTGCGCTCAATTTTCCACGCCAGCGCCACCGAGGTGGTGGTTTTGACAACCCCTTCCAGGTTGCGAATTTCATCAAGCAAGGTGTTCAAGCGCGCGGCAGACTCGGCGCGCAACAGCAGCACATAGTCAAATTCGCCACTGACGGCGCAGAGCTGGCGCACCTCGGGCATGCGCTCCAGACGGGCCTCGATCGTGCGCCCGGCTTTGGGGCTGACGGTCAAGCCGACAAACGCTTGCAGACCCTGGTTGAGCACATCCTGGGCGAGTCGCACGGTGTAGCCGGCAATGATGCCTTCGCGTTCCAGTCGGCTCAGGCGCGACAGTACGGTGGTGCGGGCGGTGCCGAGCTTGCGCGCCAGATTAGCGGCTGATTCGCGGGCGTTGCTTTGCAAGAGCGCCAGCAGCTCGCGGTCAAGGGTGTCGCGCAGGGCGGGAAGAGCAGGCAAGGCAGTCAGCATAGGGGAAGAATTTTGGTATGGGTTTATGACGATTTGACTTAATTATCATCAATACGACCATGAAAACCATTTTTTCGTCAAACAAGCAAGTCGTTTTGACAGCACTTGCCCCTAGACTGATTGCATTGTTCAAACATTGAAGGAGAAAACCATGCGTGTCGTTCTGATGGGTGCCGGCCACATTGGCCAAGTCATTGCTGCCCTGCTGTCACAAAGCGGCGACTATGAGGTGAAAGTGGTGGACTGCAGCGTGGTGGCACTCAAAGCGCTGGCACACCTGAAGGTTGAAACCGCTCTGATCGACACCAGCAATACCACCGAGTTACGCGCCAGCATGGAAGGCTTTGATGCCGTCATCAACGCCTTGCCTTACCACCTGGCGCTCACTGTGGCCACGCAAGCCAAGTCTGCGGGTTGCCATTATTTTGATTTGACCGAAGATGTCGCGGCCACGCGCGGCATCATGGCGCTGGCGGACGGCGCGGCCACCGCCTTCATGCCGCAATGCGGGCTGGCACCGGGTTTTATTGGTATCGTGGCGCATCACCTGAGCCAAAAGTTCACTAGTCTGCACGAGGTCAAGATGCGCGTCGGTGCGCTGCCAGCTTTTCCTACCAACTCGCTCAAATACAACCTGACCTGGAGCGTCGACGGCCTGATCAATGAGTATTGCCACCCTTGCGAAGCCATCAGGGATGGCGAGGTGATTGAGGTCCTGCCGCTGGAAGGCATGGAGCATTTCAGCCTGGACGGCACCGAGTACGAAGCCTTCAACACCTCGGGTGGCCTTGGCACGCTGTGCGACACGCTGAAAGGCAAAGTGCAGACGCTCGACTACAAAACCGTGCGTTACCCCGGCCACGGTGCCATCATGAAAATGCTGCTGCAAGAGCTCGGCATGCAGCATGATCAGGAAACGCTGAAAAACATCTTGCGCAAGTCCATCCCGCTGACCATGCAAGATGTGGTGCTGGTGTTTGTCACCGTCAGTGGCGAGTGCGACGGCAAGTTTGTGCAAGAGGTGTTTGCCCGCAAGATTTTTGCCGACCGCTCTGAGACCAACCCGATGAGCGCCATTCAGATCACCACGGCGGCTGGCATTTGCGCTGCCGTCGACTTGTTCCGTGAGGGAAAATTGCCTCAGAAGGGCTTTATCCGGCAAGAGCAGGTGGCGCTGCCCGATTTGCTGGCCAACCGTTTTGGCAGCGCCTACCAGCAGTCGCGCCAGGTCGAGTCGATTGGTTAGCTGTAACAATAAATTTTAGTTAAAACAGGCTCTAGCCCTTACGCAACAAGGGTGAGCAGCATCTTTTTCAGGAGCACTTATGCACACATCTGTCACTGATCTCATGGCCTCTTTGGGCGTGGCCCCGCAGGCGCTGCAAGAGGGCGATCGGCCCAGCCTGTCGCCGATTGACGGTCAAGTGCTGGCCCAGGTTCACGCGAC
>JBBQZI010000292.1:0-2819 GCA_038207855.1 Burkholderiales bacterium
CAGGCATTTGGCGGCGTGGTCATTCCGGATTTCACGGTCTTGGATTCCGAAATTTACGTCCGCAGATTCCGGATTTCACGGTACGATTCAGCGCATGAATACAGCCACACTTTACCCACGTCTCATCCAAGCCCGCCTGAAAGAGGCCCTGGCCGACACCCCGGTGGTGTTATTGGCGGGTCCACGGCAGTCAGGAAAAACGACCTTGGTGCGCCAACTGGCAGCCGAGCCTGAGGTGCGTTACCTGACGCTGGATGACGAATTGACATTGCTGTCTGCACGTCAGGACCCCACCGGCATGATCCGGAGCCTGGATCGGGCGGTGATTGATGAGATTCAACGTGCGCCGCAACTGCTGCTCGCCATCAAAAAGAGTGTGGATGAAGATCGACGACCTGGACGTTTTCTGTTGACCGGGTCAGCCAACCTGATGCTGCTACCGACCGTGGCTGACTCGTTGGCGGGCCGGATGGAAACTCTTTCCTTGTTGCCGCTGTCACAAAGCGAACTGCGTGGCTCCAACACCAACTGGATTGACGCAGCCTTTGCCGGACAACTGCTCAAGGTGACAGCGCCTGTCGTGGCAGATGCCTTGGTCGATGCTGTGCTGCAAGGGGGCTATCCGGAGGTCATTTCGCGCACCACGCCACGCAGACGTACCGCCTGGGTGCGCCAATACATCAATGCCATCATTGCCCGCGATGTGCTGGACGTGGCAGGCATTGACAAGCTCGACCAGTTGCCTCGCTTTTTACGCTGTCTGGCCCTGGTGTCTGGCCAAATGTGCAATTACACCCAACTCGGCGCTCAGGTTGGCCTGGACAGCAAAACTGCGGCGCGTTATGTGGGTGTTTTCGAGCAGATGTACTTGCTCAAACGAGTGGACGTGTGGGCCAGAAACCGATTGAACCGGGTCGTCAAAACACCCAAGCTGCAGTTCATCGACTCCGGGTTGCTGGCGACCCTGATCGACCTCAATGCGGCAGAGGCACAGCAAAACCGTAGTCGCTTTGGCCATGTGCTGGAGACGTTTGTACACAGTGAGTTGCTCAAACACACCACCACCGCTGAGGGCGAGTATCGGCTGCTGTATTACCGTGATGTTGATAAGTTTGAGGTGGACGTGGTGATCGAAAACGCGCTCGGGCAACTGGTTGGCATCGAAGTAAAAGCCACGGCCAGCGTCAACCAGAGCGATCTGCGTGGCCTGAAAAAACTGGCCAGCGTTGCAGGCCCTCAGTTCAAGATGGGCGTGCTTCTGTATGACGGCACTGAGACCTTGCCATTGGGTGACGGCCTGTGGGCTGCCCCGCTGTCCACCTTGTGGGGAAGTTAGCCTGGCAGCGTGTTGTCACCGATGCCCGCGCACCCCACAACAAGCTCACCCCACAACCCGCTGCACCATCACCGGTGCACAGGCAATGGGTGTGTCACCAACCTGAATCAATGTCTGCAACGTCCGCTGCGCGCGCTCGGCTGCCGCGCTGTCGGCCGCATGCACCAGCGCCAACGTCTCGCCCGCTTGCACTTGCTGGCCAATCTGGGCAAAGTGCGTGAAACCCACGCGCGGGTCAATGGTGTCGCTGGCTTGTCGGCGGCCACCGCCGAGTTCCACGATCAACAAACCGATGTCGCGCGTGGCCATGCCGCTAACCCAGCCGCTGCGCAATGCGAGCACCGGCAACTGCACCGGTGCAGCGGGCAAATAGTGCATCGGTCGGTCGACAAAATCCGCCGGGCCGCCCAGCGCACATACCATGCGTGAAAAGTGCTCCAGACCTTGTCCACTGGTGATCACATGATCTACTTTTTGTAGCGCGTCGGCTTCGTCAATCGCCAGCTTGCCCATCACCAGCAATTCTGCGCACAAGCTTCGGGTAACGGCCATTTGGCGAGGGTCGGTAGCCTGCCCTTTGAGAAAGTCAATGGCTTCCAGCACTTCCACGGCGTTGCCGCAAGCGCTGCCCAGCACCTGGTTCATGTCGGTCAGCCAGGCGCGCGTGGGCAGACCCGCCCCATTGGCCACCTGCACCAGCGACTCGGCCAGCGTGGTCGCCATGTCGATTGAGTCGGCAAAGGCCCCGTTGCCCACTTTCACATCCATCACCAGCCCTTGCAGGCCAGCGGCGAGTTTTTTCGACAGGATGCTGGCGGTGATCAGCGGCACCGACTCGACCGTGGCGGTGATGTCGCGAATGGCGTAGAGCCTGCGGTCAGCCGGGGCCAACTCAGCGGTTTGGCCAATGATGGCGCAGCCTGCTGTTTGCAGCGCGCGCTGCAGCCTGGCCACGTCTGGTGTGCAGTTGTAGCCGGGAATGCAGCCTAATTTGTCAAGCGTGCCGCCGGTGTGGCCCAGGCCGCGCCCCGAGATCATTGGCACCACACCACCGCAGGCGGCCACGATGGGTGCCAGCATCAGGCTGAGCTTGTCACCGACACCGCCAGTGGAATGCTTGTCCAGAATCGGGCCATTGAAGTCGGCGCCAGACCAGTCCATCACTTGGCCCGAGTGCGTCATGGCTTGGGTCAGGTGCACGGTTTCGTCACGGCTCATGCCTTTGATAAACATCGCCATGGCCAGCGCGGCGGCCTGGCCTTCGCTCCATGAACCGTCGACCAGACCTTTGACAAAGGCGTCAATGTGCGTTCGCGACAGGGTTTGACCGTCGCGTTTGATGCGGATGATTTCTTGTGCCAGCATGGGGACGTTTTCCGATAAAAAGTGGCCGTCAGTCACGGCAGATCAGACCCTGTTAGTAAGCACCAACTGGCGCTGTGGCCGGCTTGGAGGCAGCACCCAGAACCGCCTCAATGTCGCT
>JBBQZI010000293.1:0-2812 GCA_038207855.1 Burkholderiales bacterium
ACATGAGTATTTTCGGAACAATCCTGTCCAAACTCGGCTTCGGTGATGCGGCCAAACCAGCAGTCGAAACCGCACCCGTGGTCGAAGCTTCGGCACCAGCCACGTCAGCCGCCACGGCGCCCGCTGTAGCAGCCATCAGCGCGGTCGATGTGGTGGCCAATCTGACCGCTCTGGCCAATGCCCACGCGGAAAAGCTGAACTGGAAAGTCTCCATCGTCGACCTGTTGAAACTGCTGGCACTGGACAGCAGCCTGACTGCTCGCAAAGAACTTGCCACCGAACTGGGCTGCCCGGCAGAAAAAATGGGCGACTCGGCACAGATGAACATGTGGCTGCACAAGACCGTGCTGCAGAAGCTGGCTGCCAACGGTGGCAACATTCCCGCCGACCTGTTGAACTAACCCGCTGGCGCGTTCGGCATGTCACGTCCAAGCCTCTGGGCACCCAAAATCGTCGCCCTGATCAAGGGCGGTAACAGCACGGGGGCAATTGCCCAGATCAAGGTGGCACCCACCGTGAAAGACCTGCAGGACTTGCGCAAACTGCTGACCGCAGCCAATCTGCTCAAGCCAAACCCGAATCTGGACGCTGCGACCACCGACATGATTGCGGCCCTGTCAGCGCCGCGCTTGCACCGCTCGCCTTGACGAGCGCCTTGACGAGCGCAGCCAGCGCGCTTAACTCAGGGCAACAAATCCAGCGCCTGCATGTACGTGGGTTGCACCATCAGTTCATCCCACGCTGTGGCGAGGCTGGTGGGCAGCAAGGCCCGACGACGCGCTTCGCTGGCCTCCAGTGACTGCCACTGGCCTTTAAGCTGCGCTTCGGTCAGGCCGTTGATCAGCGCATCCACTTCAGCCCCATCGCCGATTGACTGGTTGCACAGCAGCACCATGTCGCAGCCAGCATTGAGCGCCGCCACCGCCGCCTGGGTGCTGGTAACGCTCTGGTCATCGATCACGCGGGCCCCGGCCATCGACAAATCGTCGCTGAACACAGCCCCGGTAAAGCCGAGTTGCCCACGCAGGATGTCACTCAGCCATTTGTCCGAAAAACCCGCCGGACGCTTGTCAACCTTGGGATAGATCACATGCGCGGGCATGACGCTGGCCAGTGCCATGCCGAGCCAGTGGTAGGGTGCGGCGTCATCGGCCAGAATCGCTTTGAGGCCGCGCGGGTCGACCGGAATGTCGGTATGCGAGTCGGCTTTAACAAATCCATGCCCCGGAAAGTGTTTGCCACAATTGGCCATGCCGGCCTGCAACAAGCCATGCATGAGACTTTTGGCCAACAGGCTGACGACCCGCGGGTCGGCGTCAAAGGCACGGTCACCAATCACGCTGCTTTCACCATAGTCCAGGTCCAGCACCGGGGTAAAGCTCAAATCAACCCCGCATGCGCGCAGTTCAGCCCCCAACACATAGCCGCAGGCGGTGGCGGCACGGGTGGCCCGCATGGCACCCTCGCCCGCCCTGCCCTTACCGTCTTTGCGCCACAGCTCGCCCAGGGCACGCATCGGCGGCAAATGGGTGAAGCCATCGGTTTTGAAGCGCTGGACGCGACCACCTTCGTGGTCCACGCAAATCAGCAAATCCTGGCGAACCTTCTTGATGCTGCGGCACAGGTCAGCCAGTTGTTCGCGACATTGCCAGTTGCGCGCAAACAAAATCAGCCCACCGACCAGTGGGTGTTTGAGGCGTTGCTTGTCAGTTCTGCTCAGCACTGTGCCGGCAATATCGATGATCAATGGGGCGTGAAAGCGCATGATGTTGTCCACTCAAAAAATAAATTAAATCGCCGTAGATCGCAACAGCACTTTACCCTGTGCAATAGCAAGTACCTCGCCTTCAGCCAGGGGTTGCCAGGCTTCATCACTCAAAGCCACGCTGGCCACCAAAACCACCTCCTGGTAGCCACAACCCACTTGCACACCCTGCAATGCCACCGGCGTGTGCCCCTCATGACAGCGGCGTGCCAGCATGAACAAACCGGGCGGCTCAATGCGCTGATTCACCACCTGCGTGCGTTGATGTCCGTGGGCAAACAGGTACTCGCCGTCCGCGTACAAAAAATTGGCTGGCCCCAAACGCCGCAAATCTGCAGCGAACTGGGTCACCACCGCCATGCGATCAGCCAGCGCGGGCGGCGCAGCGCTGGACAACCAAAGGCAACGTATACGCTGCATCAGCGCACAAAAGGCATGCTCAGAGTCTGTCTCGCCGACACATTGAAAATCCGACAGGCCGAATTGCGCGTCCTTGGTAATAGCAACCAAGTTGCCGTTGTGCGCGAAAGCATGTTCGCGCCCCGCCCATTCCCGAACAAAGGGCTGCGTGTTGGCCAGCGAAATGGCACCTTGCGTGGCCCGACGAATGTGCGAAATCACCAGCGAGCTGGTCGGCCCGTTGTCCTCCAGAAATTGCACCAGTGGGCTGCCGACGGCTGGCCGTGCTTCGCGAAAAAGCGCCAAATCGAATCCATCAAAGAAGGCTGCGCCCCAGCCATCGCGGTGCGGATAAGTCGCACCGCTGTGCGCTGCCAACGCTTGCAGCGACAGCGTCAGCCGGGTGGCAGATCGGCAGGACATGGCCAGCAGTTCACACATGGCGTTTCAATAGCATCATGGGTTAGTCACTTCCACCACGCAAAAACTGGCGGCGTAATCGGTCTCATCGGTCACGGTAATGTGAGCGCTCAGGCCTTTTGAATCGAACCAGTCCTTCAAGGCACCATGCAGCACGATGGTGGGCTTGCCACTGGGGAGATTGCCAATTTCGCAAGCGCGCCAGGTCATCGGTAGGGTCATGCCCAG
>JBBQZI010000294.1:0-2723 GCA_038207855.1 Burkholderiales bacterium
AAGCATCGACAAATGCAGTTGCTCATAGCTGGCTGGCGTGCTGTTGATGCGCCATTTGTGCTCGGCGACCACGGTGTGAAGCTGGCTGTAAATGTCGCGCCACTCGCGCACGCGGCGGATGTTGACAAAGTTTTGCCGCAGCAGTTGCTCGTATTGGCGGTTGCTGAGCTTGTGCGATGGCGTCGGCGTTGAGCGCTGGGATGGCCGGACGTTCTGCTCCGTGTCCCCCGCCCGCTTCGCGGGCTCCTCCTTGACCTGCGCAGAACGCCCGGCCATCCCAACTCCTGAGGCGGCCTCATGCGAACCGCCGCGCGCATCGTTAATCCACTTCCACAGCTTGAGGTAGCCGCTGAATTCGCTCTTCTCGTCATCAAACTTGACGTGCGCCTGGTCGGCCTGCTGTTGCGCTTCCATCGGGCGGTCTCGCACATCCTGCACGCTCAAAGCACTGGCAATCACCAGCACTTCGTCCAAGGCCTCTCTAGAGCGGGCTTCCAAAATCATGCGGCCAACGCGCGGGTCGAGCGGCAGTTTGGCCAGTTCGCGGCCCATGCCCGTCAACTCGTTGGCATCATCGACCGCGCCGAGTTCATTCAATAACTGGTAACCATCGGCAATCGCGCGGCTCGACGGTTTCTCCAGAAACGGAAAATCTTCCACCACGCCCAAGTGCAGCGACTTCATGCGCAAAATCACCCCAGCCAGCGAGCTGCGCAAGATTTCGGGATCGGTAAAGCGTGGCCGGTTGTCAAAATCTTTCTGCTCGTAGAGCCGGATACAGATACCGTTGGCCACCCGGCCGCAGCGCCCGGCACGCTGGTTGGCCGAAGACTGGCTGATCGGCTCCACCAGCAACTGCTCCACCTTGCTTCTGAAACTATAGCGCTTCATGCGCGCTGTACCTGCGTCAATGACGTATTTGATGCCCGGAACCGTGAGTGATGTCTCGGCCACGTTGGTGGCCAGCACAATCCGTCGGCCACCATGGCTGTCAAAAATACGGTCTTGCTCGGCTTGGCTTAACCGGGCAAACAGCGGCAACACTTCGGCATTGCGAAACAGCGGCTGGTGGCTCAGATGCCCGCGCAGGTGATCGGCGGCTTCACGGATTTCGCGCTCGCCGGGAAGAAACACCAGAATGTCCCCACTGTTATGCACGTCGCGCCACAGCTCGTCCACGGCGTCGGCAATCGCGTTGTTCAGGTCGTAATCGCGCGCTTCTTCAAACGGGCGGTAACGCTGCTCCACCGGAAACATGCGCCCGGAGACCATGATGATTGGCGCTGGGCCTTGCCGGCTGGCAAAGTGGTCAGCAAAGCGTTGCGCGTCGATGGTGGCAGAAGTCACCACCACTTTCAGGTCAGGACGACGCGGCAGAATCTGGCGCAAGTAACCCAGCAAAAAGTCAATATTCAGGCTGCGTTCATGCGCCTCGTCAATGATGATGGTGTCGTAGGCGTTGAGCAGCGGGTCGGTTTGCGTCTCAGCCAGCAAGATGCCGTCGGTCATCAGCTTGACGGATGCGTCCCGGCCCAGGCGGTCCTGAAAACGCACCTTGAAACCGACCACATCGCCCGGCGTGGTGTTCAGCTCTTCGGCAATGCGTTTGGCCACGCTGCTGGCGGCAATGCGGCGCGGCTGGGTGTGACCAATGAGCTTGCCGCGCGGCGCGGGCCGGCCATCGGGCAAGGTTTTGGGGTAGTTGCACAGCCCACGCCCCATCGCCAAGGCGATTTTGGGCAACTGGGTGGTTTTGCCCGAGCCGGTTTCACCGCAGACGATGATGACCTGGTGCGCGGCCATGGCCGCCATGATTTCGGCGCGGCGGGCAGAGACAGGCAGGGATTCGGGGAAGTCGATTTTCAGAGGTTCAGACATTGGGCCGTGATTATCGAGGCTGTGTCGGGGAGCGACTGATGGGGGCTTGGTTTGGGTGCGATTCAAACTGGTGTGCTGCAACGGCTTTGGGGTCGGATCACGATTTTGGCTGCTGGCTGATGAGCTTGCCAACAGTTGCCTCCAAAAACTCGTGCTCTGACCCCAATGCTTTGGTGCTTTTGCCCATGCCTTTACAACTCCGCCAGATTCACGCGCATCTATGCAGCCGGTAACAAACAGAGCACTCGTCCAACTTGGCGCGATTAAGTTGCCACCGCTTTATGTCGTTTGTCACGGGATCCACGATTTGGAACTACAAGTTACTCTTGCCGAAATATCCTGACCTGCCAGTGCTGCTTAGATAAACCGGTCATACGAACTCAAACTGCAAACTTCTTCAGATGGTGTTCTGCCCTCCGTGATCGGTGCGCACGCTAGATCCTGCCGCTGGCGGCGGTCAACAAAGCTGCGTAAGGAGCCAACCCTCTGGTGGTCTCCTGCCGCGTTTGCCAGCCAACAACGGGCGATCACATCGCCAAGTTTGAGTGGCCGGTGTAGCGCATATACCGGTCATACGTTTTCTCGAGTTAGTGAACGGTACCCCCTACGGGCATGACCATGCGACCCTCGCCTCAGACCCAAAACTGCCAACGAAAGCCCAAGGAGGGCCAGCGTCGAAGGTTCCGGCACCTCCGCCGTAATCGCAGTCATCGTGCCAGTAAAGCGGCCGTCCCCAGTGAACGACAACCCTGTGATGAACGCTGTCGTTGACGACGGATCGATCCCTGCACTGGTTTCGATACCCAGGATACGGAATCGATCAACACCATTGCCCCCGAACATGT
>JBBQZI010000295.1:0-2720 GCA_038207855.1 Burkholderiales bacterium
CCATCACCACCCGGGTCGACCCGACGCGTGACACCCTGCTGGCCGACAACACGCCGATTGATTACCTGGACTTTGCCTCGCCGGTGAGCGGCCTGGGCAGCAAAATGGGGCTGGATGCCACCAACAAATGGCCCGGCGAAACCAGCCGCGAATGGGGGCGGCCGTTGAGCATGAGCGCCGAAGTCACCGCCCGCGTCGATCAGGTCTGGCAGACGCTGGGCTTGTGAAAAACCAAAGCGCCACAAACGCTATTATTTATATAGCTACTTAGGCAGTATAGATAGGGGCTACAAGCCTATTTAGGTAATATTCATCAAGCATCCACATGGCCAATCGACTGCTGCTGTGCGGCTTGTGCTGATGCCACACCGGCCCGACTTCGCCAGCGCGCGCAAAAATCTTTACGCCAGCTTTGCAACGCCGCGGTCAAAAGGCGAGAACAAATGTTCGACCTGTCATACCATTCCATATTTGCGCACAGGGCGATATCAAAGTGAACTACAAACCGATGAAAATTGTTGCTCGATGCTTGCCCATGCTGGGCATTTTGTGTGGGCTCACGCTGTCGGGCTGTTCGCCAAAAACTGAGTCCCCGACAGCGCCAGCGGCTACGCCAGCCGTGACCGTCAGCACCGCGAAGGCCCAGACCCGCGATTTGCCGATCACCCTGAAGGCCACCGGAACGGTAACCCCATTGACCAGCGTTGATGTGCGCGCGCAAGTGACCAGCACAGTCAGTCAGGTTCACTTCAAAGAAGGCCAGTTCGTCAAGACTGGGCAATTGCTGTTCACACTGGATGCGCGCACTGACCAGGCCAACATCGCCAAAGCGCGCGCGCAGCTGGCCAAGGACAACGCCAGCCTGGCCGATGCCAGTCGCCAACTGGAGCGCACCAAACAGCTGCTCGCAAAGAATTTTGTATCTCAGGGCGCGGTGGACACCGCCATGGCGCAAGTCGATGGTTTGGCTGCAACCGTTGCGGCGGATCTGGCTGCCATTGATGCCGTCAGGGTGGCTTTGTCTTATGCCCGCATCACCGCACCCAACTCGGGCCGCGCAGGCGCTGTCAACTTATTTCCTGGCAGCGCGATCCAGGCCAACCAGACCAGCTTGGTGACCATCACCCAGCTTGACCCGATCAGTGTGATGTTCAGCATTCCCCAGCGTCATTTGTCAGACGCACTGGCGGCACTGAAAGGCGGCGGTGCAGTCGTGAGCGCAACACTGGCCGACGGTGGCGGCAGCTTCAAGGGCCGCCTGCAGTTTGTCGATAACGCGGTGGATGCCAGCTCCGGCACCGTCAAGGCCAAGGCCGTGTTTGACAACCAGGACAACAAACTCTGGCCGGGCGCTTTCGTGGAAGTGTCCCAGACCGTCAAGACACTCAAGGATGCCGTGGTGGTGCCGCAGGCTGCCATCATTGAAAGTCTGCGAGGAACAGCGCTCTACGTTGTTGCCAACGGAAAAGCTGAACTCCGACCGGTCAAGTTGCTGTATGCCGAGGCTGGCGATGCCGCTGTAACAGGCGTCAAACCGGGTGAACTCGTGGTACTGGACGGCAAGCAGAATCTGCGGCCCGGCTCAGCCGTTGTTGAGCGCGCCAAAGAGCCCAAAGCGGCCGCTTCTGACTCCACCAAGCTGGCCAAGCCATGAACCTGTCTGAACTGTTTATTCGCCGTCCGGTGATGACGGTGCTGCTCAATCTGGCGATTGTTCTGGCCGGCGTAATTGGCTTCCAAAACATTCCGGTGGCCGCCTTGCCGAGCTACGACACACCGGTCATTAACGTATCTGCCAATTTATCAGGTGCCAGCCCGGAAACCATGGCGACATCGGTTGCACTGCCTCTGGAGAAGCAGTTTCAGACGGTACCGGGCCTGAAGACCATCAGCTCCACCAGCACCATCGGCTCGACATCCCTGACCCTTGAGTTTGACGAAGGCCGCAACATTGATGCCGCCGCGGTGGATGTGCAAGCGGCGCTGCTGCGGGCCCAGCGGGCCTTGCCGCAGGACATGACCGAGCAACCGTCCTACCGCAAGGTCAATCCTGCCGATGCGCCGGTGCTGTTGATTTCCCTGCGCTCGCCCTCCATGGTGCCGTCCGACCTGCAGGACTTTGCCGAGCACCTGATTTCACCCACCCTGTCCACGCTGGATGGCGTTGCGCAGGTCAATATTTACGGCTCCAAACGCTACGCAGTGCGCGTGCGGGTTAATCCAAGCGCCCTTGCGGCCCGCAATATCGGGCTGGACGAGGTCAGTGCGGCGCTGCGTGCGGCCAATGTCAATACGCCGGTAGGCACCCTGGACGGACCGAAGCAGACCTTGGTGTTACAGGCCAATCGCCAGTTGCGCAGCGCCGAAGAATTTGCCAATCTGATCATCAGCATGCGCGGTGGCAACCCGGTGCATTTGAGAGACGTTGCTACGGTGGAAGACAGTCTGGAGTCGGTCAAGCGCTGGGCCACCTTCAATGGTGAGAACACCATCACGCTGGCCATTCAGCGCCAGCCCGGTGCCAATACGGTTCAGGTCGTGGATGCCATTCGCCAGGCTTTGCCAGGCCTGCAAAGCCAGATGCCGCAATCGGTGTCATTGACACCCATCAATGACCGCTCGGTGTCGGTGCGGGCGGCGCTGCACGATGTGACCCTGACCCTGCTGGGCACGATTGTGCTGGTGGTGCTGGTGATTTTTCTGTTTTTGCGGCGCTTTGT
>JBBQZI010000296.1:0-2642 GCA_038207855.1 Burkholderiales bacterium
GAAATCCTACAAATCCTGAGTCTGACCATGTTTGAAACTATTCCAATAAATCAACTACTTACGCCAACCTCGATTGAGGAACTCGCGGAATCTGAGTCAAATCAGATCGCGCTCCTCTGAAAAACGTTGGGACACTACTGAGTTGGCATATCAAAAGATCATGTTTGAATCGACTGAGAGCCTTCATTAGATCCCCCGTTCCTGCGAAGATGGGATGGCGCTGCCTTATCTAACGACCCATCTCAGTCCAAACCTGACGGAATGTGAGCACACAACAAAAAACCCGCCGAAGCGGGTTTTTTTACTGAGCCAAAGAGACTGGATCGGTCAATTACTTGGCACGAGTTCCAACAACTTCGATCTCAACGCGGCGATTCTTTGAACGGCCTTCAGCGGTCTTGTTGTCAGCAACGGGTTGCTTTTCGCCCTTGCCTTCAGTGTAAACACGGTTCTTTTCGATGCCCTTGGACACCAAATACGCCTTCACAGCCTCAGAGCGACGGACCGACAGTTTTTGGTTGTAGGCATCGGTACCGACAGCATCCGTGTGACCGACAGCGATGATGACTTCAAGGTTGATGTCCTTGACTTTACCAACCAGGTCATCAAGCTTGGCTTTGCCTTCAGGCTTCAACACGGCTTTGTCAAAGTCAAAGAACGCATCAGCAGCGTAAGTGACCTTGGCAGCTGCAACCGGCGCAGGCGCAGGAGCGGGCACTGGTGCTGCCATCGGAGCAGGTGCTGGAGCAGCAGCAGGTGCGGCTACCGGAGCCGGTGCTGCCACGGGAGCAACAATTGCGCCATCGCAGCCGACAGCAGCAGTTGCTGGTGTCCAGAAAGCATCACGCCAGCAGAGTTCATTGGAACCATTTTTCCAGGTCGTGCCATCAGTTGCACGCCAGTTATCAATAGATTGAGCACCAGCAGCGGTTGTAATGGCTACAGCGGCGATCAGCATAGCTACTTTGTTTAATTTCTTCATGATTCTCCTTAAGGAAAAGACTGCAGCCGCGCTGCGTTGGAATGTCAGACGCTCAATATGCCAATCACATTAAGCGTTGAGTTTATTGTGCCACAGACAGTTACAACACTAAGAGTGCCGACTTGGCAAATTAACCCGCGACTGAATTTGTGTGAACTATTTGGCTTGAGCGTTGCATATCGACAACAAACTGACAGCTTAAAATCACGGATTAACTCAGAACTTGCCTAGCCTCAAGCGCCGTCCCATGACCCAGTTCGCCAAAGAAACCATTCCAACCAGCCTTGCCGACGAAATGCGTCGTAGCTACCTGGATTACGCCATGAGCGTGATCGTGGGGCGCGCCCTGCCCGATGCACGTGATGGTTTGAAACCCGTGCACCGGCGCGTGCTGTTTGCCATGCATGAGCTTGGCAACGACTGGAACAAAGCCTACAAAAAATCAGCCCGTATCGTAGGCGACGTGATCGGCAAATACCACCCGCACGGCGACCAGTCGGTGTACGACACCATTGTTCGCATGGCGCAAGACTTTTCCATGCGCCACATGTTGGTCGACGGGCAAGGCAATTTCGGCTCGGTCGACGGTGACAACGCTGCCGCCATGCGATACACCGAAATCCGTCTGGCCAAAATCGCACACGAATTGCTGGCCGACCTGGACAAGGAAACCGTTGATTTCGGCCCTAACTACGACGGTTCTGAAAAAGAGCCCTTGGTGCTACCGGCTCGACTGCCCAATCTGCTGATCAACGGCTCTGGCGGCATTGCCGTCGGCATGGCCACCAATATTCCGCCGCACAACCTCAATGAAGTGGTGGATGCCTGCCTGCATTTGCTGAAAAATCCCGAAGCTTCCATTGATGAATTGATGGAAATTATCCCGGCACCTGATTTTCCCACCGCCGGCATTATTTACGGCATTCAGGGTGTCAAAGACGGCTACCGCACTGGCCGTGGCCGGGTTGTGATGCGCGCCAAGTGCCATTTTGAGGACATCGACAAGGGTCAGCGCCAGTCCATCATCGTTGATGAGTTGCCCTACCAGGTCAACAAAAAGACCTTGCAAGAGCGCATGGCCGAACTGGTTCACGAGAAGAAGATCGAGGGCATCAGCCACATCCAGGACGAGTCCGACAAGTCCGGCATGCGGCTGGTGATTGAACTCAAACGCGGTGAAGTGCCCGAGGTGGTGCTGAACAACCTGTACAAGCAGACCCAGCTGCAAGACACCTTTGGCATGAACATGGTGGCGCTGATCAATGGTCAGCCCAAACTGTGCAACCTGAAAGACCTGGTTTCCGTCTTTTTGAGTCACCGCCGTGAAGTGGTCACGCGGCGTACCGTGTTTGAGTTGCGCAAGGCCCGCGAACGCGGCCACGTACTGGAAGGTTTGGCCGTGGCGCTGGCCAATATCGATGACTTCATCCGCATCATCCGCGAATCGCCCACGCCACCAGTGGCGAAAATGGAATTGATGAGCCGTCCGTGGGACAGCAAATTAGTGCGTGAAATGCTGACCCGCACGCGTGCCGATGGCGGTATCGTCAACGCCGATGACTACCGCCCGGATGCGCTTGAAATGCAATTTGGCATGGGTGCCGACGGTCTGTATCGTTTGTCAGACACGCAAGCGCAAGAAATCCTGCAAATGCGCCTG
>JBBQZI010000297.1:0-2580 GCA_038207855.1 Burkholderiales bacterium
GTAGTGCAGCAAGAACTCCTGTTGCGCCAGGGCACGGCGCAACTCACCCTCAGTCTTCAAGATGGACTGGGCTTGCACTTGCATCAAGCGGGTGAAAAACTGAAAGGTGTTGCGGCCACTTTGTTTGGCACGGTAGAGCGCCGCATCGGCCGACTGCGCCATCTGTTCAAAGTCGTCACCGTCTTGCGGGTATTCGGCAATGCCAATGCTGGCGGTGACGATCAGCCGGTGCTCGGCAATGCTGAGCGGCTGCGCCACCACCTCCAGCAGGTTTTTCGCCGTATGGGCCGCGCCCTCAACATCGGTGTTGGGCAACAGCAGCATGAACTCGTCGCCGCCCTGGTGGCACAGCGTGTCTTCCTGGCGCAAGTGGCCCAGCAGGCGCTGTGACAACGCTTTGAGCAACTGGTCTCCGACGCTGTGGCCGAGCGAGTCGTTGATGATCTTGAAACGGTCAAGGTCGATGAACATCAAGGTCACCGGGCTGCTGTCGCGCTTGGCAGCGGCCAGCGTCAATTGGGCGCGGTCGCGTAACAAGTCACGGTTGGGTAACTGGGTCAGCGGGTCAAAATTACTCAAGAACTGAATGCGGTCCGAAGATGCCTTGCGCTCGGTCGCCTGGACGTGCTGGCGACTACGGGCCAGCAACCAGGTCAGCAGACTCAAGGCCAGCGTCAGGGCCACACCGATCAGGGTCACGTTTGTTGATGGCGAGCCAAACGCCAAGCGGGACATCAGCGCTGGCGTGGTGCCCATCACCAGCGTCCATTGGCGACCACCGATAACCAGTGGGCGGCTGGTCTGCAAACCGTCAGATGCGCCAACCTCCGCCTCCAGCGGCAGGCTGTCTGAGCGGTAGATCAGCGTTTTGGCTGTTAGCGGCGAGCCGTCATAAATTTTGACATCCAGGTCAGGGGCAAATTCGCCGCGTAGGCCTTGCATCACCGTGTGGAGGTGGAAGGGCACATCAACCCAGCCAGCAATCGCGGCACGCCGCTCAGCCACGGTCTGGCGCGGGGCCGCTGGCCGGTAGATTGGCAGGTACATGACAAAAGCCGCCAGGGCTGGCTTGCCGCCGTCCTGCGTCAGAGGGACTTTGGCGCTCATTCTGAGGTCGTCGGCATCGCGCGCCGCTTCCATGGCGGCGCGGGCAGCCGGTACCGTCAGAGGGTCAAAGCCAATGGCGTTGCGGTTGTCACCCGCCATTTGCTCGATGCGGACGATCGGGGCGTAGCGGCTACGCAAGCCTTCCGGCCTGATCTGGTAATCCGACGCGAATTCCTGCCGCATGTCGGTGAGATGCTGGTTTTTGCTGGCATTGGGCACGATTTCAACCATGCCGATGGCCTGCACGCCATGCGCTTGGTCCAGCCGCAACGCCTGAACGTAGGCCTGAAATTCGTCAAAGCTGACCTTGTCACCGCCGTCAAACAGGCCCTTGACACCGCGCATCACCACCGCATAGACGTTGAAGCGGTTGCGAATAGTGCCCGCGGCCATGTCGGTGGCAAATTCAAACTCGGTGCGCAGGCTGGCAGCCTCATGTTGCGCGGCGTGGCGCCACCACCCGACACTGATGCCGAGCCCGAGCAGCAACACCAAGCCTGAAAGCAGCCACGGGCTCAGCCGCAAACCCGTTAACCCGAGCCCGGTCTTCGTTGGATGCGGCGTGTTCATGGCAGATTGGTTGAAGGATGGTGTGATTTCACTCAGCGGATTGTTGGGGGAAAAGCTTCCTGCGGTCGGTGCGCTACCGCACTGACCGGGCCGGGCATAAGCTGCAGGCTGCCAAAACGCAGTGCGTATTGTTTGGTGAACTCGGCCCCCAGAAAAAATATCTGGGCCGAGTAATACACCCACAGCAGCAATGCCACCAGCGATCCGGCAGCACCGTAGCCGGAGGCAACCGCACTCTTGACCAAGTACAGCCCAATCGCCCATTTACCCAGGCTGAACAGGCCAGCGGTAAACAGCGCGCCAGTCCAGACATCGCGCCAGGACAGCGGCACATCGGGCAGTGTTTTGTAAATCACGGCAAACAGGCAAACCACCACACTGTAGGAAGCCGCCGCGGCCAGGGTTTCAAGCACCACCGCTGAGCTGCGCCAAAAGCCGCCCACATACTGCCCCAGCAAGCTCAGTGCCGCACCGGCAAACAGCGACAACAGCAGCAAAAAACCCAATAGCCCAACCATGGCAAAGGACAGCAGCCGGGTGCGCAGCACAGTGACCAAGCCCGAGCGTTGCGACTTTTCGGCACCCCATAACTCGTCCAGACTGTCTTTGAGCTCGGCAAATACGCTGGTCGAGCCCAGCAGCAGCAACACGCCGGCCACCACGCTGGCCCACAGGCTGGTGGTTTCACCTTGCGATGATGCCAGCAACGCCCGCAGCACCACGGCACCGTTGGGGCCTACCAGGTTTTGCGTCACAGCCAGAACTTTGGCCTGTGCCGAGTCGGCCCCAAACAGGTAGCTCGCCAGCACGATCGCCAATAGCAGGATAGGAACCATGGAGAACAGCGTGTAGAAAGCCAGCGCCGCGCCTTTGCTGGCGGCACGCTGGTCAAACCAGGCGTTA
>JBBQZI010000298.1:0-2484 GCA_038207855.1 Burkholderiales bacterium
CGGTATTTTTTGAGCAGGCGGTCATTGCGACTGCCGAAAATTTTGGTGAGAAAGTTGGTGGCCATGAATACAGGGCGCTCAAAGCGAGCCAAAACGGCTCGTCGCGGCGCAATCCTTTTTTACGATCTAACTGAAATGGAGGTAACCCGATAAAACTCAAGTCCCTGTGCAGTAAGGCTGCACAGGGAACATGCATTGATTTTACCTTTGCGCCACAACCCCCTGCGAAATGCTACCGGACAGCAGATGCCAAGTTTGTGTTATTGGCAATGTTTTGGCCTGCCGCCAAAAATTTCTGTGGATCTTGCGGAATACCCTGCACCAACACTTCAAAGTGCAAGTGCGCGCCGGTCGAGCGGCCTGTGGTGCCGACCTCTGCAATTTTTTGACCACGTCTGATCAAATCGCCCTTTTTAACAAATACCCTGGAGGCGTGTGCGTAGCGCGTGATCAAGTCGTTGCCATGGTCAATCTCAACCATATTGCCGTACTCCGGATGAAATTCTTGCGTGACGACCATCCCGCCGGCCGCCGCCAGAATAACGGTACCACCGGTCGCAGGAAAATCCAAACCGGTGTGCAGCGCAGATCGTCCGGAAATCGGATCAATTCTCCAGCCAAAAGTTGAACCGACATCACCCCCAGTTATTGGTTTCTGGGTGGGGACCATCATGTTTCTAACCTTGCGCTCAAACAAACGGGATTCCAGCACCGTGAGCAAATCAGTCCGTTGGTGGGTCAAGCGCTCAAGGTCATCCAATGCAGTTTGAACCTCTTCGAGTGACAAGACATGGCTCGCCACTTGCATACCGCCTTGACTGGCAATTGCCGTGAATTTCGCCGGCTCAACACCGGCTAAACCCGATATGCGCTCCCCCAAAGACTCCAGTTGCATCAACTTGGCTTGAATATCGCCCAATTTGCGCGCCATAACATCAAGATTTTCCCGAAGATAGCGGTCGCGCTGCGTGAACTCGTCTTGAACGACCAGCCTGACCAAGCTACCGACAACCGGCCAGCCATCACGCGCGCCTTTAACAAAGACCCAGTGGTAAAGCCCAAGCGACATCAGCATCACAACGAACGATGCCAACACGACTGACGCAATCAACTGAACACCCGTGAGATGAAGCGCTCGGGACTTGGCCAGCCAGGCATCCGTGATAATCAATTGCATCCGAAACCTCTTTGATACGCATGAACCGACATCGCACTTCAGTTACGCTCTTGCAAGCCAGCCAGAACAACCCGAGCCTTGCAAAGCTGATGGCATTGCAACAAGAGTCCAGTAGCAGACTACGCGCCATTTCGGGGCTGATACCCGAGTCCTTGCGTACCAATGTTCAGGCGGGGCCAATTGAAGACGGCATCTGGTGCCTATTGGTGAGCAACAACACAACGGCGGCGAAATTGCGCCAGCTACTGCCATCGTTCGAATCCCACCTCAGGGTCAAACAACTGGATGTCAAATCTATCAGACTTAAAGTGCGTCGAGAAAGTTGAGGCGGTGCGTAATGATGTAATGGTGCGATTGTCGGACTCGAACTTGCCACCTAAGCCATTGATTTACATACGTTTTATTTTCGACATTTTAAAAAGTACCGTCAAAAGTACCGTCAAATCTTTTTGTGTCTCATTTTTGACACGCCATGATTGTGCTTGATACGACTTGCCAGCGCGAAGGCGGATCATAAATCAACCGGCAAACCTGCACAACGGTTAATCAGGTCAGCGTTACCCGCGTAACGGGTCAATTTCGTAACAGTCACAAAATTACCAGACGCAAAAAACCCGGCACAGTGGCCGGGTCGGTGATGGTGGGTTGAATTCTCGCTATTGCCTTGAATCGTCCTTTTCAGGTATCAGCACCAGCCCCCGGCGCTTGGTGTCATCGGTCAGCCCGTGGCGCTTGATTGCGTCCTCGACTGTCTCGAACTTGCGGACAAGCACAACCCCCGATTGCGAAGGCTTGCCCGTGGCCTCCAACACACTGACGCGCGTTTCAAGCGTTGCCATGCTGTTCTCCCGGTTTCACGCCAACAATGGTAAGCACCTTGTCAAACCCGGCCCGCGCATCGGCTTGGTAGTCTGCCTCGCTCTCGCCTTGGTGCATGGGTCGTATGTCATCGCTCGTGGGTGTCAGGATGCCGTTGACGTAGGTCAGCAGCGCCACCTTGCGGCCATTGCCCACAGTGCCAAATTCCAGTGCCTCGACTCGTTTTTCAAGCGTTGCCATTTTTCAATTCCTCCAGCTTGGTGATGCGTGTTATCAGCTCGTCCAGCTCGGTGATTTTGACAAGCGAAGTCATGGCAGATATGAGTTGCGCCCCTTGGCTGGGTGCAAGCACGCCAGCAGCTACAGCCGCCAGCACGGACTGGCCTTGCTCGGTCAGGGTGTCGCCCGTCATGGGGATTAGCTGAGCCTGCTCAATGGCTTTGATCGGCGGTAAGGTGCGCTCCAGAATCAGCCGCGCGGCTTGAATG
>JBBQZI010000299.1:0-2476 GCA_038207855.1 Burkholderiales bacterium
GCCATGCCCGCCAGATTGCCCGACCACTCGGTGCGCTGCATGAAGACATCATTGGACAGCACGTCGAGCTTTTTCTGCGTCTCGCCCTGCACGTTGACCGAGCCACCCTCGTCAGCCGCGTGGTTGCCCATCATGCCCGCCAGTTCACCATAAGCCACAGCCTTGGCTATGCCCTTGCAGGCCAGCGCCACATCCAGAATCAGGGCGTTGAAGTCGCCACTGGCACTGGGGAAGCGGCGGCGCTCTTCAATCAAGAACTGCGTCAGCGTGGAACGGTTGGAACGAAGGGTCATGGTCATGGGATAAGTCTCCGGTTTATTTAAATATTTTTCAGATAGGTCAGCGAATGCTTCAACTCGGGTGGGCAGCACTGCGCAGTGCTTGCATCACGCCTTTGTAGCCGCCATCGGCATCCTTGGCACCAAACACGGCACTGCCGGCCACACAGGTGTCGGCACCGGCTTGAACAATTTCACGAATGTTGTCGGTTTTAACGCCGCCATCGACTTCCAGCCAGATCGGCTGACCGCCAGCGGCCACATGGGCATCAATTTTGGCGCGCACGATGCGCAGCTTGGCCAACGTGCTTGGAATGAACTTTTGCCCACCAAAACCGGGGTTGACACTCATCAGCAAAATCATGTCGAGCTTGTCCATGACGTGGTCGAGCCAATCAACCGAGGTGGCAGGGTTCAACACCAAACCAGCCTTGCAGCCCAGCTCACGAATCATCGACAGCGTGCGGTCAACGTGCTTGGAGGCTTCGGGGTGAAAGGTGATGATGTTGGCTCCGGCCTTGGCAAACAACGGAATGATTGAGTCAACCGGTTCCACCATCAAATGCACGTCAATCGGAATGCTGACATGCGGGCGAATCGCCTCGCACACCAGTGGGCCGATGGTCAGGTTTGGCACGTAATGGTTGTCCATCACATCAAAGTGCACCAAGTCGCAGCCAGCGGCCTCAATAGCGCGCACCTCTTCGCCCAAGCGGGCAAAGTCGGCCGACAAAATGCTGGGTGCCAAACGCAATACCGGGGATGAACTCATGAGCTATTTCCTTGAAGTTTGTAAATTTTTGAGCGTAACGCTATTCAGGCCCGGCCCTGAGCATGCCACTGACGAAGTTGCAGTAGATTGACTTGGCTCAAATCAGGCACCACTTTAAGCGCGCCAGTGAAGTCATGAAGCGCGGTAAAACTATTGGGCGTCACGATGGTGGCCAGGCCAGCTGCTGTGGCGGCGCGTAAGCCGTTATTCGAATCCTCAAATGCCAAACACGCGTCAGCCGGCAGTTGCAGCGCCTCCAGCATCTGCAAATACACCTGTGGATGCGGCTTTTTGATGGGCGCGGTCGACGCATCGCCAATGGCAGAAAAATTCATGCGCCAGTCAGGCCCCACCGCATGGCGCAACAGGGCGGCGATGTTGACCGGTGAGGTGGTGGTGGCAATGGCCAGTTGCAAGCCGGCGCTGAGTGCTTCGTCCATCAAGCGCAGCACGCCTGGGCGCAGACTGACGGCACCACTGTTGACAGCACTTTCATAAGCGGCGGTTTTGAGCTCATGAATGCGGCCAATGCGCTCACTCAAGGCTTGCGGGTCAAGCGCCTTGATGTCGGGATTAACCTGTTTCCAGTAATGCAGAATGCGCTCTTTGCCACCCGAGATGTCGAGCAATTCGGTGTAGCGCTCAACGCTCCAGACCCAGTCCATATCGGCCTCGACAAAGGCCTGATTAAAGGCCGCCAAATGCACACTTTCGGTGTCGGCCAGCGTTCCGTCCACATCAAAAATCAGGGCTTGCAATGCACCAGTGGTCATGGGAGTTGTCCTTACTCGGTGAAAAAAAGAACCGCATTTTTGCGGCATGGATTTACTTTAATCGCTCGAACCCATAAACTCTAATCACGTTTAATCCAAAAATCATCAGGATTGACTGATGAAATCAGTTTTCAAAAGTGTCCATGCGCCCCTACACCCTTAAACAAATCCGGACCTTCATGGAAGTCGCGCGCCAGCGCTCGGTGTCCAAAGCAGCTGAGCGACTATTTGTCACCCAGCCTGCCGTATCGATGCAGTTGCGCCAACTTGAAGAGGCTTTCGGCCTGGCGCTGGTGGAGCCACAAGGGCGCAACATCCAGCTCACCGTGGCGGGTAAGGCTTTTTTTGCCTACGCCACAGCCGCCATGGGTCAGTTCAAAGACCTCGAAGCGCTGATGGCCGAATATGTGGGGCTTAAAAAAGGCCACATTGATCTGGCGGTGGTCAGCACGGCCAAGTATTTCATCCCGATGTTGCTGGTGCGCTTTGGCAAATTACACCCCGACATCCATATCCAGCTCACCATTGACAACCGGGAAAACATTCTGGGGCTGCTGTCGCGCAACGAGGCCGACCTGATGGTGATGGGCCGCACGCCCAGCCACCTGGACTGCGAGGCCACCGCCTTTGCCACCAACCCGCTGGCCATGGTG
>JBBQZI010000300.1:0-2386 GCA_038207855.1 Burkholderiales bacterium
GACCGTGAAAAATTGCAAGAGCGCGTGGCCAAGTTGGCTGGCGGTGTTGCCGTGATCAAGGTTGGGGCTGCTACCGAAGTCGAAATGAAAGAGAAGAAAGCCCGCGTGGAAGACGCCCTGCACGCGACCCGCGCTGCGGTGGAAGAAGGCATTGTGGCTGGCGGCGGCGTTGCTTTGTTGCGCGCCAAGCAAGCGGCTGGTGTCATCAAGGGTGCCAATGCTGACCAGGACCACGGCATTGCTTTGGTGATGAAAGCCATCGAATCGCCGCTACGCGAAATCGTGTTCAACGCTGGTGGCGAAGCCTCGGTGGTGGTCAACGCCATCATGGCTGGCACGGGCAACTACGGCTTCAACGCTGCCAACGACACCTATGGCGACATGATCGAAATGGGTATTCTCGACCCAACCAAAGTGACCCGCACAGCGCTGCAAAACGCCGCTTCTGTGGCATCTTTGATGCTGACAACCGAATGCATGGTGGCGGAGTCGCCAAAAGACGACTCGGCTGGCGGCGGCATGGGCGGTGGCGACATGGGCGGCATGGGTGGTATGGGCGGCATGGGCATGTAAGCGCCTTGGTAGGCTGCGCAAGCGCCTGCAAAATTCAAAAAACCCTGCAGGGCTTGCGCCTTGCAGGGTTTTTTGCTATTTGGTTTATAGCTGTATCCGCTTATTCTATAAGGGCTACAAGCTATTTTTAACTATAAAACAACGGTTTCACTTGAACTGCTTGTTGACCTGAAACATGAGGCCTGCAGTGCCCAGAATATTCACCTGACCGGCCCAGCCGCCATCAAAGTCATAGGCAATGGCCGGAATGACAGCGGGTGACAGGCCTTTGTAATTCAATGGCACCTTTTTCTCGTAGGGCTGGCGGTAGCCGTAAAGCAGGCCAGCCGTCCACTTGAACGACAATTTTTCAACGCCCCACAGGGCATGGTAAGCCCCACCCCACGGATAAACATAAGCGGTGAGCTGGCCGAAGGAATTGCTGAACAAAGCGGCACCGTCAAGCTTGCCATCGGGATGCTCACGCTCCAGCCCGAACATGATCACATCCCGGTGTTCAGCGTCATAGGTGGTATGTCGGGTGTAAGGGCTGAACTGCCAGGTCAGCTGCTTGCCCTGACCAAATTCCGTCAAAAAATCCGGCGCAGCCATTGCGCTCCCGGCGAGCGGGGCCACAATCAGACCAACCAAGACGGAAATCATTTTTTTCATGTGGATCAACCAAGTTTCAGGGGGGCAAAAGTCCAGCAGTTTAGCTGCATGGCACCGGCTGGCGTTGCCAGGTCTGGCTCGACTGCCGATTCTTTGTCTGTTGCTGTCAACATTGTTGACCAGCGGCTGCGCCTGGCTTGATGCGCGCGAGCGCCAAGCCATTTACCGGCCCACACCCAGTGCAGCTGGCGACCTTGCCGGTTTGCGCACCGGTGATGTGCGCTACTTTGTCACCGTGCCGCCCTCTGCCCATCAACCCATTGAGGGGGCGATCAGCCCCGCTTTGCCACACCGCTTGGAGCTGTGGTGGCTGCCGCACCCCGACAAGAATGCCCCGACCCTGCTCTACCTGCACGGCACTTTTCGCAACCTGCCAGAGAACCTGCACAAGATCAACGCGCTGCGCGATGCTGGATTTGCCGTGCTGGCGGTGGACTACCGGGGCTGGGGCCAAAGCACGCCGATCATTCCGTCAGAGCAATCGATTGTGCAAGATGCCAACCTGGCCTGGGCCGAGTTGGTACGCCATGAGCTTCGGCCCACGCAGCGGGTCATCTATGGCCACTCGATGGGCAGCGCTGTGGCAGTTGAGCTGGCCAGCCATCTGGCCTATCCGGATGACTATGGCGCGCTGATTCTGGAGTCGGCCTTCACCAGTTTTGCCGATGTCGCGCGTGAAGCGGGCTTATTGGCCCGTGTCGTGGCCTTTTTCAGCCATGAGCGTTTTGCTTCAATTGAAAAAATTGCCAAGGTGCGTGCACCTTTGCTGATGCTGCACGGAGCCCAGGATGCCACCGTCCCGAGCAAGCTTGGCCAGCACTTGTTTGAAGCGGCCAACCCACCCAAACAATGGCTGCTGATTGAGGGTGGCCAGCACAGCGATCTGGACCTGGTGGCGCACGACCCCTACCAAGCTGCGTTGCAGGCATTCCGGCAACGCTATTTGCCCAAGCCCTGATTTGACTTAACGCGAACTGAAGCGCGCCAGCAGGCCGGCGGTGGAGCCGTCCAATCCACTGGCATCGCCGCTGTGCAGGCGCGCTTGCGCATCTTTGGCCAGCAGCTTGCCCAGTTCAACGCCCCACTGGTCAAAGCTGTTGATGCCCCAGACGCTGCCACTGACAAACACGCGGTGTTCCTGCAGGGCAATCAAGGCACCCAG
>JBBQZI010000301.1:0-2220 GCA_038207855.1 Burkholderiales bacterium
TTGCTGCGCAAGCCTGATTCAACATGCGCCACCGGAATGCCTTTTTTGGTCGCCACCAGCGCGCAGGCCAGGGTGGAATTGACATCGCCCACCACCAGCACGCAAGACGGCTGGTGCGCGTCCACCACCGGTTCAAAGCGCCGCATGACTTCAGCGGTTTGCACCGCGTGGCTGGCCGAGCCGACCTCCAGGTTGATGTCGGGGTGCGGCAGGCCAAGGTCTTCAAACAAACGGTCGCTCATGTCACGGTCATAGTGCTGGCCGGTGTGCACCAGCAACATCGGCACAGGCGGCTGGTGTGCGGCCAAAGCACGCAAAATGGGTGCCATTTTCATGAAATTGGGGCGCGCCCCGACGATGCAGATGACTGGCTTCATAGGATTCTTTCTAAACAAAGGGGCGGCTGGGTTCAATGTGCCGCCTGGCGCTGCGCCCGGGTTTGCTGCAGGGCCGTCAAAATGGCCGCGCCGTGGGCATCAACAAATGTTTGCAGCACGGCGGCGGCCTCGGTTTGCTTGGGTGTGTAGATCATGATGACGGCAGCGTCATCGCCCTGCCCCATCAGGCGGCCCAGCGCACCGTAGATTTTGGCCAGTACATCGCTGGCGGTCAGGTGACCGTTGACCCAGTAAAACTGCCAGACCAGCAAGCGCTGTTCATGGCCTGCGGCATCGGGCTGCAAGCGGCGCAATTCAGTGGTGCGCACGGCCAGTGGCTGCTGTTGAACAACAATATTTTGGCTATCACCGCCTACGCGTGACCAAAGGCGGTCGTTGCTTTTAACCAGCACGTTTTGCGAACTGACCAGCTTGCGCTGGTAATCCTGGTTGCGGTAATAGCCCACGTACACATCCACCGCAGTGCCCGAAGCCGATGTGTAGCTGGCTTGCAACTGTGCCGATGGGTTTTCAAACGATGGCTGCCAATCTGCCTGTGGTGCTGCAGCGGCCTGCCAGCCGGCTGCCGGTGCCACTGTAGCGATAACCGGCACCGCTTGATTTTGGTTTTGTGCCAGCCCCCAATTGACAGCGTGCGGCACCGCGACCAGCAGCGCCACTGCCGCTGCGGCCAGTACTGTCGCAAACGGACTCACAGGCGCGTCAGCCTTGGTGGCAACTGCCACGCTGGCAGCCAATGCCGCAGCATCAGCTTGCGGAGCTGGGGATTCTGCCCAACGTGCACCAATCATGAACATGACCATGATGACCAGGCCGAAGAACAGCCAGCCGTAGATGATGTGGTCCACCCCAGTGGCGATGGTGTTGCCAGAGTAATGCCCGAGCATGACGATCATGTAGGCGCGCAGCCAGTTGGCCACAATGGGCACCAGAATCGATACCAGCACAAACAACAGCCGCCGGCGCATGCTTTGGTAACTGAGGTAGGCGAACAAGCAGCCGACGGTGACCGAGGCAATCAGGTAACGAATACCGCTACAGGCTTCAACCACCGACCAGTTGCCCGATGGGATGACAAAACTTTGCCCTTCGCGAAACACTGGTATGCCTGAAGCACGCAGCGCCAAAACGGTGAAATCGGCTGTCCACTCCATCAGTTGGGGCAGCATGAAATCGCCAATGGGAACGGCAAAAAACAGAAAACCCAGCGGAAACATCAGGGCGCGCGCCACCTGCCAGCCCAGCACCGCAGGCACCGTCAGCACGATCATCGCAACCAGGGCAAATTGGGTGACCGCGTTCATGGCTACCAAGTCACCCAGCAGCCACAAAGCGGCACACCCTGCCATCAATGGCCAGGCCAGTAAACCGGGCTTGGGCGTGAAACCACGCAGCACCTGGCGTTGCCGCCAGATCAGCCATAGGGAAATAATCGGTACAACAAAACCATGGGCATAGGTTTCAGAGCTGCGCCAAATGTCAACCGTGGCCAGGGCGGTGTCGCCATACCAAAACAGCAGCCAGACCAGTAAGCCGCCCAAGGCAAAAAGTGCGTTACGCCAGATCGTCATGGTGATACCTGTGGTGTGGTGATGTTGGGCAGGTACGCATCCATCGCGCCCAGATGCGCCTGCCAGCTGTAAGTGTCAACAACGCATTGTCGTGCCGCCCACCCCAGCGCCTGGGTGTACTCGGTTTGCTGCAGCAGCTTGCTCAGCGCGTCAACAAAGCCCTGCGCGTCAGCAGCCCGAATAACACCCTGCTGCTCAGTCGCGCCAATGGCATCGGCGCAGGATGGTACGGTGACCACCGGGCGCGCCAT
>JBBQZI010000302.1:0-2126 GCA_038207855.1 Burkholderiales bacterium
TTTCATGCCAACCAAAGCTGCTGCGCCTGATGCCGATGCCTGGGCTACTGGGTCAAATGTCAACGCCACTGACCGCACCGGTCAGACCGACAACGAACGCATCAAGGACATCACTGTGCTACCCCCTCCAGAGCATTTGATTCGGTTTTTTCCGATCCACGGCACACCGGTTGAAAAGATGATCAGTGCCACGCGGCGCAACATCCACAACATCATGGCGGGCAAGGACGATCGTTTGCTGGTCATCGTCGGGCCGTGCTCGATTCACGATCCGGCAGCCGCCATCGACTACGCTCGCAAGTTGAAAGTGCAACGCGACAAGTACGCTGATTCACTGGAAATTGTGATGCGCGTGTATTTCGAGAAGCCCCGCACCACGGTTGGCTGGAAAGGGCTGATCAACGACCCTTACCTGGACGAGAGCTTTCGCATTGACGAAGGCTTGCGCATTGCGCGCCAGCTGCTGATTGAGATCAACCGGCTGGGCTTGCCTGCAGGCAGCGAGTTTCTGGATGTGATCTCACCGCAATATTTGGGCGATTTGATCTCGTGGGGTGCGATTGGCGCGCGCACCACCGAGAGCCAGGTGCACCGCGAACTGGCCTCTGGCCTGTCGGCACCGATTGGCTTCAAGAATGGCACCGATGGCAACATTCGCATCGCCACCGACGCGATTCAGGCTGCTGCTGGTGGGCACCACTTTTTGTCGGTGCACAAAAGTGGCCGTGTGGCGATTGTGCAAACCCTTGGCAACAAGGACTGCCACGTCATTTTGCGCGGTGGCAAAGGCCCAAATTACGACGCTGTCAGTGTTGCTGCCGCTTGCGCCGAGCTTGAAAAAGCCAAGCTCCGGCCTGCCTTGATGGTCGACTGCAGTCATGCCAACAGCAGCAAGCAGCATGAAAAGCAGTTGGAGGTGGCGCGGGACATTGCGACGCAACTTTCAGGCGGATCACACCAGGTGTTTGGCGTCATGGTCGAAAGCCACCTGAACGCCGGTGCGCAAAAATTCACGCCAGGCAAAGACAAGCTGGAGAAACTGGCTTATGGCCAGAGCATCACGGATGCCTGTTTGGGCTGGGATGACTCGCTGCAGGCGCTGGACGTGCTTTCGAATGCGGTGCTGGCGCGGCGCGCTATTTAATAGTCTTTTAAGACTCTAGCCCTTGTAATACTTGCGTGAGTAGCTACTTTTGTTGTAGCGTTTTAAGTAGTTTGGCGTGCATGCCGCCAAAGCCACCGTTGCTCATGCAAACAATGTGGTCGCCGGCGTGGGCGGCTTGAGCGACAAGGGCTACCAGGGTGTCGATGTTGTCGGCCACCAGCGCCTTGTCGCCCATCGGTGCCAGCGCGCTGACTGCATCCCAGTCCAAGCCACCGCTGTGGCAAAACGACAGGTCGGCAGATTCAAGGCTCCAGGGTAGCTGCGCCTTCATGGTGCCGAGTTTCATGGTGTTGGAGCGTGGCTCGAACACCGCCAGGATGCGCTCACCGGCTTTAAGCGTGCGGCGCAGGCCATCGAGCGTGGTGCGAATGGCGGTAGGGTGGTGGGCAAAATCATCGTAGACCGTGATCTGACCGTCGCCATGCGCCACGCGCCCGCGCAACTCCATGCGCCGTTTGACGTTCTCAAAGCTGCCCAGCGCCTGCGCCGCCACGGCGGGTGATACGCCGACATGCTCGGCTGCAGCAATCGCCGCCAGCGCGTTGAGCTGGTTATGCGTGCCGGTCAGCGCCCATTGCACATGCCCGACGACCCGGCCTTGTTGCAGCACGTCAAAGTCGTGCGCCTCGCCTGCCGCCGTGAAGTCGCTCACGGTCGCGCCAAAGCTGCGCACCTCGCTCCAGCAACCCATGTGCAGCACCCGCGCCAGGCTTTCTTCCAGGCCGTTGACGATGATGCGTCCACTGCCGTGCGCGCCGCTACCCGGCACGGTGCGCACCAGGTGGTGAAACTGGCGCTCAATGGCGGGCAGGTCATCAAAAATATCTGCGTGGTCGAACTCCAGGTTGTTGAGCACCGCGGTACGTGGCCGGTAGTGGATAAATTTGCTGCGCTTGTCAAAAAAAGCTGTGTCGTATTCGTCTGCCTCAATAACGAAGCATTTGCCTGAGCCCAGCCGTGC
>JBBQZI010000303.1:0-2043 GCA_038207855.1 Burkholderiales bacterium
GAGCTGATCAACACGCCGACCACGCAACCGCAAATCCTTGACGAGCTGGAAGCCTTTGTCACCAGCACGCTGGGCAAAGGCGTGGTGCGCGCCAAAGATACGCCCAATTTCATTGCCAATCGGGTTGGCATTGCCGGCATGCTGGCTACCATGAAAGAGGTCGAAAACTTTGGCCTGACATACGACGTGGTGGATGATTTGACCGGCAAGAAGCTCGGTCGCGCCAGCTCAGGCACTTTCCGCACCGCGGACGTGGTCGGTTTGGACACCATGGCGCACGTCATCAAGACGTTGCAAGACACCTTGACGATCGAAACCGACCCGTTCTACGCCAGCTTTGCCACCCCCGAGGTGCTCAAGACCTTGCTGGAGATGGGCAATCTGGGCCAAAAAACCAAGGCTGGTTTCTTCAAAAAAGTCGGTCGCGACATCCTGCGCTTTGATCGGGTGAGCAAGACTTATGTGCCCGGCGGTGAAAAGGCCGATGAGGTCTACACCCGCATACTGAAAAAGCCCGCTGGCGAGCGCCTGCAATTGCTGCGCAACAGCGAAGGCGCGCAGGGACAGTTTTTGTGGGCGATTTTGCGCAATGCTTTCCATTACGCCGCCGTGCATCTGGGCACGATTGCCGACAACGCACGCGATGTCGACTTTTGCATGCGCTGGGGCTTTGGCATGAAGCAAGGCCCGTTTGAACTCTGGCAAGAAGCCGGTTGGCTGACGGTCGCCAACATGGTCAAGGAAGACATCGATGCCGGCAAGGCGCTGTGCAACGCACCGCTGCCCGACTGGGTTTTCAATGGCCCGGTGGCCGATGCCGGTGGTGTGCACACCCCGCAAGGCTCGTGGAACCCGACCAGCGGGCAGTTTGTGCCGGTACGCAGTTTGCCGGTTTATGCGCGTCAATTTTTCCCGGAAAGCGTGCTGGGTGCGAATGCTGCATCGGCGGCCACCGCTGGCAGCACGCTGTTTGAAGACGAGTCGATTCGCTTGTGGACGCTACCTGAAGCAGCCGATAGCGATGTGCTGATTGCCAGTATCAAAACCAAGATGCACGCGATTGGCCCGGGCGTGATTGAAGGTCTGCTCAAAGGCGTAGAACTGGCCGAAGCCGACTACAAAGGCCTGGTGATTTGGGCCGAAGGCGAGGTGTTCTCAGCCGGCGCTGACCTGCAAGCCATGTTGCCGGCTTTCATGATGGGCGGTGTCAAAGCGATTCAAGAGGCCGAGCTGGAAATGCAGCAAGCCATGCTGAAATTGCGTTACGCCAACGTGCCGGTGGTGTCTGCCGTGCGCGGCTTGGCGCTGGGGGGCGGTTGCGAGTTGGCAGCTTATTCGGCCAAGCGCGTGGTGGCGATGGAAAGCTACATCGGCCTGGTGGAAGTCGGTGTCGGCCTGGTGCCCGGCGGCGGCGGTTTGACTTACATTGCCCGGCGCGCAGCGGATAACGCCGCCACTTCGACGGGTAAGGACATGCTGCCGTTTCTCACCGAAGGCTTTACCGCAGCGGCCATGGCCAAGGTCGGCACCAGTGCCATTGAGTCGCGCAAGCTGGGCTATGTGCTGGATAGCGATGTGATCGTGGCGCACAAAGATGAGCTGCTTTTTGTTGCCATCAACGAGGCGCGCGCCATGTTCAACAGCGGCTACCGCGCGCCGAATAAGCGTCTGTTCCCGGTGGCCGGGCGCAGCGGCATTGCCACCATCAAGGGCTCCTTGGTCAATATGCGCGACGGTGGTTTCATCAGCGCCTACGACTATTTCATTGCCTGCCAGATTGCGGCGGTGGTGTGCGGCGGTGATGTTGATGCGGGTAGCCTGGTCGATGAGGCATACCTGATGACGCTGGAGCGCAATGCCTTTGGCACGCTGCTAGGCAACCCCAAGACGCAAGAGCGGATCATGGGAATGATGTCCACCGGCAAGCCCGTGCGCAACTAAACACCGATTGAGAACAGACATGAAACAAATCCAAGAAGCCTATATCGTCGCCGCCACACGTTCACCCATCGGGCGTTCGCACCGCGGGTTTTTCCGCAACCT
>JBBQZI010000304.1:0-1909 GCA_038207855.1 Burkholderiales bacterium
GGCCGATGCCTACTTTGCACCGATCGTCACCCGCCTGAAAACCTACGCGCTGCCGGTGCCCGATGACATCAACGCCTACCTGGAGCGCGTGCTGGCCCTGCCCGGTGTCAAAGCCTGGTGTGACGGCGCACGGGCCGAGCATGATTTCCGGGATTTTGAAGAGCCGTACCGGCTGCACGATTGAGCTGACCGGCCGTGCTGCAAGCGCAATTGCAGAATCCATCTTGGCATAACGCCCCATGACCAACGACCTGTTTGACGACTTACCGCCCGACCCGGAGCTGGCCGAAACACCTATCGCCCCCGGTGCGGTGTTGTTGCACGGCTTCGCTCACAGCCAGGCTTGCGCCTTGTTGCACGCCTTAAACAGCATCACCGCCCAAGCACCCCTGCGCCACATGCAAACCCCCGGCGGCCACACCATGACCGTTGGCACCACCAGTTGCGGCGCTTTAGGCTGGGTGTCTGACCCACATGGCTACCGCTACGCCGCGCGTCACCCGGATTCCGGTAATCCTTGGCCGGCCATGCCAGCGTGCTTGGCAGATTTGGCACAGCGCGCCGCTGCCCAGGCCGGCTATGCCAACTTTGCGCCCAACGCCTGTTTGATCAACCAATATGTGCCGGGTGCCAAGCTCACGCTGCACCAGGACAAGAACGAAAAAGACTTCACCGCACCGATCGTCTCGGTATCACTCGGGCTGCCAGCCGTATTTTGTTTGGCACCATGGACCGGCGCGAGCGCCCGCAGCGCTGGCGGCTGGTGCATGGCGACGTGGTGGTTTGGGGCGGGCCGTCGCGGCTGGCTTTTCATGGTGTGCAGCCGCTCGCCGAGGGCGCGCACGCGTTACTCGGGCGACGGCGCATCAACCTGACTTTCAGGTACGCGATCTGACCAACGCCCAAATTGAATTTGCGGTGGAATCGGCCAGCCAGCCAAGATCTGAAGGCGCAAGGCTTTGATCAGCGCCTCTCTAGTGCCGGGTCAGCCACCGAAGTGGTCGACAACACGCGCAACTCACGGTCCAGCACCACGGTAAAAATCTTTTTGTCGGCTTCATTCGGGCCGTCCATATAACGCCAGTCGTAATGCCAAACGCCCTTGAGCTCGAAAAAAGTTGCTTTCATGGGCTTGCCCAGCATCTTGCGAACCTCTTCCAGCAGCATGCCCGGTGTAATTTTGGCAAACGTCTGCGCATTGAGCACCTGGCGCAAGGCCGCCATCTTGCCGTCTGCGCCAATCGAGATCATGTAATTTTTGGCCCCGGCGGGCTGGCGGTTGTACTCAAAAACGCGGTTGCCAGCAGCGTCCTGCCAAACCGCCTCGGGTTCGCCAAATTTGGCCCGTACGTCGGCCTCGGTGGAAAAGCCCTCCTCCAGTTCGGAAATGCGCTGCTGGTCGCACGCCAACAACAGCACGGCAACAACGGGCAAAAACAACGCCAGGGCGAACTGGCGGACAGTGGTTCGGCCAAATTTGAAGATGGAAGTCAAGGTGGACCTTTCTTAAGTGCCTATTGGTGCGATGGGGGCCAGTCTAGCCAATCGGGCCGGGTACGCGGTATCGTTCAACAAATGAGTGATGCGGCTTTCCGCACTGCCCGCAGCGCCGATTCACACAGCCATGTCAAACCGGTTGCCACCGCCTTGCTTGGCGCGGTACATGGCGGCGTCAGCGCGATTCATGACTTCACCAACCGTGGGCACGCCTTGGGAAAATACCGAAACCCCCAGGCTCGCCGTACAGCGCTGCAATACAACAGCAGCGCCTGCTGCGCCGCCTGACAGGGTCAAGCTATAGGGCTCTGCCAGCGCGTCAAGCAGTTTTTGGCTGACCACACCGACCACTGCACGTGCACCCTCTGATGGGCCATCAATTTGCCCGAGCACCACCACAAATTCATCGCCC
>JBBQZI010000305.1:0-1820 GCA_038207855.1 Burkholderiales bacterium
GGCGATTGGCCCGCACGAGATTCAACTCGGTATTTTGAAGCGATTGCGCGGCACGCCCATCACCCGTCACACCGCTGCCCACGGCATGCACTACGCGCCCGAGCCGCCCTATACCGTGCAACAAACGGCTGTGGTCGATGCCGACACACTGGTTTGCTTTGCGCGTTTTGCCCGCTACTGGGATTTACTGGCCAACTCCGGGCGCTTTGGCCAAAGCATGCTTTTGCTGCTGCACCACGCTGGCGGTTCAGCGACAGCCGCCAGCGACAGCGACAGTGCCGGTGCCGGTGCCGGTGCCGGTGCCCGTGAGATCGGGTCTGCCGCCGGTGCTGACGGGCGATCGGCGTTCTGGAATTTTTGGGCGTTCTCTGACTGGCTGTGGCAGCATCAGCACAGCACCCACCAACTCACGCCCGAGCTGCTGGTCGATGCGCTGTTTGACTACTTGACCGATAGCGCCAAGTTGCCAGCCAACCAGGTTCGCCAAACCTTGCTGGCCGACTACCTGGCCAGCGGTGCGCGCGCCAATCCAACGGCCTTGCAGGGATGGCTGCCACGCCAAGCGCCCTCAGCGGCCAAGGCCACACGAACGCTGGCAACCCGGCAACTGGCGCACCGCCACGCCGATCGCGTTGTGATGGACACCGAAGACAATGGCGGCTACATCGATGTCGCCCCTGTGGCAAAGGTGTTTGAGCCGAACTCCACCACCAAGGAGGAGGGGCAGGGCAGCGGTATTGCTCTATAGTTGTCGGAAACAAGTTGCAGGGTCGTATCTCGGTCGTTAATACCGGCACAGGCGCACGGTTTACGCTAGATATGCCGGCAGGGAAGGACTAAAAAATAGCATGAAACAAGAACCTGACAAGCTGCGCAGTCACGCCGAACAACGTCTGCAGGAGCGCCCGCAGTTGGGCGTGGTAACACCATCGCCTGCGCAGTCGGTGCGGCTGGTGCATGAACTGCAAGTGCATCAAATCGAGCTGGAGTTGCAAAACGAGGAGTTGATGCGGGCCCGCTCGGAAATGGTTGACGCAATGGCGCGCTACGCTGATTTTTACGATTTTTCGCCCACGGGCTTCATCAGTCTGGCGCGCAATGGCTTGATCTTGCAAATCAACCTGGCGGGTGCCGCCATGCTGGGTACCGTGCGGGGCTTACTCAACGGCCGTGGCCTGCCTGAATTTATTGAGTGGCGCGAACGCCCTGTTTTCAATGCCTTTTTGCAGCAGGTGTTTGCCACCGAGGCCAAGCAGCGCTGCACGCTGACGCTGGTGCAAGATGATCGTCTGCCGATCCAGGTTCTCATCGAGGCCATGCGTTCAGTCTGCCAGCAGGAATGCCGTGCGGTGCTGGTGGACATCACCGATCTCACGCGCCAGCAAAAAGAAAAACTGATCGACGAGGCAGCCAAGCGACTGACGCTTGAAGGTGAGGCTGAGCGGCGCACCAACGAACTGCGGACGCTTGAGGCGACCGGCCAGCAACTGCAAAACGCACTCGGCGCAGACCGCAATGTCAATGTGGCCATTGGTATCACCATGGTGCAGAGCGTCCTTGGCCGGGAAGATGCTTTCAACCAGTTACGCGCAGCGGCACGCCAGCAGCGCCGCCGCCTGGAAGATCTGGCTGCTGAAGTGGTTCATTTGGCCGAGAGGCCCTACGGCGGCTAAACAAGACAGGCATTTGGCGGCGTGGTCATTCCGGATTTCACGGTCTTGGATTCCGAAATTTACGTCCGCAGATTCCGGATTTCACGGTACGATTCAGCGCATGAATACAGCCACACTTTACCCACGTCTCATCCAAGCCCGCCTGAA
>JBBQZI010000306.1:0-1667 GCA_038207855.1 Burkholderiales bacterium
AGTGCGGCGTGCTCTTTAAAGTCTAGCGCGCCGCCGCGGTGCGGCAGCCAGCGCATGATGACTTTGTTGCGCGCCAATACCTGCTGGCGGTAGATGCCGAGGTTTTGCCGCGCCTTGTGCGGCCCTTGGGTGATGACCAGCCCCCAGGTGATCAGCGGTGCCACATCGCCGGGCCAGCAGTGCTGAATCGGTAGCCGTGACAAATCGACATCAGCGCCTTCGCGCACGATCTCCTGGCAGGGCGCGCTGCGCAGCTCTTTCGGCGCCATGCTCCACAGGGTTTTGATCAGGCTACCCATGCCGATCAGTTCCTTGAAGCCTTTGGGTGCTTCGGGTTCTTTCAGCGTGGCGAGCACATGGCCAAACTGGCGCAACTCACTCACATCGTTAACACCCATGCCCAGGGCAACCCGGCGTGTCGTGCCAAACAGGTTGCCCAGCACCGGCATGTTGTGGCCGGTGGGGTGCTCAAACAGCAGTGCCGGGCCACCCGCGCGCAAGGTGCGGTCGCACAGCGCGGTCATTTCCAGGTGTGGCGACACCGGGGCGCTGACGCGCTTGAGCTCGCCCAGTTGTTCCAGTTGATGGATAAAGTCGCGCAGGTCACGGTAGGCCATGGTTTTGATCAGGCTCGCAGCCCGTTCCAACGGGGTGCATCAGCTTGCGCCAAGCCAAGCAAATCCATGACACGGCTGACGCTGTGGTCTACCATGTCGGCCAGGGTTTGCGGGCGTTGGTAAAAGCTTGGCACGGGGGGAAAGATGATGCCGCCCATTTCGGTCACGCTGGTCATGTTGCGCAGGTGGGCCAGATTGAGCGGGGTTTCGCGCACCATCAAAATCAGGCGGCGGCGCTCTTTGAGCATGACATCGGCGGCGCGTGTGATCAGGTTGTCGGATAGCCCCAGCGCCACGGCCGCCAGCGTGCGCATGGAGCACGGTGCCACCACCATGCCGTCGCACTGGAATGAGCCGCTGGCAATTGCGGCACCAACATCCCGCACCGGGTAGACCACATCGGCCAATGCTTCGACCTCGGTGCGCGGCATGTCGAGCTCTTGCTGCACGTTGAGCCAGCCAGCATCCGATACCGTCAAATGGGTTTGCACCCCTTCAAGCCCGCGCAATACCTGCAGCAGTCGCACGCCATAAATGGCCCCGCTGGCCCCTGAAATGGCGACGACGATGCGGTGGCTCACGACGTGTGAGGCTTGAAGCCGCCCAAGCGTGTCTTGAACAGCGCGCGGGCCTGCGCCAGCACATGCTTTGGGTGTAGTTTGTCGATGCTCAGCACCGGCAACTCAATCGCGTCGATGGTGTTCTTCACCAGCAGGCCGAGTTCGGTGTCGCCTTCCATGGCCAGGCGGCGGTTGAAAAACAGCGTGTCGGGGTCTTCCTGGCGACGTGCCAGCAGCACAAAATCATGCGCGCGGGCGCTGATGGTCAGATCGGCCTCTGCCTTGTTCTGGCAGGCGACAAAACGGCCGTTTTTCCATTCGAAGTCAAACGACCATTGCGCATCGGTGACGCGCAGACGCAGCTTCTTGCCGGCCAGCATCTGCGTCACATCAGCGGCCAATTGCTTGGCCAGTACCACATTCAGTGCCGTGACAAACAGCAGCGAGCCAGGAAAAGCCGGTAGGCGACCGAGCAAACTACCCAGGGGTT
>JBBQZI010000307.1:0-1653 GCA_038207855.1 Burkholderiales bacterium
AATACTTGCGTGCCGCGATCAAACCAGACAGCTCCGGCCAGTTCACCCGGTCTTTGGGCAGCAAGGTGTAGTGGATGTCGGGTTGATTCGGGCCAGCGGTGTTGAAGAATTTGTCCATGACGCGATGGTAGCGGCTTTGCCCCTTTGGCCCGTTGACCTACAGGCTGTTCAGGCGCACTGCGAAGCGCTGCACCGGCCGACACGCTGATGCCCGCAGCTATCATCGATCAGATATGCAAACCCCCTCTGACAACGCTGACAACGCCACAGCCGCCCAGGCCTTCATCACGCGCTGGAGCGGCACCACGGCCAGTGAGCTGGCCACCGCGCAAAGCTTCGTCATCGACCTGTGTGCCCTGCTTGACGTCGACAAACCCCACGCCACGCCCGAGCAAGACTACATGTTCGAGCGCCCGGTGACGTTTCGTCATGGCGATGGCAGCAACAGCGCCGGGCGCATTGACTGCTACAAGCGCGGCCACTTTTGCCTCGAATCCAAAAAACTCAGGGCCGCCAGCCACACCAAAGGCTTTGACGATGGCCTGCTGCGCGCCCACGCCCAGGCGCAAAACTATGTGCGCGCGCTGCCTGCGTCTGAGGGCCGACCACCTTTTGTGCTGGTGGTCGATGTCGGCAATGTCATCGAGGTGTATGCCGAGTTCAGCCAGAGCGGCGGTGCCTACACACCCTTTCCAGACCCGCGCAGCCACCGCCTCCTGCTGGCCGACCTGGCCCGCCCCGAGGTGCGCCAGCGCCTGCGGCAAATTTGGCTGGAACCCGACAAACTCAACCCAGCGCTGATCAGCGCCCAAGTCACCCGCCAAGTAGCCGCCCTGCTGGCACAACTGGCCAACGCCCTCGAATCAAGCGCAAATCGACCTCTAGCCCTTACCAATCAAGCGCTGGATGCTTCTGAAAATATAGCATCGTATTTAACCCGCTGTCTCTTCAGCATGTTTGCCGAAGACGTTGGCCTGTTGCCCAAAGACAGCTTTGTCGGCCTGCTTAAAACCCATCGCGACGACCCTGCCACGCTGCAAATCATGCTGCGCCACCTGTGGACCGACATGGACCAGGGTGGTTTTTGCATTGCACTGGCCAAAAAAGTGCTGCACTTTAACGGCAAGCTGTTCAAAAACAGCGCCGCCGATGGCTACAGCCTGCTTCTGACACCGGCGCAAGTTGACCTGCTGATTGCAGCCGCCCAAGCCAATTGGCGTGAGGTCGAACCCGCCATTTTTGGCACCCTGCTGGAGCGCGCCCTGAGCCCGGTCGAGCGCCATGCCCTCGGCGCTCACTACACGCCGCGCGCTTACGTTGAGCGGTTGGTGCTGCCGACGGTGATTGAGCCACTGCGCACCGAATGGGCCAACGCCCAAGCCGCTGCGCTGATGCTGGCGCATGAGGCCGCCGATCTGGAAGCCCGCCCGCCGCTGGCCAAAGGCGGTACCGATGCCGCCAGCTTTGACCGCAAGCAGCTCAAAAGCGATCAAGAGGCCTTGAAGCGCCATGAAACCGCCGTGCGCGCCAAGTGGAAAGAGGCGCGCCTGCAGGTGATGGCTTTTCACCACCGGCTGTGCACCCTGCGCGTGCTTGACCCGGCCTGCGGCAGTGCCAATTTTTTGTATGTCACGCTGGAGCATCTGAAGCGAC
>JBBQZI010000308.1:0-1638 GCA_038207855.1 Burkholderiales bacterium
CCTGACCGACTTTGTGCGCCAGCACATGTTGGAGCCTTTTGAGGTGGCCCCACGCATTGCCGCGCTGATTACCCATTTTGACGACCTGAACCGCGCCCATGCGGCAGTGCTCACCGCCAAGCACCAGGTCGAGATGCTGACCCCGCTGGTGGCAGACAGTGATGAACACACCAACCTTTTGGCCGCCACCGACGAACTGCGCGCCTGCCGTGATGCGCTCAAAAGCTATTTCGCCCGGTTCAAACTGACGCTGATCGAGCAGCGCCTGCAGGCCTTGGCCGAAGACCTGGCGCGCGACCAGGCCAAGGTTAAAAAGCTCGAAGAAAAGCGCGCCGCCGAGCTTGCCCAAGAACGCGAATTGCGCCAAAGCCTGGCCGAGCGGGGTGGGGCGCGCCTTGCCCGCATCGAGGCTGAAATTGCCGCGCATCAGGCCGAGATCACCCGTCGCCAAGCCAACGCCGCGCGCTATGACGAGCTGCGCCGCACTTTGAACCTGCTGCAAGTCGGCAGCACCGAAGACCTGGTGGCGCAGCAGCAAACCTGCCTGCAAATGATTGAGGTTGAGACCGCCCAAGCCGATACCGTGCAAAACACGCAGACTGAAAAAAGCGTTGAATTCAAACAAGGCCGCACCGAGCACGATGCCTTGTCGGGGGAGATTACCAGCCTGAAAGGCCGTCGCAGCAACATCGACGCGCAGCAAATCGCCATGCGTGCCGAGCTTTGCGCGGCCCTGCACCTGGATGAAGACAGCATGCCGTTTGTGGGTGAGTTGATCGAGGTGCGCGATCAGGAGCGCGATTGGGAAGGCGCCATTGAGCGCCTGTTGCACAACTTTGGCTTGTCGCTGTTGGTGCCCGATGCCTATTACGCCCAGGTCGCGGACTGGGTGGACAAAACCCGGCTCAAGGGGCGACTGGTGTACTTTCGGGTGCGCCTGCCGGTGCGCCCTGAGGCCGCTACTCTGCACCCCGACTCATTGGTGCGCAAGCTCAGTGTCAAACCCGATTCGCCGTTTTATGCCTGGGTAGACCGTGAGCTGCAGCACCGCTTTGATGTGGCCTGCTGCGCCACCCAAGAGCAGTTTCGCCGTGAGCTCAAAGCCATCACCCGCGCTGGGCAGATCAAGGCCGGGGGTGAGCGCCACGAAAAAGACGACCGCCACCGCCTGGACGACCGCGGCCGCTATGTGCTGGGCTGGAGCAACGCCTCCAAATTGGCCGCGCTACAGAGCAAGCGCCGTGTGCTGGAAGCGGCGTTGGCGCAACTCGCCAAGCACATCAGTGAGGCACAGGCACAGCTCAAAGGCATCAACGAGCGTCTAAGCGCGCTGGCCAAGCTGGTGGAATACCGCGACTACCGCGAGCTCGATTGGGGCTTGCCCGCGCGCGAGGTCGCCGCGCTGCAGGATGAACGTGCCCAGTTGGAGGCGGCCAGCGATATTTTGCAAACGCTCACCCAGCGCCTGGCCGCGCTGGAAACCCTGCAAACCGTCACCGACAACGCCTTGTTGGCGCAACGCGACCGGCGCGCCAAGGTGGAGCAAAAAATCACTGATGCGACGGCGCTGCAGCAGCACACGCTGGCGCTGTTGGGCGTTTCAGTTGCTATTGATTCAGGAGCTACTGGCGCTTATTC
>JBBQZI010000309.1:0-1593 GCA_038207855.1 Burkholderiales bacterium
CAAACCCAAGAAGCTGACAAACGCGCCCAGCAACAGCATGTCATGCTTGCGCTTGTCCAGAGATTGGCGGGAAAACCGCATCACAACCTGACCCAGTTGCGCAGGTGCCCCGTTGGCGTGAGTTTTGGCATCTTCATACAACTCGTCAAGTTTGATGCCGCTGGCAAACACCGGCTGCGCCAGCATGTCAAGCCGTCGAACGGCATCAAAACCTTGCAATTCGGCGTTAGAAAAACCCAATTCACCGGAACCCGCGCTGTCACCGGCGCTGACCAGCAAGCGCCCTTTTCCATCCAGAACCGCCACCCAGCGCACATCCGGCTCGCGCAAACCCCCGAGAACAATTCCCTGCAACTGGGTCAAATTGGCAGAAAACAGGCCATATTCACTGGCCAATGCCAACTGCCGGGCCACCGCGCGCGTGCGCTGTTCGTACGATGCCTGCATATCGTCAAAGCGCGACAGCAGAAACACCGCTGCCAGCAGCGTGCTGGCCAAAACCACCGGCAGTACAGCAGCCAGCAGCATGCGCGCGCGAATGTCAAGCCCCTTCATGGCAAGTGTTCCAGCCGGCGCAATTCAAGCCGCAAAGTCGGCGCATCAAGCGACAAGCCCAGGGCTCGGGCCACATGCACGTTGACAGACACTTCAAAATCGTCAGGTTCGACGGCGGCGCTGGGCCACGGCCTGTCCGCCAGCAGATCGGTCACCCAGGCTGCGGCCTGATGCCCAGCCTGAACTGGCGTCGTGTGCAGGCTCAGCAAGGCGCCGGCGCGCACATAGGCCGGAGAAAACGCCACCATCGGCACCTTGGCGCGCAAGGCCGACAGCAAAATATTCTGGATGCTGTTGCTGTTGTAAACCTGCGGGTCAGCCAGTGCCAGCAACACATCACTGTCAAGCACCAATTGAAGGGCTGGAAAAATCCCATCGGGCGCATCAACCGAAGCCTCAACCAGAGTCAAATGTTTGGCCATCGCCGTCGCTCTGAGCATGGCTGCACGGGCGACTGAATCCGGCCCGAATAACACACCCACGCGCTGAGCCTGCGGCAACGCCAGTTGTACCAGCGCCAGTTGGCGAGCGAACGGCTGATCCAGGTAAATCGCCGCGAACTGTGCCGATACCTTGCGGCCACTGCTGCGCAATACCCGCTCGAAACTGCTGCGCGGTACCAGGGCCGACAAGACCGGCGTGCCTCCTGGCGCAATAGCCAGTGCGGCAGAAGCCTCGGTACCCAGAGCCACAAAAAGCCGCGGGCGCGGCAGCTTGCCAGCCGTCTGCTGCGCAAGGAGGTCAGCCACATTCATTTGCCAGATGTCGTAAGGCGACACGCCACCTTGTTCAAGCTGCGCGATCAGGGACTGCGCCGCGTCCGAGTAAGCTGCCGTATTGCCACTGCTGACGATTACCACGCGCGGCTGAACCTGCAGCTTGACCTGGCTCTGAGCCAGCGCTGACCACCCAGCCAAACCGAGCCATAGGCCAATCAGCAGTAATCGTGTGAGACGCACCCTGCAGCCGCGCCTAGTTTTCCAGCCGCAAGGTCACGAAGGCACGGCGCTCAAAGGTGAACTGCGGGGCGTAATCCTG